>JADJPR010000022.1:300000-452201 GCA_016713135.1 Rhodanobacteraceae bacterium | reverse complement strand
TGGGAAATTGAGGTGGTGGTTTTACGGTTGGTTTGTTTCCGCTCTGTAGACAGGCGAATTCTAACTATGTGTTCAAGCCGACGCCGGAACAGGCTCTTCGTTCAACCTGGCTGCGCGGCCGGCGCGACGAAACCGGGCGTTGGACGCAGGCAGCGGCGGGGCGTGGGAGAGGGGGGGGTGGTGGGGTGGGGAGAAAACCGGGTAGGCGTGGCGTTGGCTCAGGTTGGAGAAGCGCAATAGCACCAGTGTCGTATGAATTGAGCGGATTTTGTTGCAGGTGTTTCTGGAGAAGGGGCGGTAGTTGCTGTTGGGGCGTAACTTGGCCATACCCATGATCCATCGCTGTGAAATCAATCGGGTAAGGCTTGATTCTTGTCATCCTCGAAGTGCGGTACGTGGAACGGTTGTCACTTGCACAATTGGCCTGAGGCGGGGAAGATCAACGGAATGATGCGCCTCGGGCACAATGGCAAGGAACCTGACGTCCAACTATGTGTTCAAGCCGACGCCGGAACAGGCTCTTCGTTCAACCTGGCTGTGCGGCCGGCGCGGCTTAACACGGCGTTAGAATTCGCTCGCGTAGCCGTGACCGAGCTCGTCAAACGCTAGAATGCTGGGTGGGAATTTGTTCGGAGTTGATGCTTGATAGGGATGTGTTGAGGAATTGATTGGGTGGAGAGGGAGTTTTGAGTGTGGGAATCTGAGGTTGAGGCTAGGGGGGAAGCGTTTGATGCGTTCCTGAGGTGGAAATCTTGAGCTGGAAATCTTGGAAATCTTGCTGGAGAATCGAGGTGGAAGCATGAGGTGGGAAATTGAGGTGGGAAATTGAGGTGGGAAATTGAGGTGGGAAATTGAGGTGGGAAATTGAGGTGGGAAATTGAGGTGGGAAATTGAGGTGGGAAATTGAGGTGGGAAATTGAGGTGGGAACTTGAGGTGGGAACTTGAGGTGGGAACTTGAGGTGGGAAATTGAGGTGGGAAATTGAGGTGGTGGTTTTACGGTTGGTTTGTTTCCGCTCTGTAGACAGGCGAATTCTAACTATGTGTTCAAGCCGACGCCGGAACAGGCTCTTCGTTCAACCTGGCTGCGCGGCCGGCGCGGCTTAACACGGCGTTGGACGTCAGAAGCAGTGGCGGGTCGCAGTAGAGCGTGAGTGGAGAGGTGTGAAGAGCCAAAGCAATTGAGCGTCGGTTCATGCCGGGCCAAGTTGGAGCAGAAGCGCAATAGCACCAGTGTCGTATGAATTGAGCGGATTTTGTTGCAGGTGTTTCTGGAGAAGGTGCGGTAGTGGCTGTTCGGGCGCGAACTTGGCCATACCCATGATCCATCGCTGTGAAATCAATCGGGTAAGGCTTGATTCTTGTCATCCTCGAAGTGCGGTACGTGGAACGGTTGTCACTTGCACAATTGGCCTGTGGCGGGTAGATCAACGGCATGATGCTCATGGTAATTGGAGGCTCGGGAACAATGGCAAGGAACCTGACGTCCAACTATGTGTTCAAGCCGACGCCGGAACAGGCTCTTCGTTCGACCTGGCTGCGCGGCCGGCGCGGCTTAACACGGCGTTGGACGTCAGAAGCAGCGGCGGGTCGGGGGAGAGCGTGAGTGGAGTGGTGTGAAGAGCCAAAGCATTGAGCGTTGGCTATTGTTGGCTCAGGTTGGAGAAGCGCAATAGCACCAGTGTCGTATGAATTGAGCGGATTTTGTTGCAGGTGTTTCTGGAGAAGGGGCGGTAGTTGCTGTTGGGGCGCGAACTTGGCCATACCCATGATCCATCGCTGTGAAATCAATCGGGTAAGGCTTGTTTCCTGTCATCCTCGAAGTGCGGTACGTGGAAGGGTTGTTACTTGCACAATTGGCCTGAGGCGGGGAAGATCAACGGGATGATGCTCCTGGAAATTGGAGGCTCGGGCACAATGGCAAGGAACCTGACGTCCAACTATGTGTTCAAGCCGACGCCGGAACAGGCTCTTCGTTCAACCTGGCTGCGCGGCCGGCGCGGCTTAACACGGCGTTGGACGTAAGAAGCAGTGGCGGGTCGTTGGAGAGCATCCTGAGGTTCAGAGCGCAGTCGCGGCGAAGGTGAGGGCTGTTTGGGTGGGATCTTGGGCTGAAAGAAGCGCTTTAGGTCCCGTGTCGCTGAAACGGGAAAGGTGTTCTGGGCTTAAGGAATGGAAGAGCGCAGTAGCACCTCTGTCGTGAAAGAGCGCTTGAGCGCCGGGGATCGGGTAATGAGATTCTCTGTCTAAAGGGTAAGAAAATCATTGGTATAGTGGCCTTGGATAGAAGAGCCTGTGTTCCTGATCTTCAAGTGGCGTAAAAGCCGTGCTGGAGAGGACTGAAGGAAGGAGGATCAACTGCATGTCGTTTATCGCGGGTGGGGGCTCGGGCGGTGAAGCAAGAAACCTTACGTCCAACTATGCATTCAAGCCGATTGCGGAACAGGCTCTTGGCTTCGACCGAACAATTTGGTGCCGCAACGGCTTAATGCGGCGTTAGAGGTCACTATGCGAACGTTCTGGGTACTTGTTGCACTATTTGCGCTGGCTTCTTGTGCTAGCCCCGGGAGTTATCATCAAGATTACGGAAATGCCAGTCGGGTAGAATCCGGTTTTGAGAGGGTGAACTGCATTCTTGAGCCAGAGCATGAAACACTTGGCGGGAGAATGATTGCGGAAAGCTTTCGTTGTGCCTACCCAGCGGGCTATTCCGGCGAAATAGCCAATGGCTGTACGTGGGTCGATGGCTATGCTAAGAAGGACGGAACTTATATCCGACCTCATGCGCGATGCAATAGGGACATTACCGGCGCATACGCGTTCACCCAATCCTATCGAAACTCTGAGGCGGCAATACCTGGCTCTGGCTATGCAAGGTCCTGTGTAACCAGTTCCTGTGGCCCTGTTCGAGTGCGCGGATATTACAGAAAAGACGGAACATACGTACGCTCGCATACAAGAAGGCGGCCCCGAAGCGGTGACCTCTAACTATGCAATCAAGCCGATTGCGGAACAGGCTATTGGCATAAACCGGACATTCTCGTGCCGCAACGGCTTATTGCGGCGTTAGAACTCAGCGGCCCGTATGAGGAACATCGATGCGCCTGAACGTCGTGCTTGTTGATTTTGAAAATGTCCAACCAAGCGATGTGGCACTCTTGAAAGAGGGGCCGTTTAAGGTAAAGGTTTTCCTTGGTCCAAACCAATTGAGAGTGCCCGTTTCGCTGGCCGCGGCGCTCCAGCCTCTTGGGGTGAACGCCGAATACATACCCTTGGATTCTGCGGGAAAGAACGCGCTGGATTTCCACATTGCTTTCTATCTTGGAATGCTTGCATCGGAGGACAAGTCTGCTTACTTTCACATAGTCTCAAAGGATTCTGGATTTGACCCGCTTATATCACACTTGAAATCGCGGAAAATTTCGGTCGCAAGGTCGGAGTGCATAGCTGAACTGCCGTACTTTAAGCCAGCGCTGCCTTCTGCTCCAGATGCACAAGTGGAGGCTGCCATCGCTGATTTGGTGAAGAGAAAGGCATCGAAACCGAGAACTGAGAAAACAGTTTTAAGTACGCTGCATGCGCTCTTTAAAAAGGAGCTTTCCGAGAAGCAACTTAGTGGGCTTTTTGAGGCACTTCGCGCGCGGAGTGGTGAAAATTGACGGAACAAAAGTCTCATATAACTTGCCGGGCTGAGTTCTAACTATGCATTCAAGCCGATTGCGGAACAGGCTCTTCGCTCAAATCAAACTATCGTGCCGCAACGGCTTAATGCGGCGTTGGATTTCAGAAGCAGTGGCGGGTCGTGGGAGAGCGGCTTGAGTGTGGAGACGCAGAAGCGCCAGAGCTTGAGTGGTTTGGTCTGGGCTGATCTGAGCGCACTAGCAACTGCGTCTGAATTCTGCTCTAGCACCCATGTCCTGGAAACGGAAGAGCCGGTGTGGTCCTGTGGGAGAAGAGCGCAGTAGTCCCTTGTCTTTGAGACTGGATTCTTTGTGATGAGGCGCCGGAACAAGCGTGGAAACTTGGAAAGGGCGCTTGAACAATGGCTTGCGGGCCGGTCAAGCGGTGAAGGTCGTGCCGAGGCCTTGCACTGCAGATCTCAGGGGAGGAACATCAAGAGCATGAGTCTTCTCGCGGTCGGGTGCTCGGGCTGTAAGGCAAGAAACCTGAAATCCAACTATGCAATCAAGCCGATTGCGGAACAGGCTCTTGGCTCAAACCGGACATTAATGTGCCGCAACGGCTTATTGCGGCGTTGGACGTCAGAAGCAGTGGCGGGTCGGGGGAGAGCATGAGGTGGAGTGGTGTGAAGAGCCAAAGCACTGAGCGTTAAATTTTGCTCGCTTGGGTTGAAGAAGAAGCGCAATAGCACCAGTGTCTTGTCAATTGAGCGGGTTCTTTCGTGGCTGTTTCTGGAGAAGGTCGGTAGTCGTTGTTGGGGCGCCATCCTTGTTATGCGCTTGATCCATAGGTACGAAATAGAACGGGAAAGGCATCTTACGTGGCGTCCTCGAAACGGGGAAACTGGTTCGGTGGTCACTTGCGCAAGTAGCATGAGGCGGGGAAGATCAACAGCGTGCAGCTCAAGGAAATTGGAGGCTCGGGCATAATGGCAAGGAACCTGACGTCCAACTATGTGTTCAAGCCGACGCCGGAACAGGCTCTTCGCTCAATCTGGCTGTGCGGCCGGCGCGGCTTAACACGGCGTTAGACATCATGGCAACTCTATCGGAACAGGAATTCAAAGCTACGTTCTCGGCACCAATGCGGCAGGTGTCGGCGGACACGGAGCCGCCGTTCGAGTTCATTTCGTACTTCGAGAGCATCCCTCCAGCGGACTTCGGTTCTTACTATTGCCAAGGTAACGTGACGTATGTTTGGGAAGACTCTTCGTTAACGTTTCAACACGTGCTGTTTGATACGCAAGATCGCAACGTTTTTATGGTGGTTGTTCTTGATTTGACTGCGCGAGCTGTTGTTGGGCATCGCCTGCTTGATCTTAATGTCCTGTACGGTATGAGAGCGTCGCAATAGTGGTGCGTTCTAAAGATATACGGCGTGATGTCTAACTATGCATTCAAGCCGATTGCGGAACAGGCTCTTGGCTCAGACCAACCATTATCGTGCCGCAACGGCTTAATGCGGCGTTAGGCCTTTCGTCGAGAGAACGGTGACACACGGTCTTGTTCAACTGCGAATCACGGGATTCTCAGAGTTGGTATCCGTCCGACCGCGCCCATTCTTCCGTCCATCTCGGATGGCTGCGAGGCTGACGGCTTCATCGGCATCGGGGTCCTGCCGTGGCCCGTTCCCTCGGTTCGTTGGTCTGGTTCATGCGCATCTGCGCCGCTTCGCGCAGTCGCCTGAGCGCTCGGGTGTATTGCCGGGCGCAGGGTTGGTCGTATGCAACCTTCATGGCCTGGCGTCGGCGGTTGCTGCGTGAGCTGGTTGGCGAGCCACTGCGCTTCGAGCGTCGGCGCTGATGGTTGGCGGCCTTCCGGTCTGGGTATGTGCCGATGCCGTGGATTTTCGCCTCGGGATCGACGGCCTGGCGCTGCGGGTGCAGGCGAGCCTGGGACCGCAGCGGGCGTTGTCGAGTGCACGTGTTTTTCAACCGCGGCGCGACAAGGTCAAGATCCTCTGGTACGACCGCCATGGCTGGTGGCTGATGTGCAAGCGTCTGGAGCGTGGACAATTCTCGTCGGTGACGGCGGGGCGCTGTCGGAGAGCGACCTGCGGCTGGTGCTGGAAGGGATCGATCTGTCGGTGCGCAGGCTACGCCCGGTAACCGCGATGCGGGTGGCTTGATCGATCTGTCTTTTTGACGGCATATCAGTTACTTGCATTGCTTTCCGGTGCTCGCTGGGTAGCCTGCCGGAATGGTCCTGGCAAGCACCGACGTCGTCCCACGCGCCGATTACGAGGCGGCGCTGGCTCGCGCCGAGAGCGCCGAAGCGCGCCTCGCCGCCCTCGAACAGCAACTCGCCGCGCTCAAGCGGCAGCGTTTCGGGGCGTCCTCGGAGAACGCCGATCAGCTGACGATGTTTGGTAATGCCGACATCGAGCTGATCGAGCAGGAGATCCAGTCCGAGCAACCGGTGGCGCCGAAGAAGACTGTCGTGGAACGCCAGCGTCTGGTGCTGCCCAAGGGCTTGCCGGAAGAGCGGGTCGAAGTCGATCTGCCCGCGTCCGAGAAGGTGGCCTCTGACGGCACGCCGCTCAAGAAGATCGGCGAGGAAGTGACGGTCAAGCTGTGCTTCAAGCCGGCGGCCTTCTTCAAGAAGCTGATCGTGCGCCCCAAGTACGCCGATCCGCGGCAGCCGGAAGCGGGCGTGCGCTGCGCCAGGCTGCCGGCGCAACTGATCGACGGCTCGCACCTGGACGCGAGCCTCGGCGCGCACCTCCTGGTGTCCAAGTACGCCGATCACCTGCCACTGTTCCGCATCGAGGAGATCTATCAACGGGGCGGCGTGGCGATCCCGCGCAGCACCCTGTCGGACTGGGTGATCGCGTTGTCGGGGTGGCTCAAGCCCCTGGTGCTGCGCCTGCAGGCGGCGCTGATGCAGCAGTCGGTGATCCACGTCGACGAGACCGTGCTGCCGCTACAGTCGGTGGGCCGCACGATCAGCGCACGGGCCTGGGCCTATGTGGGCCGCGATCCGGCCATCGTGGTGTACGACTTCACGGCCGACAAGGCCGGCCAGCATGTGCGCGACTTCATGCGCTCGTGGAAGGGTGGTTGGCTGCAGGCGGACGCGGCGAGCAACTACGACGAGCTGTACCGCCAGCGACCCGGATCCGGAGGTGGGATGTTGGGCTCACGCCCGGCGCAAGTTCTTTGAGATCGCCGCATTGGCCGACAAGAGCGGCCAGCGCGTGCTGGCGCACGAGGCGGTCGAGCGCATCGGCGAGTTGTTCGCCATCGAGCGGGCCGCGAGCGAGGCGGGAGAAAGTCCTCCGGAGCGCGGCAAACGGCGACAACGCGACGCACGACCGATCCTCGACGCGTTCCGGTCCTGGTGCGAGGACAGCTTGCGTGAGCTATTGCCGAAATCGCAGACGGCATTGGCCATCGGCTACACGCTCAAGCACTGGGTTGCGCTGACGCGTTATCTCGACGACGGGGCGATCGCCATCGACAACAACGCCGCCGAGCGCGCGCTCAGAGAAATCGCGGTTGGGCGCAAGAACTGGCTGTTCGCAGGAAGCGAACGCGGCGGCGAGGCGTGTGCGATAGCCACCAGCCTGATCGAGACCGCAAAGGCGCATGGCCACGACCCACTGGCCTATCTGACTGATGTCCTGGAGCGCCTGCCGACGACGCTCAACCGGGAGATCGATGCGCTGCTGCCGATGAGCTGGGCACCGAGATCGGGGTAACAGATCCTCGCCGGCAGAGCACCAATGGGCGCTGTCGGACGCTTACAGAGTTGACGTCGGCCGTCCGCTCGCTCGCGCGCAGCGTCAGGGTATTCTGTGCGAAAGATCCGGGAGGCTCTTGAAACCCGTGAACCGATTAACGTTTCTCAGTTGTACATGCTCGATCATGATGAATCGAAAGCAGCACTTCGCACGCTACTCGGGGAACTCGTTAGGAATGGCACAACCTTTGAAATTTTGCTGGATGGGAAATTGGAAACGCGCCAATTCCTGGAGAATTCACTCGAACGGTGGGAAGAAATTTGCGCGGATACCCAACTCGAGATTGAATTAGAGTCCGGGGAGCCCTCCATTGAGTCGCTGAAAGAGCTAAAGCGACGGTATGGTCCGGACGCGTTCCTAGTGACACTTAATCAGATCTTGAGGTGTGAAGGTTACAATGTTGATGGAGAGACAATGCTTTGGGTCCGCCATGAGCTAGGAAAGGCCTAACTATGCAATCAAGCCGACGCCGGAACAGGCTCTTCGCTCAAACCGTGCCTTACAGCCGGCGCGGGTTATTGCGGCGTTAGACCTTATGACTAAACTTATCGCAATCCTTTTTGTTCTGTTTCTGCACTTTGGAAGTTCAAATGGAGTGGCGCAGGCTGTCCCGAGGTCAGTGAATTCATCGTTCAAGGGCGTTGAGTTGTACAGTTGGAAGGACAACGACACGGGACTTTGGCAGTTTTCAATTCTTCCCGGAACAAATAGAATCAAGGCAGAGTCAGAGATTCTTGAGAAAAAGAACGTGGTTGGTGGGCCTATCGACTTGAAGGATGAAATGAGCCAAATGGCCGAAGGCGAACAGGTGTTCTGGGCGAGCCCAGACCCGAAGAGATTCCCTTTCCGCCCTCGTAGTTCGTGAGATTGAAGGGCATGCTGCCGAGGCAAACATCGAGTTGGTTGTCTTTGACGAAAGATCCAACTAGATCGCAAGTGAGGAGAATGGATTGGATCTGTATCTCTCTTTAGTATCCTGGTGGCTTTAGAGCTTTGGGCAACTGAATTAAGGTCTAACTATGCATTCAAGCCGATTGCGGAACAGGCTCTTCGCCCAAATCAAACTATCGTGCCGCAACGGCTTAATGCGGCGTTGGATTTCAGAAGCAGTGGCGGGTTGTGGGAGAGCGGCTTGAGTGTGGAGGCGCAGAAGCGTCAACGCTTGAGCGGTTTGCTCTGGGCTGATCTGAGGTAGAACGCAGTAGCAACTGTGTCTGAATTCCGCTCTAGCAACCATGTCGCGGAAACAGGAAAGCCGGTGTGGTCCTGAGGAAGAAGAGCGCAGTACTCCCTTTGTCGTGGAGACTGGCTTCGTGGTGATGAGGCGTCGGAAGAAGCGAAGAAACTGGGAAGGGGCACTGGATCAACGGCCGCGGCGCGCTCGTGAGATGGCGGTCTTGCCAAGGCCTTGCGCGTCAGAGCTCGCGGGAGGAACATCAACAGCATGAGTCATATCGCGGTCGGGTGCTCGGACTGTATGGCAAGAAACCTGAAATCCAACTATGCAATCAAGCCGATTGCGGAACAGGCTCTTGGCTTAAGCCGGCTATTTACGTGCCGCAACGGCTTATTGCGGCGTTAGAACTCATGAACCGGCCTGACTAGTGTCGAACCTCAGTAGCCTCATCTTGACGTCCGGACAATCAAGCACTTACGAGCAGCTGACTTCCGTGGCTTGATTCGCGCAAGTTGTTGTTCTTTTGGCATTTTGATTGGTTCCGGCGCACGGCACACTGAGGTTCGACGCTAATCAGGTGAGGACAAGCCGCAATAGCAGCAATGTCGTATGAATGGAGCGGATTTTTCCGGTGCTGTTGCTGGGAATTGAAAGGCGTTGTAGTAGCTGTGCTCGCTAAACGCGCAGATTATCGTTATTGAATCAACAGGTTGAATATTGCTGCGTGCCAATTTCAAAGCGGTGGACCTGGAGCAAATTCCAATTGCGCAAGAAGGCTCAAGCGGGGACCTGATTAGCGTCGAACCTCAGTGTGCCGTGCGCCGGAACCAATCAAAATGCCCAAAGAACAACAACTTGCGCGAATCAAGCCACGGAAGTCAGCTGCTCGTAAGTGCTTGATTGTCCGGACGTCAAGATGAGGCTACTGAGGTTCGACACTAATCAGGTGAACCGGAACATTCGCATGCCTGTTGACTGTGATGGGATGCAAGTAGAGCTTGGATCTCGAGTACGGATTCTTTCGCTTTCGGGAGAGTGGTTTGATGCGCTTCCGGATGAAGAGCGTCTTGAAGTAGCCTCTATGATTGGTCAGGTATTCGAGGTTGAGGATATAGATGAATATGGTCAACCTTGGGTCAGTAAGTCTTGGCCTGATCCCAGGGAAGATAGGTGGCATGGACACGCGGTGGCGCTTGAATCCTATGAAATGCAGCTAGTCTTGGATCCTCCAGGATCAAGTCAATAGTAGGAGGAGGTAAATTGATGCAGTGAAAATATGGCACGCGCATTATGGAAAACTGGGTTGAGATATCGCGGGGAATGAGTTCTAACTATGCAATCAAGCCGATTGCGGAACAGGCTCTTGGCTCAAACCGGACAATTTCGTGCCGCAACGGCTTATTGCGGCGTTGGACGTCAGAAGCAGCGGCGGGTCGGGGGAGAGCGTGAGTGGGGTGGTGTGAAGAGCCAAAGCATTGAGCGTTGGCTATTGTTGGCTCAGGTTGGAGAAGCGCAATAGCACCAGTGTCGTATGAATGGAGCGGATTTTGTTGCAGGTGTTTCTGGAGAAGGGGCGGAAGTTGCTGTTGGGGCATAACTTTGCCATGCCCATGATCCATCGCTGTGAAATCAATCGGGTAAGGCTTGTTTCCTGTCATCCTCGAAGTGCGGTACGTGGAACGGTTGTCACTTGCACAATTGGCCTGAGGCGGGGAAGATCAACGGCATGATGCTCCTGGCAATCGGAGGCTCGGGCACAGTGGCAAGGAACCTGACGTCCAACTATGTGTTCAAGCCGACGCCGGAACAGGCTGTTCGTTCAACCTGGCTGCGCGGCCGGCGCGGCTTAACACGGCGTTAGATTTTTTTGGCAGGGAAGAGGTTGCGACCCTTCTAGGAGAAATGATGGTCGAGATTTCCATGCTCGTAGTAGCTGTGTTTGGAACGTTCTTGATCACCCTTGGAGTTGTAGCGTTCGTTCGTCCACAGAAGTTTCGCAAATTTCTATTGGGATTTGCGCAGAACGCGCGCGTTCACTTTATTGAGATGGGTTGTCGCCTTCTTGTTGGACTCGCATTTCTGGCGTCTGCACCTGGATTGAGATTTGAATCTGTATTTCTTGCCTTTGGATGGCTATTGATCGTGACAACTCTCGTTCTGGTTATGGTGCCGTGGAGGATTCACTTGAAATTTGCTCAATTGGTGGTCCCGCGAGCACTTGAGTACGCTTCATTCATGGGTGCCGTGTCCTGCCTATTGGGAGTTGGTGTGTTCTTTGGCCTATTTAGTGATGGAAAAATCTAACTATGCGTTCAAGCCGACCGCGGAACAGGCTCTTCGCACAGACCGTGGCGCTCGGTACCGCGGCGGCTTAACGCGGCGTTAGCCATCACTTGGGAGCGAGAGTGAACCTTCCACCGCCTGTTCTTGATTCTAGTCGCGTGCTCAGGTATGCGGTTGTAGACAACTCCGTCAACTTTACGAATCGGATCAAACTGAATGTGGCTGGTGAATGGCTCGGGAAAGTGCCTCGGCTCGCAATCTCGAAGAACTACGTGGTGCCAGATGATTATCTCCTCCTTTTCTGTGGTGAATCGTGGGAAGTTCTAGGAGTCATTTCTGGAGAGAATATAGAAATGCTCATGGCGAAGGCCGAGAGGGGATATGAAGGAATAAAAAATCTGTGGATAGAGCATCCTGCGTCAGACGAACAAGTTGCTGAATACTTAGAAAATGAGTACGGGGTTGATCCAAATTCCGAATGGTGGAAATGTATCTGTTCGTTCTGTGGAAAAGACCAAACGGAAGTTGGTGGCATGTTCGAAGGAAAGAGGTCAACTATTTGCCATGAGTGTGTCAGGTGGCTTTCAAGCGAACTTGGGAATACGTCAGGTTATGGCTAACTATGCGTTCAAGCCGACCGCGGAACAGGCTCTTCGCATTGACCGTGGCACTTCGTGCCGCGGCGGCTTAACGCGGCGTTGGACGTCAGAAGCAGTGGCGGGTCGTGGGAGAGCGGCTTGAGTGTGGAGACGCAGAAGCGCCAGAGCTTGAGTGGTTTGGTCTGGGCTGATCTGAGGAAGAGCGCACTAGCAACTGCGTCTGAATTCCGCTCTAGCACCCATGTCGTGGAAACAGAAGAGCCGGTGTGGTCCTGTGGGAGAAGAGCGCAGTAGTCCCTTGTTCTTGAGACTGGATTCTTTGTGATGAGGCGCCGGAACAAGCGTGGAAACTTGGAAAGGGCGCTTGAACAATGGCTTGCGGGCCGGTCAGGCGGTGAAGGTCGTGCCGAGGCCTTGCACTGCAGATCTCAGGGGAGGAAGATCAAGAGCATGAGTCTTCTCACGGTCGGGTGCTCGGGCTGTATGGCAAGAAACCTGAAATCCAACTATGCAATCAAGCCGATTGCGGAACAGGCTCTTGGCTCAAACCGGACAATTTCGTGCCGCAACGGCTTATTGCGGCGTTAGAACCCATGTCCAGACTGCTCGCAATCTTGATGATAGGCATTACCGGGGCTGGCTGCAGCTCAGACAACTCTCGGGCGACGTTCGAAGTCCCTCGTACTGGGTGTAAACTGACAATCGAGTTAGAACCTGCACACCCATCTTTGGCTGAATACAACCTTATCCTGCTTGTGGATATTGCGAACCATACAGAAACTAGCTTCATAATTTCTCCAAACACCGGCGGGTATAACGCTGCAAATCTCTTTGCGTGTGGAGATGGAAATGTTATGGTTGAAAGTTATGTAAGAAGCGCAGTGGTAAACACTCAAACCGGAGAGATCTCTGAAGGTCAATGTGACTCGGAACAAACGTATCTAGGTATTTTCGACGGCGGGGGTAGTAAAACGTGGGCGTTTTATCCTGCATCGGAACGTCCTGAAACGCCCTTAACTATGCGTGGCGGGTGAGAAATGGCGGTGGTCAGTATATGGTGGAAAGTCCCCTCGCACTGGGTTCTAACTATGCATTCAAGCCGATTGCGGAACAGGCTCTTCGCTCAAATGGAAATGTCGTGCCGCAACGGCTTAATGCGGCGTTGGACGTAAGAAGCAGTGGCGGTTCGTTGGAGAGCATCCTGAGGTTCAGAGCGCAGTTGCGGCGAAGGTGAGGGCTGTTTGGGTGTGATCTTGGGCTGAAAGAAGCGCTTTAGGTCCCGTGTCGCTGAAACGGGAAAGGTGTTCTGGGCTTAAGGAATGGAAGAGCTCAGTAGCACCTCTGTCGTGAAAGAGGGCTTGAGCGCCGGGGGTCGGATAATGAGATTCTTTGTCTAAAGGGCAAGAAAATCATTGGTATAGTGGCCTTGGATAGAAGAGCCTGTGTTCCTGGTCTTCAAGTGGCGTAAAAGCCGTGCTGGAGAGGACTGAAGGAAGGAGGATCAATTGCATGTCGTTTTTCCCAGGTGGGGGCTCGGGCGGTGAAGCAAGAAACCTTACGTCCAACTATGCATTCAAGCCGATTGCGGAACAGGCTCTTGGCTTCGACCGAGCAATTTGGTGCCGCAACGGCTTAATGCGGCGTTGGATTTCAGAAGCAGTGGCGGGATGTGGGAGAGCGGCTTGAGTGTGTAGGCGCAGAAGCGTCAGAGCTTGAGCGGTCTGGTCTGGGCTGATCTGAGGAAGAACGCAGTAGCAACTGTGTCTGACTTCCGCTCTAGCAACCATGTCGTGGAAACCGAAGAGCCGGAGTGGTCCTGACGGGAGAAGAGCGCAGTAGTCCCTTTGTCGTGGAGACTGGCTTCGTGGTGATGAGGCGTCGGAAGAAGCGAAGGAACTGGGAAGGGGCCCTGGATCATCGGCTTGCGGCACAGTCACGCGGTGACGGTCTTGCCGAGGCCTTGCACGGCAGAGCTGGCGGGAGGAACATCAACAGCATGAGTCTTTTCGCGGTCGGGTGCTCGGGGTGTATGGCAAGAAACCTGAAATCCAACTATGCAATCAAGCCGATTGCGGAACAGGCTCTTGGCTTAAACCGGACACTGTCGTGCCGCAACGGCTTATTGCGGCGTTGGATTTCAGAAGCAGTGGCGGGATGTGGGAGAGCAGCTTGAGTGTGTAGGCGCAGAAGCGTCAGAGCTCGAGCGGTTTGGTCTGGGCCGATCTGAGGAAGAACGCAGTAGCAACTGTGTCTGAATTCCGCTCTAGCACCCATGTCGTGGAGACAGGAAAGCGGGTGTGGTCCTGAGGGAAGAAGAGCGCAGTAGTCCCTTTGTCGTGGAGACTGGCTTCGTGGTGATGAGGCGTCGGATGAAGCGAAGGAACTGGGAAGGGGCCCTGGATCAACGGCCGCGGCGCGCTCATGAGGTGGGCGGTCTTGCCAAGGCCTTGCGCGTCAGAGCTCGCGGGAGGAAGATCAACAGCATGTGTCTTATCGCGGTCGGGTGCTCGGGCTGTATGGCAAGAAACCTGAAATCCAACTATGCAATCAAGCCGATTGCGGAACAGGCTCTTGGCTCAAACCGAACATTTCGTGCCGCAACGGCTTATTGCGGCGTTAGCTTTCATTTGGTTCCTTCATCGCAAGGAATTTTGTGGTGGTGAAAGAGGGCACTGAATTCACACTGGAGCAAGATTGCCGCGTTGCGCGCGGCGGCTATGCGGGTGGTGGTGGACGCCGCCGCGCGGTGAGCGGGCGGGTAGCGCTGACGCTCTGGAACGCAGACTGGGTTCCAAGAGACTTGAGGCCAGGTTGCCGCATTGTGCGCGGCGGCTACAGTGTAGGTGGGGGACGCCGCCGCGCAGTTCGCGGGCGGGTCTCGCTGGCGCGCTGGAACGTAGCCTGGGTTCCAAGAGACTTGAGGCCAGATTGCCGCGTTGTGCGCGGCGGCTCTCTGTGGGTTGGGGTCCGCCGCCGCGCGCTTGCGGGCGGTCGCACCTTCGGCGCATGCTCGTGGCAGCAGGTGTGGGCTTTTGATTACGGATGAAAAGCTAACTATGTGTTCAAGCCGACGCCGGAACAGGCTCTTCGTTCAACCTGGCTGCGCGGCCGGCGCGGCTTAACACGGCGTTAGGCCTCTGGGATAGCCCGCTGGGTGAGTGAGAACGAAATGAACGGAATGATGGTAGTTCTTGGTATGGTCGCGGCTTCCGATCCCTCCGCGCCTGATGAGGCATGGATCCATTGGGACGCTCAGCATTTTGTGCTTGTTAGAGGAACGGTCCCTGAAGGGCAGTTCGGGCTCGGTTCAAATGTTACTGTGAGAGTGAAAGAATCTCCAAGGTCCGGAGTTGGGGTCTCTGAAGAAGTCGGACAAGCGAACGTGCGTACAAAGGCTGGGGAGGTGTTTGAGCACAATTTCGGCTTCTCTTGGGGTGGTCTTTCGCGAACTACGGATCCTCCAACACCAATTCCAATCTTTCGTGTTGAATTAATTGGAGATACTCTGTGCGTGTACCAAGATTTTGATGCGTCGAAAAGTGGCGTGACAATTGTGGATTTAAAGGCAGTGGGAGCGTGGGATGAGTGCAAAAGGGCCCAATAACCAGAGGCCTAACTATGCAATCAAGCCGATTGCGGAACAGGCTCTTGGCTCAAACCGGACATTAATTTGCCGCAACGGCTTATTGCGGCGTTAGAAATCACTCGTATTGCCGTGGTCAAGCTCGTCAAGTGTGGGAAGGCTGGGGACGAGTCTTTTGTTTTTGTAGTTCATGGCGTAGGTTGGAAGCTGGGGATGGAAATGAAGGCTTGAGTTGATGACTTGGGGGGGGGAAATTGAGGTGGAGAGCTTGAGGTGGAGAACTTGAGGTGGAGAGCTTGAGGTGGAGAGCTTCATGTGGAGAACTTGAGGTGGAGAGCTTGAGGTGGAGAACTTGAGGTGGAGAGCTTGAGGTGGAGAGCTTCATGTGGAGAACTTGAGGTGGAGAACTTGAGGTGGAGAACTTGAGGTGGAGAACTTGAGGTGGAGAGCTTGAGGTGGAGAACTTGAGGTGGAGAGCTTGAGGTGGAGAGCTTGAGGTGGAGAACTTGAGGTGGAGAGCTTGAGGTGGAGAGCTTCATGTGGAGAACTTGAGGTGGAGAGCTTGAGGTGGAGAACTTGAGGTGGAGAACTTGAGGTGGAGAACTTGAGGTGGAGAACTTGAGGTGGAGAACTTGAGGTGGAGAACTTGAGGTGGAGAACTTGAGGTGGAGATTTTACGGTAGGTTTATTTCTGCTTCGTAGCTGGGTGATTTCTAACTATGCAATCAAGCCGACGCCGGAACAGGCTCTTCGCACAAATCGGACAATGCCGCCGGCGCGGCTTATTGCGGCGTTAGATTTTTTTGGCAGGGGAGAGGTTGCGACCCTTCTAGGAGAAATGATGGTCGAGATTTCCATGCTCGTAGTAGCTGTGTTTGGAACGTTCTTGATCACCCTTGGGGTTGTAGCGTTCGTTCGTCCACAGAAGTTTCGCAAATTTCTGCTGGGATTTGCGCAAAACGCGCGCGTTCACTTTATTGAGATGGGTTGTCGCCTTCTTGTTGGACTCGCATTTCTGGCGTCTGCACCTGGATTGAGATTTGAATCTGTATTTCTTGCCTTTGGATGGCTATTGATCGTGACAACTCTCGTTCTGGTTATGGTGCCGTGGAGGATTCACTTGAAATTTGCTCAATTGGTGGTCCCGCGAGCACTTGAGTACGCTTCATTCATGGGTGCCGTGTCCTGCCTATTGGGAATTGGTGTGTTCTTTGGCCTATTTAGTGATGGAAAAATCTAACTATGCGTTCAAGCCGACCGCGGAACAGGCGCTTCGCACAGACCGTGGCACTGCGTGCCGCGGCGGCTTAACGCGGCGTTAGAATTCACTCGTTTGGCCGTGGCCGAGCTCGCCAAACGCCAGAAAGCTGGGCGGGAATTGGTTCTGAGTTGTTGCCTAGGCGGGATGCACTGAGGTATGGAGCGGGGAGGGGAAGGTTTGAGGATGGAGTCTGAGGTAGAGTGTCTGTGGTTGAAAACACTGGGGTGGAGGACTTGAGGTAGAAACTTGAGGTAGAAACTTGAGGAGGAAACCTGAGGAGGAAACTTGAGGAGGAAACTTGAGGTGGAAACTTGAGGTGGAAACTTGAGGTGGAAACTTGAGGTGGAAACTTGAGGTGGAAACTTGAGGTGGAAACTTGAGGTGGAAACTTGAGGTGGAAACTTGAGGTGGAAACTTGAGGTGGAAACTTGAGGTGGAAACTTGAGGTGTGGATTTTACGGTAGGTATATTTTCGCTCTGTAGACGGGTGAATTCTAACTATGTGTTCAAGCCGACGCCGGAACAGGCTCTTCGTTCAACCTGGCTGCGCGGCCGGCGCGGCTTAACACGGCGTTAGGTGTCCATACATGAACCCCGAGTGGTTGAAGTTCCCGAAGCTGCACCTGGTTGCGCTGCCTCTAATCTCGGGGTGCGCTCTTCTCGTGTCCCTGATGTTTGGATTTGGAGAGGGAGGAATTGCGGTTGGATCGTTGAACTTCCTTCAGCTTGCTATCTTCTATTTGGCACTGGTGGTGTTTTGTGTGTCTGCTTTGTCGCAGATCGTCGTCATTCCGTTGGCGGTGCGTCGGCTCCTTCTGCTGAACGAGCCTGAGAGGATGGCTGCATTTGGGGAAATAATCGTGGGAGTTGGTCAACTTGCTATTGTGGTATTTGTCTTAGGCTCCTTCGGGCCAGGAGAAATTCTGTGAGTGTTGATTCAGGCGTTGAGCGCGTATTTTGTGTAAGGTGTGGACACCTAACTATGCATTCAAGCCGATTGCGGAACAGGCTCTTCGCTCAAACCAGTCTATCGTGCCGCAACGGCTTAATGCGGCGTTGGACGTCAGAAGCAGTGGCGGGTCGGGGGAGAGCGTGAGTGGAGTGGTGTGAAGAGCCAAAGCATTGAGCGTTTAATCTTGCTCGCGTGGGTTGGAGAAGAAGGGCAATAGCACCAGTGTCGTATCAATTGAGCGGGTTCTTTCGTGGCTGTTTCTGAAGAAGGGCGGTAGTCGTTGTTGGGGCGCCATCTTTGTTAAACGCTTGATCCATCGAATAGATCGGGAAAGGCTTCTTGCGTGGCATCCTCGAAGCGGGGAACCTGGTTCGGTGGTCACTTGCGCAAGTAGCATGAGGCGAGAAGATCAACAGCATAATGGTCAAGGAAGTTGGAGGCTCGGGCACAATGGGACCGAGGTGAAAAAATGAGACTGTGGTACTTCTTGCTTGCGTTTCTCTCGCTCGCTTCGGGCGCCGTCCTAGCTACGGAGCTTCGGTTGAAAGAGGCATCGGCCCTGCAGTTACATGGAATTGACGACTATTTGAAATGGGTGCCGATGGAGGTGCTCGATGAGGCTGCTAGGACAGAAATAATTGCCAAAGGTGAGTCTACTACCCAAGACTTTGTGGCTGCGAACAATCGGTATAGCCTTTTTCATAAGTTCGAAGGTGAAAGGGCATTCGTACGGTCGTTGCTGATTCTGGTTTCACCTTCTGAATCCCCGCCACTCGCCTTTTCCGAGTGGGAAACAAAAGCTGCAGCGGAGCTTTTGAAACTCGGCGTGACTTTAAAGGAGATGATCTGTCCAGATGAATGGATGGATGATTGCAGCCTCCGTCAGGTTGTGAACTCCGAGGGAATTGGAGTTGGAAATTTGTTTGTGCTAAGAAAAGGCCGGTCAATCTACTCCGTTACAATATTGGGATTATCGAGCTTTGATAGGACGCAAGACGCAAGGGAATTCCTGGAAATGAGGGCCATTAAAAACATGGCCTTTAATCCGACCACGCTTGCTGCGGAGGCTGGGAAGGAAAAGCAAAAGATCTTAGACATACCTAAGGAATCCGCTCGTGGAGGGATTTTCTGGGCGTTGCTACTTTTCTACGCATTGGTTTACTCCGCCCTCTACTGGGGGGGCGCGTTGATCAACCGCGTCGCGGGAAGAGTAATTGCTAGGCGGCGTTTGGTCGGGCTCGTAGGAACGTCTCTGCTCGCTGTGTCCGCTGGTTTTTACGTCCGGGGCCAAGTTGTGGGTACGGGTGTACTCAACACACTCGACTCTTTCGAAATGGGGAGGGTTGAAGGTGAGCTGATTGGCATGTACTTGAGCCCTCTTTTGATGTTGGCGCTGGGCGTGGGTTTGAGCGTATGGAGGGAATCGCGAAATAACCCGAAAGAGTAAGTGGAGTCGTAAGAGCGACGCCTAACTATGCAATCAAGCCGATTGCGGAACAAGCTCTTGGCTCAAACCGGACAATATCGTGCCGCAACGGCTTATTGCGGCGTTAGCTTTCTTCTCGGAGTGACGTAAGTGGCCGCTCGCCCCAAGCCATTCAATGTCGAGGCACTTTTATCTTCCGTTGTGGCGGCACTGCAGATCAAAGGTGATTCGCGAGCTATTGCCGCTGTTGTTGAAGGAGAGGCTGAACTTCTGCTGTGGGACCATGATTTCGGAGTAAATTACTGGCGGCTCAATCTGGGCATACCAATTCAACTGTATTACGCGCTTTCTGATGCAGAGAGAGAATCAGCGGAAGAATCAATTTTGGAGGTCGCAAGACACTTTTTCGGATCACTTGCAGAAGATGCTTTGAATAGGGTTGTGCTGTCACCACAGGTGAGAGATGTCACGGAGGATTGGCGCGGAGAGGCCCTGAAATTCATCAAGGGGGAAGGTGTTACTAAGCAACAAGGGAGTTCCCCCGGCTCTGCCGGGGTGGCAGTAGCAGTTTGACGTTTACAGAAGTTGCTTCCATCGGCGGTCGGCTCAGTTCAGGCGCAGACGTTAATGTGGCGGCGAGGCACACGGGAAATTGGTCAGGGCGATGGATGTGGACTGGCCAGCCTTTGATTCTCGATTGCGAAAAGACCCCTTTGAGGGGTCCGCAATCGTTAAAGCCCGGCTCTGCCGGGGGATACTTACTCAGGGCAGGGTAAGAAGTGACAACATAGCTTCGAAGGAGCACCGTGGTCTCCTTTTCCGCTCCAAGGCAGAAATTGTCCTTTTTGATGCGCTGGTTCGTGCCAAACTCGCGGTATCGCCATTGCCAGTTTTTGTGCGAGTGGGGAAGTCGTATAACAGACTGGAGCCGGATTTCCTGATTATTTACAAGGGATTGACGTTTGTGGTGGAGGTTGACGGCGATACGTATCACCGGGAAACACCTGTAGAAGCTGATAAGCGGCTTGTCCCGCTAACCTATGAAGGTGTTGAAGTTCGTCGGATACGCGCAGAGGATCTCAACTCTGATATGGCGGCAGACGCGGCTGTTCGAGACCTCATGCAGTTCATGGCAAAGAGGAAGGAATCTCGTTGAAATTATGAGGAAGAAAGCTAACTATGTGTTCAAGCCGACGCCGGTACAGGCTCTTCGTTCTACCTGGCTGCGCGGCCGGCGCGGCTTAACACGGCGTTAGGTTTCCGTACCTGAGCTTCCAACAAGATTGAGAGAAATGATGTCCCGTAAATTGACCAGAATTTGGTTGGTCGGAATCGGCCTAGCGCTTGCGGGATACTTTGGACTGAGTTGGATTTCAGCTGCGCCTGAGCATGCGGAGGTGATGATGCATGAGGATGGGCATTTTCAGTGCGACAGAAGCTCAGATGGGTTTGTGGAAGCGCTGGTTGGGGCATTTGATGGAACCGGAAACGTTACAAATAGATTCATGGAAATGCCCAGTCAATGTCCACATGATGCTCACGCGGTTCAACTTGCTTGGGCTATTGAGGTTGGATTTCCCCGGAGACCTTTGGATCGCGCATTGAGCGCTAAATATCTTGCTACGTCGTTCTATCCACAAGACGCTCAATTCTCCGCACTAGCCCTGGCGCTTTTGGCATTTGAGTCTCGAGTGTGCGGATCTACAGACATATTG
This sequence comes from Rhodanobacteraceae bacterium, assembly GCA_016713135.1. Lineage (NCBI taxonomy): Bacteria > Pseudomonadati > Pseudomonadota > Gammaproteobacteria > Lysobacterales > Rhodanobacteraceae > Rhodanobacteraceae bacterium. The sequence goes on along the minus strand of JADJPR010000022.1, from coordinate 431,784 downwards.
ATTGAGCGTCTTAAATTAGTAGATATTTCTGATGAGCGTGTGGTGGTGGCTGTCCGCGACGCAATGAAACGGAAAGGCGGTGAAAATGTTGGATGTGATCCTTTAAATCCTCGATCGGACTGAAACCTAACTATGCAATCAACCCGACGCCGGAACAGGCTCTTCGCTCAAATCGGGCAATACTGCCGGCGCGGGTTATTGCGGCGTTAGCTTTCATATTGCCCCTTCGCGCAAGGAATCTTCGAGTCGTGAAAGAGTGCATTGAACTCACCAGAAGGCCAGATTGCCGCATTGCGCGCGATTGTGGTTCTGTGGGTGGTAGAGCACTCCGCCGCGCGGCCTTCGTGCGGCTGTCGCACAGAGCAAGCCCGGTGGGCAGCTTTGTACAAGGCTTGTCGCCTACTGGCCGCATTGCTTGCGGTAGGCGGGCGGGTACCGTTGTCGCTTCGGTTGGTGGTTGGCATTGCGGGAAGCGTGAGGCAAGGTTGCCGCGCCTGGCGCGGCGGCTCTCTCGCAGGTCGCAGTCGGTGGCTGCCGCCGCCGCGCGCTTGCGGGCGGTCGGTTCAACGGCGCATGCTCGGTTGGGGCTTAAGGATGAAAAGCTAACTATGCAATCAAGCCGACGCCGGAACAGGCTCTTGGCACAGACCGGACACAGCGGCCGGCGCGGCTTATTGCGGCGTTAGAATTCATGCGCCAGATTGTGAGCTAGTTCGTCTTGGGGCGGTTTGCTGAGAAGTCTCCAGGTGTGAAAGACCTGGGGTGGAAAACTAGAGCTGGAGAGCTTGAGGTGGAGAGCTTGAGGTAGAGAGTTTGACGTAGAGAGCTTGAGGTAGAGAGCTTGAAGTAGAGAGCTTGAGGTAGAGAGGTAGAGAGCTTGAGGTAGAGAGCTTGAGGTAGAGAGCTTGAGGTAGAGAGCTTGAGGTAGAGAGCTTGAGGTAGAGAGCTTGAGGTAGAGAGCTTAAGGTGGGGGCTTTACGGTAAGTTCAATTTCGCCCTGAATGAGGATGAATTCTAACTATGTGTTCAAGCCGACGCCGGAACAGGCTCTTCGCACCATCTGGCCGCGCTGCCGGCGCGGCTTAACACGGCGTTAGAATTCATGCGCAAGATTGTGAGCTAGCTCGTCTTGGGGCGATTCGCTGGGAAAGCTGAGGTGGAGGACCTGAGGTGTAGAGCCTGAGGTGTAGAGCCTGAGGTAGGGAGCTTGAGGTAGAGAGCTTGCGGTAGAGAGCTTGAGGTAGAGAGCTTGAAGTAGAGAGCTTGGGGTAGAGAGCTTGAGGTAGAGAGCTTGAGGTAGAGAGCTTGAGGTAGAGAGCTTAAGGTGGGGGCTTTACGGCAAGTTCAATTTCGCTCTGAATGAGGATGAATTCTAACTATGTGTTCAAGCCGACGCCGGAACAGGCTCGTCGCACCATCTGGCCGCGCTGCCGGCGCGGCTTAACACGGCGTTAGATTGCATTGTGACTATCGACGAACTCGAAAACTTGGTTACTGCCAGCAACTGGTTTTCGCGGGTCGGCGAATTCCAATCTGGCGAGGACGCGGTCTCGCTGGAGTCTATGGCGGGCGATCTGGCGTGGAATTGGCTGCCTACATCCCGAGACCAAGAAGATCCGGTACATGGGGAGAACCTACGTGTGTTGGTCGATCTCAACGGCAAGGGAACTGAGAGGAGGGATGCGGAGTTGCGGGTGGTAAAGACGGCACTTAGGTCTATGCGTAGACTCGAAACGTATGCTACTCGCCTGGTGGAGACCCCACATGACTACAACATCGCAGCTCAATCAGGAGCACAATACGCGGCAAGAATGGCGGCGCGGGAGATAATTGCTGAGAAATGCGGTTTTTGGTGTCGGGTGATAAGGTTGTACGCTATTGGCTACTGGCCTTGTGGCTTGACGGAAGATAAAAGATTGGTTGTCTACTGAGATGCAATCTAACTAGCTGCGCAACTAGCAACCTAAGCTATTGAATATGCTAGAGAAAGTGTCGGCCCAAGGATTCTGTTCCCCACGCTGACCCCCACGGGATGCGGTGGTGGGTTGTAGGCGGTTTTGGGAGGGGGGGCGCGGTGCGGTGCTGCCGAGTAAGTATGCTGGCCTTAAAAATCCAAAGGGGGGGAGTCGTGCGGACAGTTATCCTTTTCCTGTTCCTTGCGGTTAGTTCGGAAGCATTTTGTCGGCCCGCTGGAAATTTCGGATTTGGCGCGCCGCCTTCTTTCCTCGACATTTCTCGCCACCTTCGCAGCCAGCTATTTCTAGGTGAAGCCGAGCCACTTTCAATAAGCCAGCCAGAAGCGGCTTGCATGAAACGAGGATTCGCTTGGCGGGATTTATGCGGCTACAAGTTCTGTGCGGAGGCACGGGGAAGAGTTGGTGAAGTGTGGATTGTGCAGGGGTTTGGATACCAAGAAAACCCGAGGCATAAGTGCAAGGCAGGATTTAAGGCTTGGGTAGGAGATCCACCTGGATATTCCGGTTCATGAGAGGCCACCATTCCGGCGCATGCGAGGCCAGGATTCCGGACGATGCGAGGCCACGGTTCCGGGGCATGCGAGGCCAGCGTTCCGGGTCATGGGAGGCCAGTGCGGCGGTCGCTTGAGGGGGGTCATCCTCGCGGGCTTTGCCTGCGGGGTATTCCCATGTCTCAAGCGAGGTTGCTCATGCGACAGATTCGAGAACTGCTGCGGTTGCACTATGAGGAAGGGCTGAGCCGGCGGGTGCTGGCGCGCTCGCAGGGGGTGGCGCGCAGTACGGTGGAGCGCCTGCTCAAGCACTTTGCGGCGTCGGGGCTTAGTTGGCCGCTGGACGCCGGGTTGAGCGACGAGGAACTGGAGCGGCGGTTATATCGGAGTCATCCGCACCAGGGGACAGCGAAGCCCTGCGCGCGGCCCAACTATGCGGCGATGGTGCCGGAGTTGGCGCGCAAAGGGGTGACCCGGCGGCTGTTGTGGTCCGAGTATCGCGAGCAACATCCGGACGGCATCGGCTACAGCGTGTTCTGCGATGAGCTGGGCGCGTTCCTGGCTGACCGTGATCTGGCTTATCGCCACGACCATGTGCCGGGCGAGAAGGCCTATTTCGACTTCGCCGGTCTGACGTTGGACTACCGCATCGGCGACAAGGTCGCATCGGCGCACATCTTCACCGCCGCGCTCGGCTGGTCGAACGCGATCTTCGCGCACGCCTATGCCAACGAGACGGCCGAGAGCTGGCTCGACGGCCATCACCGGGCCTTCGTCGCCTTCGGTGGCGTGCCCCGGATTGCGGTGCCCGACAATCCGCGTGCGCTGATTGCCCGAGCGGATCGCTTCGAGCCGAAGCTGACCGCGGCCTATCGCGACTTTGCGCGCCACTACGATGTCGTCGTGATCCCGGCCCGAGTACGCAAGCCCAGGGACAAGTCGCCGGTCGAGGGCGCCGTGAAGGTGGTCGAGATGCAGATCCTCGCCTGCGCGCGCGACCGCGTGTTCGCCTCGCTCGATGCCCTCAACGACTGGCTGAAGGAGAAGCTCGCGGCATTGAATGCGACGCCGTTCCAGAAGCGCGTGGGCTCGCGCGACAGCCAGTTGGCCGAGGAGCGCGTGCATCTGTCGCCATTGCCAGCGAACCGCTTCGAGATGGCCAGCTACCTGGTGCGCAAGGTGGCGCGCGACTATCACGTCGACGTCCACCGGCAGTACTACAGCGTCCCTCATGTACACGCCGGACAGATCGTCGAAGTCCGCCTGACCCAGGCGCATGTCGAAGTGCTGATCCGCGATCAGCGGATTGCACTGCATCGCCGCGCACCGCCGAGCCAACGCTTCATCACCGATCCGGCGCACATGCCGGCGCATCACCGCGCCTATGCCGACCCGAAGATCCTGCAGCGGGCGGCGGCTGTCGGCAGTCGGACGCTCGCGTTCATCGAGACGCTGTTCGCCAAGCGCCGGCATCCGGAACAAGCGATCCGCAGTGCCCAGGGCGTGCTCGGCCTGGTGCGCGACCACGGCGCGAGCGCACTCGAGGACGCGTGCGCACGCGCCTGTGCCCTCGACACCATCGGCTACGAGCATGTGCGCCGGCTGTTGCTCAGTGCGCGCAACCAGTTGCCGCTGCCGCTCCCGCCGCAGACCCATGAGCACGTCCGCGGCAGCGACTATTACAGTGCCAGCCATCCGGAGGTGCGCCATGCTGCATGAACCTGTGCACCAGCAACTGGCGCGCCTGGGCCTGCGCGGCGTGGCCGACACCCTGGCGCGGATGTCCCCGGGCGACGAGTTCATCGACACCCTCGCCACCCTGCTCGAAGCCGAATGCCTGCACCGCGACAGCGTAGCCCAGACGCGGCGGCTGAAGCTTGCGCGCCTCAGCCAGCGGGCACACCCGGCCGACGTCGACCTGCGCACGCCGCGCGGTCTGGGCAAGAGCCGCTGGCTCCATCTGCTCAGCCTCAACTGGCTCAGGCAACACCAGCACGTGCTGCTGATCGGCCCGACTGGCGTCGGCAAGAGCTACCTCGGCTGCGCGCTCGCCAAGGCCGCCATCGACGCCAAGCACTCGGTGCGCTACCTGCGCCTGCCACGCCTCGGCGACGAGCTCAGTGCACTACAGGCGCAAGGGCGGACCAGCCACTGGCTGAAGACCCTGAGCCGCATCGACCTGCTGATCCTCGACGACTTCGGCCTGGTGCCGATGTGCGCGGAGCACCAGCCGCTGCTGCTGGAACTGCTGGAAGATCGCCACCAGCGCGGAAGCGTGCTGCTGACCAGCCAGCTGCCGCTCAAGCTCTGGCACGGTCAGTTCAAGGATCCCACCCTGGCCGACGCCATCCTCGACCGCCTGGTACACAACGCAGAGCTGGTTGAGCTCAGCGGCGAATCAATGCGCAAGAAGGGCTCAAAGCCAACAGACGCCAAGGACAGAAACGACCCGTCCGACTAGACTCAACCAACCACCTTCGGGCGACCGCCTTCACTGGCCTCCCATGGCCCGGAACACTGGCCTCGCATGCGTCGGAACGGTGGCCTCGCATGGGCGGAATATCCACCACCTGTTCCTGTTGCTGAGTTCTGCAACTTCCAGCCGGATAACGACGGATGCAAGGCGGGACGAAAGGAAGGCTTGGAGCCCTTGACGCTAGATGAAAGCACTGGCGTCGCGATTATTGCGCGGGAAGAAGCGGAGAGAAAGAAGCAGGAAGCCGAGCAAGCCGCTGCGGCCGCAGCGGAAAAGGAGCGTATTGCTAAGGAACTTGCCGCCGCGGAGGCGTTGAGCGAATTGGAGCGGCAATTAGAACAGAAGCTACTTGCTCAATACAATTCGCAGGGGCCAGTTCGCGCATATCCTAAACTTGCGTCATATCGATACAAGAAGTGCCAAGATTCCGCTAATGACGCGCTGACTATTGAAGCTCGGGACGGGCCGCTTTATGCCGCAAAACTCGAAAGAATCGAGAAATGCGCCGCCGATGCTGAGACAGCACTAGGTGTTGAAGTGAAGCTAGCATTGCATCGTGCCAGCCCAAAAAGTCGCCGATGCTCTCAAGGAGCTTCACGCCTACACCGTCGCCTCATTGCGCGCCCTGTCCAACTTCCACCAATCCGTAATCGAAGCACGGCAGGCGAGAGCGGAGCGAATGGCAGGTATCGACGAACGAACCACGAGGGTTGAGCTTGAATTATAGAGGCTTCAGCACTACTCGAAACCGCTCCGAAAAACCATCGGCTCGATTAAGTCTTGAGTTGTGATCTTGATCAAGATCGGAACAGGAAGCGTTCCCCGAACCTTTCTGTGCTTCATTTCCACTACGTCCGCACCTTTTCCATTATCGGACTGACTTTCTGTTTGCGGCGTTATCGCATTCGAGCGCGCTTCTTGTGCGCATGAATTCAACGGATTAGCACCAATCAGCAGAATTGCAGAAAGGATCGCGAGCCGGCACAAAGCGAACATAACGCCCCCTCAATCAAGGATGAAAGTTCGGATCGTGCATGGCTGACCGGGAGTGTTTTGGAATTGATAACGGACGGGATCTTGAACGTAGTAGGCTGTTAGCAACCCTGCGTAGATCCTCGCGTATCCAACGTGAGTCGGACGAAGGTATGCCGTTACGCGGTTCGGGTTGCCGCTCGCGTCGCATGCAGTAACGACGCCAGAGTTGCCAGTGACCACGACAGCAACATCGCCGTTTTCGAGCACCGCGAGTTCTAGAAGCACGACGTTGGCGCATTCTGTTGGTGCGCAGTCGGCGAGCGCGGAAGCCGAGTAGCCGAGTCCGAGAACAGCGATACAGCGCAGCATTGCATTCATCGTCAGCCCCGCCGGGTTGGGTTGAGCCTCGTTGTCGGCGTGCTCGCTCAGGTACACGAGAGCACGCGCGCAGAGTGTCGCGCGAGGCGAGCGGCAGGGCAAGCGGCAGGAAGTGGCGGATCTTGGCAGGGCGTGAGGCAATCGGGCATCTAGACGTCTAGCGGTATAGACGTCCGAAAGTGCAAGTTTGCACAGTTTGCACGGCGAGCCTAGGCAGCAGCAGGGCAAGCTGATCAGGGCGGCGAAGGGGCGGAAGCCGAGTCGCGAAAATTGTCGGACGTGCTGGCTGTTTCGGTTTCGCAGTGGCAAGTCAGCGGGAATCCGCGTTCGCGCATCGCGAAATAAATATCTTCCCTAAGCAACAAGGGAGTTCCCCCGGCTCTGCCGGGGTGGCAGTAGCAGTTTGACGTTTACAGAAGTTGCTTCCATCGGCGGTCGGCTCAGTTCAGGCGCAGACGTTAATGTGGCGGCGAGGCACACGGGAAATTGGTCAGGGCGATGGATGTGGACTGGCCAGCCTTTGATTCTCGATTGCGAAAAGACCCCTTTGAGGGGTCCGCAATCGTTAAAGCCCCCGGCTCTGCCGGGGGATACTTACTCTGAGCCGGCGAAAACTTTTTTTCGATAATGGGCGACAAGGTTTTGAGTATCTTTCGGTGCTTTACGCATCAAAATGGCCGATCCATTTTCAAACATGACGAAATATGCACCGCCCCAATATTGTATTGCATGTTGAATTGCTTGACGCATTAAAAGAAACTCGGCGGGCGTTATCTGCTCGCCCATTTTGATCGGGGGGTATTTTCGGCGGGTTGGTTTCGCTGTTTGCATTACTCCGCCCCTCAGATTGTTGCGCGATCACGGCCGAATGAACGTCGCACCGCTCGCGCTGGCGGAGTTTGTCGGCACCCCCGCCTTGCCGGCCGGACTTTCACCGGCGGGACGTTCCGACTGACTGTGCGGACCGGTCCCTGAACATTGCGAAGCGCTCGGCGCCTACTCAGTGGGTGCTAGTGGCACCGTGTGGGCGGTTGAAAGTGGACTCAATCTTGGGCATCGAAAGTTTTTCGACGGATTTCTGCAAACGAAGGTGGCGCGCCGTGTCGCGGCATTTGGTGGAACCTTTGGAACCCCACCCCTCCGGGCATTGATGCGGCCGGCGTTTTTCAGGTGCCGGCCGCATTCGTATTCGCATCAGGTGCGCGCATTCAAGTAGGCGCACCATCCAAGCGTCGGCCCACCGGCATAAGGCGTGATCGCCGAATTCCACATTCCGCAACCCGATACGCGCCAGATCAATCGCCAAGCAATCGCGTCCCGGTCAAAGCCGTGTGACCGATCCACTTCAATTCGGGCGGTTGTGCGCATTGCGAGCGCGAATTGCGAAAGATCGGCAATGACGATATCTCCAGCATCGCCAATCGGGTTGCAAACCTCGGTAGTCACCACCGGACGGCCCAAGATGGTGCCCACGAATTCACCCACGGCAGCATTGGACGCATTGCCATTCCCTAGCAAAATGGGAATCGTTGAGCCCGGCCAGGACATTTGCAGCAACTGGCCGAGAACGCTTGGAGAGATAAACCACGTGGCCCGTTTCTGCGACGCAGGAGAAATGCGACCGAACATATTTATCAGATTCTGGTAGAGCACCGTGCCGGCAGTCTGGCCGCTTTCGGGATTTACCGCGATTGCTGATGGATCATTCAAGATTCCCAACGGCTGACCGGCGCCTGTCCCGCGCAAGATTGCGGCATCCAGGGCATACGCGGCAGCTTCGGCCATTTTGGTTTCCAGTTGTGCCGCGAAATTGAGTCCGTCTGCTGCCAATTCTCCGCTTGCTTCCGCGAGCAAGAAAATTTTGTGCAAGCGAACATCCACATTCCGCCATTTCATGCGTTGCGCGGTTTGCTGTTGGTTTTCACCGGCCCAATTGGCGGAAAGCCCGGCAATATCCGTTGACCGATTTTGTGTATCGGGCATCGGAATGGTGATTCCATTTGTGCTCGTCGGGAATAACAAACACCGCGGCGCAAATTCAGCGGCTTGCATGGCTTGGTCCAAGATGCCCGCAAACCAGAAATTGGGGACCGCGAAACCGCCATCGGCACCGCTCGATTCCGTTCCCGTGAGGTTGAGCATTCGAGGATCGGCGACACCGCGGGCCACCGATTGGAAAAATGCTTCTACGTTCTGGCCGAACGCATCGGCTGAGCGAGGCAGAAGGATGGAGGAAGCCCGAGCACAGTTTGCGGGGAGCACCATGCCGCGGCTACGATCACCAGACACTGTTGCGCGGCCGGAGGCTGAGTCCGCATTTGCCGCGGCGACGACATCCGGCGGCAGCGCTCCGCGCGGCATCGGCTCGGCAAGAGCGCGTTGCATTCCCTGAACTCGATCTATCGCGTCCAGTTCAGCCTGAAGCCCCAAGAATTCATTGTGCAGTTCGTCGACGCTGGCGCGCTCATCTGCGGTGAGGGAACGCCCTTCGCGCTCGGCGGCGGCAGCTATTGCGGTTGCGCGGTCAGCCGTCGCTATCAGGCGCTCTCGGATTGAGTCGGGATCGGCGGCGACAGCATTGCGCATGCCGCGGACCATGAAGTCAAGGTTGTTTTTGCACATGGCGAGATTTTCCACAATTGAGAGGGGAATTTGCTGCCCCACAAGCGGGGCTATATTGCGGTCTGTCCGCCTTTCATCGCGCCATCCGGCGGGGCCGCTGGTGGCCCTGTCGTGTACTAGCGCGCACGCTTGAATATGTCCATTGGCGCGGCTCGCGTCAACGCGAAGTGCGCTAAATGTGTCCACACTCAGTGCAACTCTTCCCGCGTCGCCATCCTCATTAGAGGGACTCGCGTTAGCACCGCGCGCGCTCCGGACTTGTCAGCGGCAACGACTTGAATGAATCCACCATGTCGACTTGTGTGGAAGATCAATTCAGTTCCACCGCCATCGGAATCATTGTCCATGAGCAATGCCTTTTGGGCATCGCTTAATGATATTTCAAGAAAGGCGCTAATCGAATTTACAAGTTCAACAGCGGCCGGGTTAGATCGCACGTTCATTTGTTCGCTCCTATTCCAGTTGATTCGCAGTTTGCCTTAATTCAATTCAGCCGTTCGAGCATTTCTGCCCGCGGACATCCTCCGGGGCGCATCTGAGCCAGCGCGCAGCACTAGTCATCGCTGCCACAGTCGGGAGTGCAAACTTGCACAGCTGCTCGCCCGATCAGCGCGCCGTGTTCCATCGCGATGCAGGCCAGCGCGCCGTTCACTCGTGCTCGATCTACGTCGCCAAGCTCCCGCAGTGGCCCACTGTCCTGTGCGGCAGCGCGCACCATCCGAAGCACCCCATCCGCGTCGACGAGCGCGAGCAGGACGTGATTGCCGGAGCGGCGCATGTGGAGCAGGCGAGCGGTCACGCGGCCACCCGAGCGCACCTGCGCAACGCGAGTGCCGACAGCAGCCATCCCCGCGCTGCCAGTCCATCCGCCGGTAGATATCGCGCGTCGATGCTGGCATCCCGTGCAGCCGCAGCGAGCGCTTCCAGGGCACCCCGGAGGGCACGTTGCGCGTCCGTCACCGATCGCTGCAACGCCTTCGACCCCGGTTCATCCTGCTGCGCTGCTCGAAGGTGCAGCAATGCAAGTTGGAGACGTTCCACGAGCAGCAGAACGGGCAGGGCAGCCGGCGCTTCGGCGAACGCTCCGCGCTCGACTGCAAGCTCGCGCAGCACTTCAAATCGGTGCGCCTCGACAAACGAAACCGACGAGTCCAGAGCATCGGGGGCCAGCGCAGTCACGTGGATCACGTCCGCACTCGAAACAACCGAGGCGCCCGACAACCTAACGAACGTCAAGGGCGAAACGTTAGACATCCTTGAAGCCCTCCGAAGCATCACCAGCAGAATCACCAGCAACAGCACCGGCAACAGCACCAGCCGCCGCGCTTCGCTTGGTATCTTTATAAACGTGCACTGAGGTAGTGCTCCCGGGCGCGAGGCCGTTCCGGGGGCCCCGGCGGGGGGGGGGGGGGCGCGGGGGGGGGGGGGCGGGGGGCTGGCGCGTGGCCGCGCCAGGCCCACCGGCCGCGGGGGCTGGTCGAACGCGTCTCGCGCCGCCGCCCCCCCGGCCCCCCCCCCCCCCCCCCCCCCCCCCCCCCCCCCCGGCCCCCCCGCCGGGCCCCCGGCGCGGCCCCGCGGCCGCCCCGCCGCGCCCCCCCCCCCCCCCCACCACCCCCCCTCCCCCCCCCCCCTGGCGGCATCGGCGATTTACCCTCACTCGGCACGAAATCAGTGCAAGGGCGATCAATTTTTCGCCGCGCATTGCACTGCCTTAGTGCAGGCTCTTGCACTGCCGTAGTGCAGGCACTTTTTTCTGTTCGCCACGCGAGCGACGCTTTCCGCTCAGCCGGAAAACTGTGGTAGGGGCTCGCGTCCATCGGCTCCGAAGTGATCGCGAAACGCGTCATGCCGGAGCCGACAGAACCCGGACGCGTCACGATAACAAACCCAGTCTTCACAAGTTCCGCGACTGCGCCAGCGAAACAAACCCCGTTCGCTCCCCATCCCATGCCACGCAATTCTTTGCGAGGGACGGCAATATTTCCGTTGTTTGAGCCATTGTAGAGAGCGGCGATATCAATGAACGCAGCCTTCGCGTTGCGCGAAAGCTGTCGCCAGGCCGGATCACGCAGCATCGAATGGGCGAGGCGCAGGAAACTACCTTCGGACTTCCGCCCCTTCATTCGCTCTCGGCGCTTCACGTCCTTTGCGTTCATGTCGCGGACTCGGCGGCCTGCAACTTTGCAGAGCTTCGTTCGGCCACAAGATCACAGACGAGCGCCTTTAGCTCGTCCTTACTTGCTCCGGCAATTGTGGCGCGTTCCCATGCTTCGACTTCGGAACGCACCCATACGTGGTAGCCGCCCGGAAGCGAGATTCTGGGCGGATAGAGTCCAAGCCTTTCGACTTGCCGCCGCCGCTCGCGTCGGTACGGGCCGCGCTTGTCCAATTCCTTGCCACGTATGAACATGTTGTCGCCCACTTCCTGCCGGTGGTGCCAGTCTCCGGCCGGAATCGAGCGATGGCGAGGAACAAAAAGCCTGATTATTTTCCGCTTTTGCGGAACCCTCGAAGGGTTCGGGCGATGGTGTCGGCATCAGGCATGCCGGGGATCAATGAGACTGCCTCAGCGGCTTGAGTCAGATTGCGGCCCTTCTTTCGTTCCCGCTCTACCTCAAAACGTGCATAGGCGTTTCGGATTCGCTGACTCTTTCGCTTTGCGTAGTTTCCCGCCTTTTGAATCGGCCTCCCGAAAAATGCCTCTTCTAGGCTGACGCTCCCGCGCCCCGTCAAGTATTCGTCCCAGCATTCGAGCAGAGAGAGCATCAACTCAGGTGGAGGGTAGAAGCCACTGTCTATGTAATGGAAGAGCCCAGATAGCGGCGAGTCAGCAACTTTATCTTCCCTGTCTATTACGTCGCCTTGCTTCTTCTGCAAGTGTTGCCATAAATGTTCCAAGCTCTCCAAGACAGGCTTGTCATTGTCAGACACGAGTTTCGCGCGGAGCGCGTGAACCAACTCCCATTGCTTCTGAATTTTCATTGGCCGCTCCGAAGAAAGTCCCCCCATGCCTGCATTAACTCGCGCCTACGTTCCAACAAGTCGCTTCGCTGATACGCGGCTTCAACGGCTCCCTTCACAGCATGCGCCAAGGACATTTCAGCGAGTTCTCGGGGGAACTCAGTCTGCTCTGCGCCCCAACACCTGAATGCGCTGCGGAACCCATGCACCGTGACGCCCGGACAGGCGAGGGGGCCATTCAAGAGATTGAGCGGAGCGGAGGTGTAGAGAGGCCGAGGCCCGGTAGGCCCTGAGCGCCAGAAGATCAAGCCGCCGGTGCCGGGAATCTTGTCGAGAACGGCAAGGGCATCGGTAGACAATGGAACACGGTGTTCCTTGCCTGCCTTGATCCGCGCACCCGGAATTGTCCAGACGGAAGACACATAATCAATTTCCAGCCATGAGGCGTTAGAGGCCTCCGAAACTCGGCATGCTGTGAGGATCACGAATTCAAGCAATCGCGCAACCGTTGAATCTGTCTCGCGAATTTTCTGAATTAGGGCCGGCAGTTTGCTATAATGCAACGCGGCTAGATGCTTAACCTTGTGGAGCTTTGCGGTTTTCGGCAATAGCTTATCTAGGTGTCCCCTCCATCGGGCGGGGTTTTCGCCAGTGCGATAACCGCGAGCCGTCGCATAATCGAGTGTCGCTGATATTCTCTGCCTAATTTTGGTTGCCGTTACATGACTCGAAAGCCATAACGGTTCAACCACATTCAGCACGGCCGCAACATCCACGAGAGCCACAGGCAGTGACATCAGAGGCTTCGCGTACTTCGTGAGGGAGCCTACCCATTGCTTGCGATGCCGAGGGCTCCGCCAAGCGGAACCGAGCGAGTCCGCGTATCGTTGCACGCAGGCGCCGAAGCTCGCAGTCGATGCTGCCTCCAGTGCTGCAGCGGCCTTCGTCCGTCGCTTCTCTCTGAGGGGATCGCGCCCCTCAGCAAGCATGGCGCGCGCCTCGGCCGCTCGCTCCCTCGCTCGCTTCAAGCTCACGTCGCCGATGCTGCCAAGCCCGACTTCGGTAATCTTGCCTGTCGCTCGGTTACGGTAGCGGAGCAGCCAACTTTTCGTGCCGCTCGGGCCGATGTTCAGAACCAGCAAGCCGCCGTCCCCGTACCTTCCAGGCTTCGCCAACCTCCGCACTTGCAGGTCCGTCAGCTTCTCCACCACCTTCCCCATGATGCCCTCCGCTGTCCCTCACGCCGTCCCCCACAGCATAGCGTGGTTCGGACCGGCTGTCAGTGGCGGGAACTGGCAACCGATCCTCAGCAAAAAGTAAGCTAACAGTCTGTTTTATCAAGACCGCCGGCATGCCAACAGTGCCCACAACACACCACAAGCCGCCACCGTTGAGCAGCCTAACTATGCATTCAAGCCGATTGCGGAACAGGCCCTTCGTTCAACCAAGCTGTGCGGCCGGCGCGGCTTGACACGGCGTTAGGCCTCTTAGGGCCGCAGGCCGAAACCTCAATAGAGTCTCAGAGAAGATTTTCGTTCACTGAGCCATGGAGATCGTGATGTTCGATCACGTCAAGTTTGGTTGTAGCGATTTCGAGAGAAGCAGGGACTTCTTCAGGAAAGCCCTTGAACCGCTCGGCGTCGTGATCGTGGCTGAAGGCGTGCCAACCTACGGTGTTGAGTTCTGTCATCCTCAAGGAACTGTTTCCTTGGTACTCTTCCATACTCAGGAAAAACCCGCGCACTTGCACATCGCGTTTCAAGCGGGAACTCGGGAAGAGGTCGATGCATTCTATCACGCGGCTTTGGATGCAGGTGGAAGAGACAATGGTCAACCCGGATTGCGCCCAAACTATCACCAGAACTACTATGCTGCCTTCGTTATTGGCCCGGACGGGCACAACATAGAAGCAGTTTGCCACTGTGCAGAATGATCGCCCGAAAAATGCGAGGCCTGACTATATCAAGCCGATTGCGGAACTGGCTCTTGGCGCAAACCGGACATTTTTGTGCCGCAACGGCTTATTGCGGCGTTGGACGTGTGCGCCCGGCAGGGTGCGTCAACTTGGAGGTGCAAGTTCTCTACTCACCCGGCAAGGGGAAGAGTTAGCCAATGGCAAGGGTGTCGTGGGTGACTGCGAATCTGGAGGAAGCCGGAGGCAAATTGCTGGCCTGACGAACAGGAAGCGGATATGAGGCGACACGGCGGGGTAAGGCGGCACGTTTCGCTGAAGCCCAGTACTTGCACGGAACGCCGTGGCGTAGATCCGACAGGCATAAGCGGGAATGTGGGCGCGCAATACCCGGGGAGATCCACACCGGTGCTCGTGAGAGCTACCGCTATCGAGAGGTCGCGGGAGGCCGGTGGGGAAGTCAGCTGAGGCCGTAGTAGGTGCCGGGATGGGCTGAAGGGCCGAACATGGAAGAACGCGAGTAGACGGTTGGCAACTCGATGGCATCGGAACGACAGAAGTCCGCTGGTGAGGCGGAGCGTGAACGACCAAGCGCTGGACGGAATCCGGAGGGAGGGGGTATCGCGTGTCGAGGTGTTATCGGCGACTGACGGGGTGGCGAAAGCGGAGTTGGAAGGGCTGATGGAGGCCGTGTGCGAACACGGCAACCTTTGGCGAGCGTACAAGCGGGTGATGAAGAACAAGGGGTCTGGCGGCGTCGATCGGGTCGAGGTGTCGGACTTCAAGGCTCACCTGCAGCAACACTGGCCGACGATCAAGGCCAAGCTGCTGACCGGGCGCTACATCCCGGCGGCCGTGCGTCGAGTGGACATCGCCAAACCGCAAGGTGGCGTACGGACACTCGGCATCCCGACGCTGACGGATCGGTTGATCCAGCAAGCGTTGCATCAAGTGCTGTCGCCGGTGTTCGAGGCGACGTTCTCTGCGTCGAGCTACGGGTTTCGTCCGGAGCGGAACGCGCACCAGGCGGTGCTCGCGGCCAAGCGGTATGTGGACGAGGGACGTCGGGTGGTGGTGGATCTGGACCTGGAGAAGTTCTTTGACCGGGTGAACCACGATCTGCTGATGGAGCGCGTCGCGCGGAAGGTGACGGACAAGCGGGTCCTGCGGTTGATTCGTCGCTACCTGGAGGCGGGGATGATGGCGGATGGGGTGGTCTCACCCCGGACGGAGGGCACGCCGCAGGGCGGGCCGCTGAGTCCGCTGCTTTCGAACATCCTGCTGACGGATCTGGACCGGGAGTTGGAACGCAGGGGGCATGCGTTCTGTCGCTACGCGGACGATTGCAACATCTATGTCCGCACCGAGGTGGCAGGGCAGCGCGTGCTGGCGAGCGTTACCCGGTTTCTGGAGGAGCGGCTTCGCCTGAAGGTGAATGTGGCGAAGAGCGCGGTGGCGGGTCCGTGGGAGCGGAAGTTCCTGGGTTACAGTGTGACGGCGCAGCGGCAGCCGAAGCTGTGCATCGCGCCGGCGAGCGTGGAGCGACTGAAGGACACCGTCCGGGAGGTCGTGAAGCGGGGTCGGGGGTGCTCGCTGGAGCGCACGCTGGCAGTGCTGAATCCCAAGTTGCGCGGGTGGGCGGCGTACTTCAAGCTGAGCGAGACCACGCGGGACTTGCAGGACTTGGATGGCTGGATTCGGCGCAAACTGCGGTGTGTGCAATGGCGGCAGTGGAAGCAGGCGCCGACGCGCGCGCGGGAACTGATGCATTCGGGAGTGAGGGAGGCAGATGCGTACCGATCGGCGTACAACAGCCGAGGCCCGTGGTGGCATAGCGGGTCCAAGCACATGAACGCCGCGCTGCCCACCGGCTGGTTTGATCGTCAGGGTCTGGTGTCGCTGCGCGCCACAACGCGCCGGCTCCGGTGTCAACCATGAACCGCCGTATGCGGACCCGCATGTACGGTGGTGTGGGAGGACGGCGGGAGTAATCCCGCCTCCTACCCGATAAATTGAGGCCGATGTGCAACACTGTTCATTCAAAGCTCTGGTGCTTGTCACTTTTCTGTCCTCGTGTGGTACCACAAAAATGTACTAGGGCGAGAAGCTGGATCCCGCGCAAGTGGTACTTCTCTATGTTCAAGAAAGGCCGAACTTGAGATACACGCGGATTGATGGAAGTCCAGTCAATTTTCTTCATGACGGGAAGGTGCTGGAGTTCCTTCCTGGGAAGCACAGCTTCGAGGTAGAAATAAGCAATTACACCGTCTTTGGTGGCGCAGATAGAACCACCCACACCACGAATTTCTTGATCAGTTCATTTGCTTTGGAACTAGATATGCGCGCTGGCTTCACATATTCCCTGAATTTTCATGGGATAAAGATAATTGAACTTCCCAGGACATTTTGATTCTTGGGCGAACCACCCGACGCGCCAGGGAGCGAATCCGGCCCCGACTTTAGGGTGATGAGTGTCAACGCTGACACCTTCACCTGCGCTGACTCACGCCGAACAAGATCGGACACCGAAGAATGACGAACTTGCATTGGACGTCTATCACTCGGTTTACTCTCAGAACTACCTCAATCGTGCCGCAACGGCCTATTGCGGCGTTAGGCGTCAAGATGAAAACTTCGAACTATCAAAGTGCACTGCACAAACACCTGTGTCGCTACTTCTCTGGGGCTCGGCTTCGGAACGATTCATGGAGCGAGAGTCAAGTAACTAGCGTACTCCCGGAGTTCCAGGTAGTCGAGATCGCCCCAAACAGGGTAAATGCGTCATGGGTGTACGTTACGTCGGGTATTGGAGGAAAGGGTGTTCCCGAAGATAAGAGATGTGAATTCTTGATTTGCGCGAATGAGAATAATGCTGAGAACGTCAAATTGCTGAGTATGCTTGCGTGGTACCATTTGACTGGTGCCACTTTGGGCGAAGGCCATGTATTGAATATTGGCAGTTCCTGGGTTCCCGGGTCAACGTTATGTTCAGTTCTCATTTGTCGCTTATGGCAATTCGGGGATAAACTGGAAATTGTTCGCCCGCGGGAGCATCATGTGCACATCTATTGGGTCCTTCCTGTTACAAATGATGAAGGCGCATTTGCGCTTGCGCATGGATATCAAGAGTTGGAACGGCTGTTTGAGGACAATAGAATTCAATACACTGATCCCATGAGGGGGAGCGTGCTTTGTACTCGTCGTGTTGACGCCTAACTATGCATTCACCTAGTGTGGTGTTCCGTAATTAAGTTGAAGAAATTTCCGATGAATTTTGCGGCGAGGCAAGGCGAGAGGAGGGTGAAAGCCGGCGGCTTGCGCGGCATGCCGCGCGCCGGCTTGAACGCCCGCAACTGGTTGCGGGCCGGAACCGGAGGTCATGGCAGGGCTATGGCGACGACGAGCAACGCCGCATCGGCGCAAAAGGCGCGGAAATAATTCAAGGTAATTACGGGATACCGCACTAGTTATAGCGTCGAACCTCAGTGCGCATAGTTGCTCGCCTTGCGAAGCGTCTGCTCCGAGTGCGGTCCGCTTACCACCATTGCCGTGGCCAGCCGTGGAACAAGTTCCTTCAGGTCGAAGCGCCGGTTGAAGCGCCAAGTCGCTTCGGCTAGGTAGCGAGCGCCGTTCAGCCCATTCGGCCCGTGTCCTTGTCGAAAGTGGGGACGGGTTCGGCGACCGCGTACTGCACCTGCTCCATCGTCTTGTCGGTCTGCACGGCGATCAGGAAGGCCTGCTTGTTCGGCGATCCGCGGCCGGCCTTGGCGCCGTTGATCTCGCCGCCCAGATACGTATCCCAGGGACTGAGACACTGAGGTTCGACGCCAATCAGGGGCCGCTTTGGCGGCCCACACGTATAAAGCCCCGGGTTTGCCGGGCGATGCTTACTCAAGCCGCAGTCGGACTTGTCACGGGATCGGGCTGAAGCACCAATGCCAAGGCTCGTACACAAAGCCCTGGGGATTGGCGCGTGGATAGGACATGCGATATCCGAATCGCGCGGCATTTGACGAGAGCCAAGTGAAGGCGGCGGTGTCTTCGAAGGCTTCGGTCAGCAGCGGTGCTCCGGGGACCGCAAAGTCCACCGCGCAGCCAGTGTGGTGTTCGCTGTAACCGGGCGGGGCGTTGACCGCGAGGATCTGCGCGATGTCCTGTCCCTGCGCCAGCTTGCGCGCCACGATGCGTGACTGGTCGCGCTCGCTGCGGAAGCTTGATACGACTTCCAGGTTGACGCCCGCGGTGCGCGCGGCGCAGGCCAGCCGGGTAAGCGCGCTGGCGGCGACCGGCTGCAGCCAGTGGTTGCGCCCGAAGCGGTCGCGTGCAACGCGGGCGAGCAGCGGCGCTTGGCCCTGCAGCGGCAGTCCACGGCTGGTGGCTGCCCCGCGCCAAGGCTGGGAGGGATCGCAGGGAATGGTGCAAATCGCCCCCTCCGCCGACGCGCGCACGGCATGCTGCAGATCCGGCGACAACTCGGCCAGCATGCGCCGCAGGCGAGGCCAACCGCAGCCTCGGGTGCGCGTGTGCGGCAGGCGCCACTGGCCAGTGCGCAGCCGCTGCAGCAGGAGTGGCGGCCAGGCTCGGGTCCGGGCGGCGTCTGGGCGGCGCATCGGTTGCATCAGTCGCCGTCGCCAACCGCCGGCTGCGGCAGCGGGCGATAGCGGAAGCGCAGCAGCGGCACCGGTGCTTTCTCGCTGCCGATCAGCAGCTCGTGGCACTGGTCGTCGAGCGCCATCGCCTCTGCCTGGGGCAGCAAGGTGATCGATGAGCGCGCCGGCTCTTGACCTGGCAGCGCAACGCTCCAGTCCTGGCCAGCGTCCCGGCGGAAGCGGTAGACCGCGTCGTAGGTCAGCACCAGCAGCCCCTGACCGCTGCAATCCAGCTCCAGGGCGGTGGCCTGCGAGCGGAAGCGGCTGAGCGATCCATCGCGCGCAATCTCGCGCTCGGTGGGCTGCGGGATCCCGTCGAGCTTCGCCACCAGCGTCGCCGTCCTCACGCCGGCATGTTCGGCAGCGTCGAGCGGCAGCGAGTAGAGCGTCGGCGGTACCGTGCGCTTGCTGAGCAGATACACCGTGCCGTTTGCGCCATCCACGGTCATCGACTCGACATCATGCGGCTCATCGGGGTAGCGCAAGCGTATTTCGCGCGAGGGGCTAGCCGTGGTCTCGCTGCCTTCCGGGTCCGGTTCGCGCAGCAACCACAGCGACACGTACTTGCGCAGTCCGGAATTGTCGCCGGTGTCGGCAATCAGCAGCCAGGATTCGCCCTTCCAGCGGAAGCTCGCAAGGTCCTCCCAATCGATGTTCTTCACCCCGGCCAGGGTCAGCTTGCGCTGCACCCGGCCGCGGGTGTCGATCAGCAGGAGATGATTGCCATTGCCGCCATCGTTGATTGCCCAGTAGCGCTCCGCCTTGCGCCGCGAGGGCGCCAGACCGCTCAGTTCGCCAAGCGCCGGATCGGTGACGATGCCGGCGATGCCGGGGCGCGATATCGGGCGCGGCGCCGGCGGCGTGGCCGCAAGGACGGGCAGGCAGATCGATGCCAGCCATAGCCACCAGACGCGCATCATTCGGCCTCGCCAACGCCGATGATCTGCAGCCGCCCGAGCAGCGCCACGCCGGCGAAGTAGCGCACCGGGTCTCCGTCGCCTACTGCCAGCGCAATATGTCCGGAATCAAAGCCGTTCAGCGCTGCGTCGAACCCTTGCCAGCGGCCATCGATGTGAGCCTCGGTCCAGGCATGCGGCACGAACACATGGCTGCGGTCGCCGAAGCCCGGTACATAGGCCAGCCCGGTGGCTACGCGCGCAGGAATGCCCGAAGCACGCGCGATGGCGGCCAGCAACAGCGCATGTTCGGTGCAATCGCCCTGTCGCGTGGTCGCCACTTCCAGCGCCGAGGCGTAGCCAACCGACAAGGTCTTGCCGAAGATGTACTCGCGCACGAAGGCCTCAGCCTTGCGCATGCGTTCGAGGTCATCGCCGGCACCATCGGTGGCTCGCCGTGCAAGGTCCTGCAGCAGCACGCTGTCCGACTGAACCCACGCGGAGGGCTCGCGATACAGTTCCAGAACTTCGCCATCCTCGTCGGGCTTGCCGGGATCGATGGTCAGCTCGTAGCGCCCGGCGTTACCGCCAGCCACTCGCTGGTGCCCGGTTCTGGCGGGTGCGATGTCGGTGCCCTTGATCTGGATCGACAGGCGCAGCGGACCCGCCAGTTCTTGCCGGGTCAAGGCGCGCGGTGAATCGATCACCAGCCGGTCGAGGAAATCGATCGGCTGGTTTGGTGCGTGTGCGCAGGCCTCGTCGCAGGACAGCAATTCCACCTGCATGCCGGCCAGGTCCATGCGGATGCGGCGTGCGTCGAAATTGTCGTCGACGAAAGCGGACACCTCCATCGGGCCGTCTGGGTAGCGCACCAACTGCTCGACCTCGATCAATTCAGCCTCGTCGCGCATCAGTTCGACGCGCCGGCGGCGCTTGAAGCTGGTCTCGATCGGCACCACCGCCAGCTGGCTGGGGACAAATGCGTCGATCGCGATCAGCGACTTCTCGCCGCGCACGCCGGCCAGCAGCGCCTGGCGCTGGCCTTCGAAGAACAGCGCGTGCGCGGGCAGTTCGAGCGTCTGCGTGCGGGTGTCGCCGGCGCCCTCGATTTTCACTTGGAATGTGCGACCCTTTACCGGCTTGCCGTTGTAGCGCAGTTCCTGGCCGGCGGTGCGGATTTCGGCGCGGAAGGACAGCGGCTCGCCGTTGATGCTCTCGATCGTTTCCTCCAGCGAACGCATCGCGATGCTGACGCCTTCGCGTTGGATCTGGAGGTCCATGACCTCCGCGCTGCGCACGGAACCGTCTGCAAGGGTCTCACGCTCGGTCAGCGACCAGCCGACCTTGCGTCCGTCGAACAGCACCGCGCGCCAGGTCTGGGCCAGCGCATTCGCCGCGAGAGCCGGGTTGGACACGGACGCCCACAGGGCGATCAACAACAACAACCAGGACGGGCGCATCGGACACCGGGGTGGGACGGGACCCATATTGTGCCAAAGCCGGCCAGCTCCCGGACCGATGTTGCGTACCGCTTTGGTACTTCTGCCCGCCGCAGGGCCCTGATTGCCCCCCAGGCGATAGAATCCGGCGATCTTCTTCCGGAGCGCTCCCGTGATCGGCACGCCGTATTCAGAACACGCCATCCGACTGTTGCTGCTGGGTTCCGGCGAGCTCGGTAAGGAGGTGGCCATCGAGGCCCAGCGGCTTGGCATCGAGGTGATCGCCGCTGACCGCTACGCCGATGCGCCCGCGATGCAGGTGGCGCACCGTTCGCATGTGCTGCCGATGCTGGATCCGAACGCCCTGCGTGCGCTGATCGCCAAGGAGCAGCCGACCTTGGTAGTGCCGGAAATCGAGGCGATCCACACGCCGACGCTGCAGGCGCTCGAGGCGGAAGGGCTGCGCGTCATTCCGACCGCGTGCGCGGCGCGGCTGACCATGGACCGCGAGGGCATCCGCCGTCTCGCCGCCGAGGAACTCGGTCTGCCGACCTCGCCGTACCGCTTCTGCGACACCCGCGAGGAGTACGAGGCAGCCATCGCCGCGGTAGGTCTGCCGTGCGTGGTCAAGCCGCTGATGAGTTCCAGCGGCAAGGGGCAGAGCACCGTGCGCGAGGCGGCCGACGTCGGCCCCGCCTGGGACTATGCGCAGAGCGGCGGGCGCGCCGGCGCCGGGCGAGTAATTGTCGAAGGCTTCGTGCCCTTCGATTTCGAGATCACCCTGCTGACCGTGCGTCATCGCGGCGGCACCAGTTTCTGCGAGCCGATCGGCCATTACCAGGAAGACGGCGACTACCGCGAGTCCTGGCAGCCGCAGCCGATGTCGCCGACGGCGCTCAAGCGTGCGCACGAGATCGCGCGGGCGATCACCGACAATCTCGGCGGCTGGGGCCTGTTCGGTGTCGAACTGTTCGTGCGCGGCGAGCAAGTCCTGTTCAGCGAGGTCTCGCCGCGCCCGCACGACACGGGCCTGGTGACGCTGGTATCGCAGGATCTTTCCGAGTTCGCGCTGCATGTGCGCGCCGTCCTCGGCCTGCCGATCCCGGTGATCCGTCAGCGCGGCCCGTCGGCCTCGGTCGCGGTGCTGGCCGAAGGCGAGGGCAAGGGGCCGCGCTTCCATGGTGTCGAGCAGGCCCTGGGCGAGCCCGACACCGAGATCCGCCTGTTCGGCAAGCCCGAGATCCACGGCCGCCGCCGCCTCGGCGTGACCCTCGCGCGCGGCGAGACCTTGTTCGCGGCGCGCGAGAAGGCGCGGCGGGCCGCAGCGGCGCTGCGGGTCGAGGTCTGAGCGGGCATCGCGGGGAGGCGAGCACAACCTGCGACGCCTTTATGGCTCGCCCCGAAGCCCGTAGAGTCCGCCCCCTGTTGTCCAGCTGCCAGATGCCGCCATGTTCGAGAACCTGCAAAAACGCCTGACCGAGACCGTCAACCGCCTGCGCGGGCGCGGCCGGTTGTCCGAGGAGAACATTCGCGAGGCGCTGCGCGAGGTGCGCATTGCGCTGCTGGAGGCGGATGTGGCGCTGCCGGTGGTGCAGGCGCTGATTGAGCGAGTCAAGGGCCGCGCGATCGGGCAGGAAGTGCTGCAGAGCCTGACCCCAGGCCAGACCCTGGTGAAGATCGTTCACGATGAACTCGTGGCGGTCATGGGCGCGCGCAACGAGGAGCTGAGCCTGAACTGCCCGGCGCCGGCGGTGGTGCTGATGGCCGGCCTGCAGGGATCGGGCAAGACCACCACCAGCGGCAAGCTGGCAAAACTGCTGCAGGAGCGGCGCAAGAAGCGGGTCATGGTGGTGAGCTGCGACGTCTACCGCCCGGCGGCGATCGAGCAGCTGAAGACGGTCGCGGGGCAGGTGGGTGCCGAGTTCTTCCCGAGCACGCCGGAGCAGAAGCCGCTGGACATCGCGCGTGCAGCGATCGAGGCCGCGCGGCGCCAGTTGATCGACGTGCTGATCGTCGACACCGCCGGCCGCCTGGCCATCGACCAGGCGATGATGGCCGAGGTCGCCGAGCTGCATAAGGCGCTGAATCCGATCGAGACCCTGTTCGTGGTCGACAGCATGACCGGCCAGGACGCGGCGAACACCGCCAAGGCCTTCGCCGAGGCGCTGCCGCTGACCGGCGTGATCCTGACCAAGACCGACGGTGACGCCCGCGGCGGTGCGGCGCTGTCGGTGCGCTACCTGACCGGGCGCCCGATCAAGTTCCTCGGCGCCGGCGAGAAGCTCGACGCACTGGAGCCTTTCTATCCCGATCGCGTGGCCAGCCGCATCCTCGGCATGGGCGATGTGCTGTCGCTGATCGAGGACGTCACCCGCAAGGCCGACCAGGACAAGATGGAAAAGCTGGCCGCGAAGGTGGTCAGCGGCAAGAAGTTCGATCTGAACGACATGCGCGAGCAGTTGCTGCAGATGCAGAACATGGGCGGCATGGCATCGCTGATGGACAAACTGCCCGGCATGCCGAAAGTGGGCGACGTCAACGCGATGGGTGCGATGGGCGACAAGGAACTGCGCAAGATGGTGGCGATCATCAATTCGATGACCCCCAAGGAACGGCGCTATCCGGATCTGCTCAACGGTTCGCGCAAGGCGCGCGTGGCGCGCGGTTCCGGAACCCATCCCTCCGACATCAACAAGCTGCTCAAGCAGCACATGATGATGGAGAAGATGATGAAGAAGCTCTCCGGTGGCGGCATCAAGGGCATGCTGCGCGCATTGAAGGGCGGCATGGGTGGGATGGGTGGCATGGGCGGCGGCATGCCGCCGGGATTCCGCCGCTGAGGAAGGATCTGCCGGTCAGTTCGCCTCGTGCGTGAGCAGTTCCACGCGCAGGCCCTGGAAGCGCAGGAAATCGCGGTCGAAGGTCACCACCGACGCGCCGTTCTCTAGCGCCAGCGCGGCGAGGTGTGCGTCCATCACCAGGTTGCCGACCACCGGCCCGACGAGCAGCCGTTCCAGGTTCAGCAGGTGCTCGTCGGCCGGGTGCATCCAGCGTGCCGATGGTGAGCGCAGCAAGGCCTGCAGCCACGCGAGTGCCTGTGCGGCGGTCAACGGGCTCTCGTTGATCTTCGGATTCGTCGTAATGCGCAGGAATGCGAGGGCGACCACCGGGCACAGCGCCAACAACTCGTGTTCGCGCCGCGCGCGCGCCAGCCAGCTCGCAGCCACAGCGTGATGCGGGTGATCGCTGGCGGCGGCGGCGATCAGCACATTGGCATCCAGGACCTTCATCGGCCCAGCGTCTGCCTGGCCTTCAGTGCCTCGTCCTCCAGTTCCCCCGCGAGTGCCAGCGATTTGCTCAAATCAATCCCGGCGCGGGTGCCGAGGCGGTAGCTCGGCAGCGGCTCGGCCACCATCGCCACGGGCGCAACCGCAAGTCCACGCCGCAGTGCGTCATTCACGACTTGCTTGAAGCTCAATCCGCGCTCCCGCTCGGCGCGTTTCAGCAGCGCGAGGACGTCATCGTCCAAGGTCAGTGTCGTGCGCATCAGACATCACGATGTGACATAGGAAGCATCATGATGCTGGGATTTGCGAGGGCGTGCAAGCGGCTGCCGGCCCACCCCGACTTTCGTCCGGTTTGCGCACTCTTGTTTCTCTCGTTAGGCTCGGGTTCATCTGCCGCGCACACCTTGGGAGGGGGAGCGCGGCGCCTGGCCTGATGAGTGCTGACCATGACCGACGCTACCCGTGCGCGCCTGCGCATCGACGCCCCTCCCGCCGCCGATGCCGCGCGCATCCTGACGCCCGAGGCCCTCGCGCTGCTGGAAGACGTTTGCCTGCGCTTCGGTCCCGAGCGCAAGCGCCTGCTGGCCGCGCGCGAAGCGCGCCAGGCGCGCATCAATGCCGGCGAACTGCCCGATTTCCTGCCCGAGACCGCGGCCATCCGCGCCGGCGACTGGAAGGTGGCGCCGATCCCGGCCGATTTGTGGGACCGCCGGGTCGAGATCACCGGGCCGGTCGAGCGCAAGATGATCATCAACGCGCTGAACTCCGGCGCGAAGACCTTCATGGCGGACTTCGAGGATTCCAACGCCCCGAGCTGGGCCAACCAGATCGGCGGGCAGGGCAACCTCTACGATGCGATTCGGCGCCAGGTCGATTTCACCACGCCGGAAGGCAAGGCATACCGGCTGAATCCGCAGATCGCCACGCTGATCGTGCGCCCGCGCGGCTGGCACCTCGACGAGGCCCACGTGACGCTGGACGGCGAGCCCATTTCCGGCTCGCTGTTCGACTTCGTGCTGTTCCTGTTCCACAACGGACGCGAACTGCTCGAACGCGGATCCGGCCCGTACTTCTACCTGCCCAAGCTCGAGAGCCATCTCGAAGCGCGCCTGTGGAACCTGGTGATCGACCATTGCGAGACGCGCCTGCAGCTGCCGCGCGGCTCGGTCAAGGTCACGGTGCTGATCGAGACCCTGCTCGGCGCCTTCGAGATGGACGAGATCCTGTACGAGCTGCGCGAGCACATCGTCGGCCTCAACTGCGGCCGCTGGGACTACATTTTCAGCTACATCCGCACCTTCCAGACTGACCCCGGCCGGGTGCTGCCCGAGCGCGCCCAGGTCACCATGGCCAAGGGCTTCCTGCGCGCCTACTCGCAACTGCTGATCAAGACCTGCCACCGTCATGGCGCGTACGCGATGGGCGGGATGGCGGCGCAGATTCCGATCAAGCACGACCCGGCCGCCAACGACGCGGCGCTCGCCAAGGTGCGGGCGGACAAGGAACGCGAGGCCAGCGACGGCCACGATGGTACTTGGGTGGCGCATCCGGGCCTGGTGCCGGTCGCGATGGAAATCTTCGACAAGCACATGCCGGGCCCGAATCAGCTGACCAAGCTGCGCGACGGCGTGGTGGTCACTCAGGCCGATTTGATCAACCCGCAGGAAGGGACGATCAGCGAGGCCGGCGTGCGCCTGAACATGAACATTGGCTTGCAGTACATCGGCTCGTGGTTCTCCGGCAACGGCTGCGTGCCGATCCACAACCTGATGGAAGACGCCGCCACCGCCGAGATCTCGCGCGCCCAGCTGTGGCAGTGGGTGCGCACCGGCGCCGCCTTGGACGATGGTCGAATCATCGATGCGGCCAAGGTCGAGCAGTGGCTCGGTGAGGAACTGCTTAAGCTGAAAACCGGCAATCACCCGTTGAGCGCCGCCGACCTCGATGCTGCTGCGGAAATCCTCAAGCAGCTCGCCCTGGCCGAGCGATTCGAGCGATTCCTGACCCTTCCGGCCTACGGGCTGCTATTGCAACGTGAGCGAGGCTGAACCATGGCATTTCTGACCCAAGAGCAACTGGAGCAAGACTGGCGCGACAACCCGCGGTGGAAGGGCGTCAAGCGCGCCTACAGCGCCGCTGATGTCGTGCGCCTGCGCGGTACCGTTCCCGTCGAGCACACGCTCGCGAAACTCGGATCCGAGAAGCTGTGGCGGTATCTGCACACCGAGGATTACGTCAACGCGCTCGGCGCGCTGACCGGCAACATGGCGATCCAGCAGGTCAAGGCCGGCCTCAAGGCGATCTACCTCTCCGGCTGGCAGGTCGCGGCCGATGCCAACACCGCTGGCGCGATGTATCCGGACCAGTCGCTGTACCCGGTGGATTCGGTGCCGAACGTGGTGCGCCGCATCAACAACGCGCTCAAGCGCGCCGATGAGCTGCATCACGCCGAAGGCGGCGAGAACATCGACTGGATGCAGCCGATCGTGGCCGATGCCGAGGCCGGCTTCGGCGGCGTGCTGAACGCCTTCGAGCTGATGAAGCACATGATCGAGGCCGGCGCCGCGGGTGTGCACTGGGAAGACCAGCTGGCCAGCGCGAAGAAGTGCGGTCACATGGGCGGCAAGGTGCTGGTGCCGACCCAGGAAGCGGTGCAGAAGCTGGTCGCGGCGCGTCTCGCGGCCGACTGCGCCGGCGTGCCGAGCATCATCGTCGCGCGCACCGACGCGCTCGGCGCCGATCTGCTGACGTCCGACGTCGACGACAACGACAAGCCCTTCTGCACCGGCGAGCGCACCGTCGAAGGCTTCTACGTCACCAACATGGGCCCGGACCAGGCGATCAGCCGCGGCCTGGCCTACGCGCCGTACGCCGACCTGATCTGGTGCGAGACCGGCAAGCCGGATCTCGAGTTCGCCAAGCAGTTCGCCGAGGCGATCCACAAGAAGTACCCGGGCAAGCTGCTCGCCTACAACTGTTCGCCGAGCTTCAACTGGAAGAAGTACCTGGACGACGCCACCATCGCCAAGTTCCAGCGCGAGCTGGGCGCGATGGGCTACAAGTTCCAGTTCATCACGCTGGCCGGCTTCCATGCGCTGAACTTCTCGATGTTCCAGCTGGCCAAGGGCTACAAGGCGCGCCAGATGTCCGCCTACGTGGAACTGCAGCAGGCCGAGTTCGCGGCCGAGCCGCTGGGCTACACCGCGACCAAGCACCAGCGCGAGGTCGGCACCGGCTACTTCGACCAGGTCACCCAGGTCATCGCCGGCGCGCAGTCCTCGATCACGGCGCTCAAGGGCTCCACCGAGAACGAGCAGTTCCAGGAAGAAAAGGTTCACTGAACGAGATCACGGAATCGCCGGGCCAGTGCGAGGACATTGGCCCGAGCGTCACTGGATCCGCGTTACAAGAGATGCTGCACTCCCACACCCCGGCGGTCTTCCGCCGGGGTTTTTCTTTGGGGCGCCCGGCAGGGCGCACCTGCTTTGAGGTGAAAGTCCTCTACTCGCCCGGCAGGGGGAAGAGTTGGCCGAACGGCAAGGGTGTCGTGGGAAACTGCGAACCTGAAGGAAGCTGAAGGCAAAGCGCTGGCCTGACGAACAGGAAACGGATATGAGGCGGCACGGCGTCGCGGCCATGCGTTCTGCCGTTATGCGGACGACTGCAACATCCACGTCCGCGGCGAAGCGGCCGGCGCGCGGGTGCTGGCGAGCAATACGCAGTTCCTGGAAGAGCGACTTAGGCTCAACGTCAATGCGGCAAAGAGCGCCGTCGATCGACCTTGGAATCGCAAGTTTCCGGGCTACAGCCTGACGGCGCACAAGGCGCCGAAGCTGCGCATCGCGCCGACCAGCATCGAACGGCTCAAAGCCAAGGTCGGTGAGGTGTTTCGCCGTGGGTGACCCCGCCTCCTACCCGATTTGGGGCGCCCTGAAACACACGCGAACAAGGGTTTCATTGCCCGCCGGATCGACTCGTCACCCGTATTCGAAAGGACTAGAATCCCGGCCCTCGCACTGGAGGCCACCGCCATCCATGGTCAACATCAGCCTGTTCGGGCGCTTCGTGCCGCTGCAGTCGCTGGTTCCGTCGGATCGCTCGCAGCTGGCGAAGCAGAGCAGTCTGGTGAACTATCAGCCAGGCCAGGTGATCTTCAGCCGCGGCGAATTGGCGCGCACCCAGGCCTTCCTGATCGATGGCGAGATCGAGTTGCAGGACGAGCGAGGCGCTGGCCGATTGCGCGCGGGCGATCCCGAAGCGCGTTATGCGCTGGCCCCAGGCCAGCGGCGGGCGCAGACGGCGCTTTGCCTGAAGCCTGCTCAGGTGCTCTTTGTCGATCGCGAACTGCTCGACGTGATGCTGACCTGGTCGCAGACCGGTGGCGTTGAGGCGCGCGAGCTGGCCGCAGCCGGCGATGGGGACAACGCGCAGGACTGGATGACCGCCCTGTTGCAGAGCAAGGCCTTCCTGCGCATTCCGCCGGGAAACATCGCGCAGATCTTCGCCAGCATGGAACCGGTGACCTTCGAGGCGGGTCAGATCATCCTCAAGCAGGGCGAGCCCGGCGATTATTACTACGTGGTGACCGAAGGGCGCGCCCAGGTGGTGCTGGAAGACCCGAATGGCAACTCGGAAGAAGAACTGGCGCAGCTCGGCGTTGGGCGCGCCTTCGGTGAGGAGGCGCTGGTCTCCGGCGAGCCGCGCAATGCCACGGTACGGGCGTTGACTCGCTGTTCCTTGATGCGCCTGTCCAGTGCTGCGTTCGCGCGCCTGCTCAAGGCGCCGCTGCTGCGCGAGGTCCAGCTGTCCGAAATCAATGCCAATGTGCGCCTGGTGGATGTCCGACTGCCCAGCGAGTTCGAGCGCGGTCATTGGCCGGGGGCGATGAATGTGCCGCTGGCGCGCTTGCGCACGCTCGCTAAGACCCTCGACCCGGCCCGCGAATACTGGGTGTATTGCGATACTGGCCGGCGTAGCGCCTCGGCGGTGTTCCTGCTGACCGAGCGCGGATTCGACGCCAAGCTCGTCCGCGGTGGCATCGGTATCGCGCAATTGACCGAAGCTGCGTAAACTATTGGGTCCGATCGCGCGAGCGCGATCGCACACGCGTCGCCCGTCCGGGCGGCGGCTCGATCCGACTCCCGATCAAGACCAGGGAAGCGCTGCCACCGGGCCGCGCTCCAGCAAGGACGTTTCATGAATCACCGACCTGTCAGCGCCCGCATCAATCCCGAAGCGGGCATGGATGTGTTGTCCAAAGCCGAGGTGCGGCGCCTGACCGCCGCCACCACCGGCACCCTGTATGACCTGTTCCGCCGCTGCACGCTGGCGGTGCTGACCACCGGCAGCGAGAGCGACGACGCGCGCGCGGTGCTGGCGCGGCATCCGGATTTCGATGTGCGCGTGGTCCAGCAGGACCGCGGCGTCAAACTGGACCTGATCAATGCGCCGGCGCAGGCCTTCGTCGACGGCGAGATCATTCGCGGCATCCGCCAGCTGTTGTTCGCGGTGCTGCGCGACATCCTGTATGTCGAGAACGAAATCAAGACGCGCGCGAACTTCCACGAGCCCGAGGGCATCACCAACGCGGTGTTCGACATCCTGCGCAACGCCGGCATCCTGCGCGCGCAGCAGGCACCGAACATGGTCGTCTGCTGGGGCGGTCACTCGATCGGCCGCAAGGAGTACGAGTACACCAAGAAGGTGGGCTATGAACTCGGCCTGCGCGGAATGGATATCTGCACCGGTTGCGGCCCGGGCGCGATGAAGGGGCCGATGAAGGGCGCCACCATTGCGCACGCGAAGCAGCGCATCAGCAACACCCGCTACATCGGCATCACCGAGCCCGGGATCATTGCGGCGGAGCCGCCCAATGCCATCGTCAATCAACTGGTGATCATGCCGGACATCGAAAAGCGACTCGAATCCTTCGTGCGCGTTGGTCACGCGATCATCGTGTTCCCGGGTGGCGTCGGCACCGCAGAAGAGATCCTTTACCTGCTCGGCATCCTGCTGCACCCGGACAACGCGCGGGTGCCCTTCCCGGTGGTGTTCACTGGCCCCAAGGACAGCGCCGCCTACTTCGAGCAGATCGATGCCTTCCTCAAGCTCACGCTGGGCGATGCGGCCTCTGAGCGTTACCGCATCATTGTCGGCGATCCGGTGGAGGTCGCGCGCCACGTCAAGCAGGGCATGGCGCAGGTCACCGACCATCGGGTCGAGACCAAGGACGCCTTCTTCTACAACTGGACACTGAAAATCCCCGAGGCCTTCCAGTTCCGCTTCATGCCAACCCACGAGGCGATGGCGCAACTGCAATTGCACCGCGGTCGTCCGGTTCACGAACTGGCGGCTGATTTGCGCCGCGCGTTCAGCGGCATCGTCGCGGGCAACGTCAAGGAGGAGGGCATCCGCGCCATCGAGGCGCACGGGCCCTACGAATTGACCGGCGAGCCGGCGATCATGGATGCGATGGATGGACTGCTGAGAGCCTTTGTCGAACAGCACCGCATGAAACTGCCGGGCAGCGACCCGTACAAGCCGTGTTACCGCCTCAAGCCGGCTGCTTGAAAAAAGCTTCGGCGGGGCTATTGACGGACGCGGCAGGACGTCGGCATTATTCCGCTTCTACCGTTCCCGGATAGCTCAGCGGTAGAGCAAGTGACTGTTAATCACTGGGTCGCAGGTTCGATCCCTGCTCCGGGAGCCAGCTTTGGCGAAGGCCCGCGTGGACAACCACGCGGGCCTTTTTGCATGCGCGGATCGGAAGCACTGCACGCGTGGCAGGAGGCGCTCTGTGGGCAACGACGATGAGCGACGGATAGCGGCCCGCAGCGTGGCCCTGGTACTCGGCGCGGGCGGCGCACGTGGGCTTGCGCATATTGGCGTGATCGAAGAACTGGCCGCGCGCGGTTACCGGCTGTCGGCGATCGCTGGCTCATCGATGGGCGCGCTGGTTGGCGGCATCCATGCCGCGGGGCGATTGAGCGAGTACCGCGACTGGGCCTGCGCGCTGGATCGCGGTGACGTCCTGCGCCTGCTCGATTTCGCTTTCGGCCATCCGGGGCTGATCAAGGGCGAGCGCGTGATCGCCGCGATGCAGGACCTGGTGGGCGATCACCGCATCGAGGACCTGCCTTTGCCCTTCGTGGCAGTCGCCACCGACTTGACCAACCAGCGCGAGGTCTGGCTGGCGCGTGGACGTCTGTTCGATGCGATCCGCGCCTCGATCGCGATCCCGATGATGTTCACGCCGCACCGCCTCGATGGGCGCGACCTGGTCGATGGCGGCCTGCTGGCGCCGGTGCCGATCGCAGCGACGCGGCTGTTCGCGGCCGACCTGGTGATCGCGGTGGATGCCAATGCGCAGTCGACACTGCACTTGCGTGCGCCCGAGCCGATGACGGACGTGCAGGACGCGGCGCCGGACAAGCTCAGTGCGCGGGTCCACGCCTGGTTCGAGCGCCTGATGGAAGGCAAGTCGGACACTCCCACGCAGCCCGGTCTGCTCGACTTGATGTCTCGCGCGCTGGATACGATCCACGCGCGCATGAGCCAGATGCAACTGGCATTGGACCCACCGGACGTGCTGATTCGCATCCCGCACGACGCCTGCTACTTCTACGAGTTCTGGCGTGCGCGCGAGATGATCGCGATCGGCCGCGAGGCGGCGCGGCGGGCTCTCGATGAGTTCGAGCGCCCGCGCGGATCAGCCCTCGGCGGGATAGACCGCGATTGAATCGCGCAAGCCGCGCTGCGAGCCGGGACGCGCGCGAACCTCGCACGCCGCTTGCCGTCGGCGTGGGTCGCCGACCATCGGCTCAGCGAATGCGGCGGAAATGCCCGACGACTGCCTCGAGCGCAGAGCCGACCTTGCAGGCCCAGCGCCTGCGCGCCGAGGGTGTGGCCAGCTGGTCCTGACGCAATTCCACCATCGTGTAGGGCAGCGCCCGGCCGATGGCGTGGAATTCGACGGTGTAGCCCATCGCCACGTGTCCATCGTAGGGCCGGTTGTCTCCGATCAACTCTCCATCGCGGCCCAGGTGCCTGATCAGCGCGTGGGCCAGGGTTGGATCGTGGCGCCACAGTATTCCGATGGGCCAGGGCCGAGGTTCGCCGCCGCCGAGTTGGGGTGTGAAGCTGTGAATCGACACGACGAAAGGAACCAGGCCAACGCCGTGCATCTGATTCAGATGGCGCTCGATGCGGCGATGGTAGGGGCGATGCCAGAGCTCCCAACGCCGGCGCTTCTCGGTTTCGTCGACGTCCTGGTTCCCGGGGATGCGGGTGCCGTCGCTGATTCGCGGGATCAAGGTGTCGTCGCCCCAGCCGCGGTTGGCGTCGATCACCAGCCGGGAAACGCCCTGTTCGATGAGCGGCGCCCCAAGTCCACGCGCGATGCGCCGCGCGACATCGCCTGCCCCGATATCCCAGGCGGTGTGCCGGCCGAGTTCGTGCGGCGATAGTCCCAGATCCGACAATTCTGCCGGTACGCGATTCGACGCGTGATCGCACAGCACCAGCCAGTGGAGGTTGCTGCCCGGGTGAAAGCGGAACATCGATGCTGCTGCCGATCCTGGGGCCTCGATGATGCCGCAGTTTGATCCGGATCAGGGTGCGGCCCGAGATCTCCGGTATACGCGATCAGCATGGAAGCTGATGCCCGATTCGCTTTGCTGCAATCGCGCCTGCGCCCGATGTTCGAGCGGGTGGCGCACGACCGTCTGGCGCCGCGCACCGTGGTTGTCGTGCCGGGGCTGAGTCTTGACCCGGAAGTCCTGGCCCGGGTCGAAGGTGCGCGTCACTATGAAGAGCGCCAGCTGAGCATGCTCATGCTCCTGCGCATGCCGCGCACCCGGGTGGTTTTCGTCACTTCGACGCCGATCGCACCCAGCGTCATCGACTACTACCTGAACCTGTTGTCGGGAATTCCGGGGACGCACGCGCGCAGGCGGCTCACGCTGCTGTCGGCGGACGATGCCTCGCCGCGCAGCCTGACCCAGAAAATCCTGGAGCGGCCGCGCCTGCTGGCCCGGCTGCGCGCTGCCATCGGGGATCCGGCACTCGCGCACCTCTCGGTCTTCAATGCCACCGCGCTGGAACGCGAGCTTGCGCTGGTGCTCGATGTCCCACTGTATGCCTGCGATCCGGAACTGGCTTACTGGGGCAGCAAGAGCGGGAGCCGGACCGCTTTCCGTCGGGCGGGCGTGCTGTCTGCGGATGGTGCCGAGGGCTTGCCGGATCTCGATGCCGCGGCCCAGGCACTGGTGGACTTGCGGCAACGCCAGCCAGGACTGCGGCGCGCGGTACTGAAGCTCGATGAGGGCTTCTCCGGAGAAGGCAATGCGGTGATCGATTTCGGTGATGCGCCGGAGGAAGGCGATCTCGTCTCCTGGATGCGCGCCGAGCTTCCGCAAAGACTCCGGTTCGAGGCCAGCGGAATGGACTTCACGACCTACGCACGCAAGTTCGCCGAGAAGGGCGGGGTCGTCGAGGCCTGGATCGACGGCAAGGCAAAATGCTCGCCTTCGGTCCAGATGCGGGTGAACGCGCTGGGCGTGCTGGAAGTCATTTCCACCCACGACCAGATACTCGGCGGACCTACCGGGCAGATATTCCTTGGAAGCCGCTTTCCCGCGGACGCCGCTTATCGGCAAGCGCTCGCGGAGACCGGCCGGAAAGTGGGCGCCGTCCTTGCTGCAGAGGGGGTCATCGGGCGCTTTTCGATCGACTTCGTCTCGGTACAGGAGGAAGGCGGCTGGCGCCACCATGCGATCGAGATCAATCTGCGGAAAGGCGGCACCACCTTGCCCTACCAGATGCTCCAGTTTCTGACCGCCGGGTACGTGGATTCTATCACCGGCGAGTTCCTGACCCCGTTGGGCCAGGCCCGTTGCTACTGCGCAACCGACAATCTGGTGGACGAGCGCCTCAAGCGACTGGTGCCCGAGGACCTGATCGATATCCTCGTCGAGCGCCAGTTGCATTTCGACCAGAACACCCAGACCGGCGTGGTGTTCAACCTGATCGGGGCGCTCGCGGAATTCGGCAAACTAGGGCTCGTGGCGATTGCCGCCGATCGGACCCGGGCTGACGCGCTGTTCGAAGAGACCGTCGCCGTGTTGTTGGAGGAAGCGGGGCGCTGACGCACACCGGATCACCGATCCTGGGCGCCCCGATGAGGGGGCAGGCTTTGCGGGCAACACTAGTTTGGTGTTCCGTAATTAAGTTGAAGAAATTTCCGATGAATTTTGCGGCGAGGCAAGGCGAGAGGACGAGTCATAGCAGGGCTATGGCGACGACGAGCAACGCCGCATCGGCGCAAAAGGCGCGGAAATAATTCAAGGTAATTACGGAACACCACACTAGGGCTGGCAACCATCGATCTCGAAACCCCGGAAGCAGGGAACCCGCCTTGTGGCGGGTTCCCGGTTCGACTCAGAAGCGGTATCCGACACTGAAGGTGGTCACCCACACATCGTAGTCGGGGCTGCTGCCGCCCATCGTGATGACATTGGCCAACTGGTCGGGCGGGGCGTTGTCGACCGCCCAGTCAGTGGATTCGAACTGTTCGTAGGCGAAGCGCAGACGAAAGACGATGTTGCGGCGCCAAGCGTAATCGCCGTACAGACTTGCCGAGGTCAGGTCGCTTTCCGAGGTGGGTAGCGCACGTGCAGTCAAGCCAGAACCCACGGTGGTGAGTACATCGGATTCGGCATCCGAATCCACCCAGTCGACGCCGACGGTCAGCTTGTCTTCCATGAACTTCGCGTTGAATCCAAAGCCGTAG
Source organism: Rhodanobacteraceae bacterium (assembly GCA_016713135.1). Lineage (NCBI taxonomy): Bacteria > Pseudomonadati > Pseudomonadota > Gammaproteobacteria > Lysobacterales > Rhodanobacteraceae > Rhodanobacteraceae bacterium. The sequence continues at coordinate 396,933 of JADJPR010000022.1, read as the reverse complement.
GTGAATACGGAGTCGCGGCTCTTGACGTTCCACGCCCGCGCCGGGTCGTAGATCTGCACGCCGCGGGTGGCGCCGCCGAAGGACGAGCCGTTCTGGTCGTTCTTGTAGCGTTCTTCAGATGCGAAGGCATACGCGGAAACCGCTGAACTCGGCGACCAGGCAACGTCCACGTTGTAGGCACTGACGCGGGAGAAAGTCAGGCCTTTCAGGGAGTTGTCGTAATCGTCCTCGGCATAGCTGACGCTGGCGCTGAGCGACACTTCCTCGACCGGCATGAAGCTCGCGTACAACTCGCCATCCTTGCGCTCGCGGTCGGCCTGGTTGAACTTGCGCAGGTCCGGGTGGTTCTCGAACGGGAAGCCATCGACGAACGGCTGCAGCGTGTTGTAGTAACCCGGAGCGTAGCCGCCGATCAGGGTCTCGTAGCCCAGGTACTCGCTGCCGCCATCGCGATCGGAACTGCTCATGCGCAGGCCGCCGTTGATGAAGCCGCCAGTGTCGATCGCAAAATTCAACGTGTAGAGGTCCTCGTCTATCTCCTCGCGCCCCTGGTGCGGGCGCTCGGTCTGACGCCAGCGCGCCTCGCCGGTCACGCGCAGCCAGTCGGTGGCATTCCAGTTGCTGTCCAGCTTGAAGTACTCATCCTGGTAACTCTTGGGTTCGTTGTAGCGCCGTTGCCCACTGGTGGCGGCCACGTTCTGCGCCAACGAATCGCCGCCGATGTAGACGAACTCGTGATGGTGCGTCTTGTTGTCGCGCTCGTCGAACTTGTAGCTGGCGCCCAGGGTCAGCGAGTCGAAGGGCCGCGTCGTGAACCGCAGTGCGATGTGGGTGGTGTCGACTTCGCCGTCGAGCGAATCCACCGGCAACGGTTGGGTGATCGTGGCTGCCAGCAAGGGATTGATCGTGTACGGCAGGAACGCCTGGTCCTGCGTGCCGCGGCCGATGGAAACCTCGCCGCTGAGCCGGGTGGTCTTGGAGAAGCTCCAGCCGCCGCTCAGGTTCAACTGGTGGAAGTCGTTGTCCGGCTCCAGGTGCATCTGCCCCAGGCCGTTCGGGTAGCCCACCTGCGCGGTCGGCGTCCAGCCGTTGATGCTGGAGTAGGGTTCTGCCAGATCAGCGAGTTGTTGCCGTTGTCGAAGAACGAGCCGTAGTAACCGAGCGTGAGCTGCTTGGTCGTGTCGGCAAAGCTCAACGCCGCATCTACCGTGCGCGTTTCATAGTCCACCGGCTCCGGCGCGATGATCGCGCGCGGGTTGCCGCCGGAACTGCCGATGGTCAGCGCGATGGTCTTGTTGCCTTCTTTCTGTTCGAGGTTGTAGTTGACCTCGAAGCTCCAGCCCGATGGCAGCACGACATCGCCACCGATATCGAACCGTTCGCGCTTGTGCTCGATGGCGAAGGTGCGCAAATTGGGCACGAGTTGGGTCATCGTGGCCGTGGTCTGCCCCGCCACCCAGCCGGTCGGCAGGCTCAGGTTGGTGCTGCCCGCGCCTTGGAAGATCGTCTGAGTATCTTGCAACTGGTAATGCGGGATCTGGTCGAATCCGACGTGGAAGTTCCAGGCGCCCTGGCGGCCCGCTTCGAAGGCGAGGTCCCGCGAGTCGAGGCCGAGGTTGCGACCGGTCAGGCGCCAGTAGCCGGCGTCGTCGCCGTCCCAAGGGCCGCGCCGGAAGATGTCGACGTTGACGACCGGGAACAGGCCCTCATCCTCCATCCCCGTGTAACGACCGAAGCGATAGGAGGAATCGGAGACGTTGCCGAGGCCGACCTCGACATAGTTCTTGACGACGGTCTGCTCTTCAAGCATCAGGTCCGTGTCATCGGCTTCGTCATCCGCCTCGTCGGCGTCCTGAGCGCAAAGGCTCCCGCTGGCAAGGGCAGCGGCCAGAATCGCCGCCCAGAGCGTGCCGCGGCTGAGTACTTCGCGAATGGCCTTGCTCAGCAATTTGTGCTGGATGTTCATGGCATATCTCGCATGCGATCGGCGTTGAGGTCAGCGCGTGAAGCGCGGGCCGGACGGATGGTTGGAACCGTGCACTTCACCGTGGCAGTTCATGCAGTTCTTGTGCAGCATCTGCTGCGCGCCCGAGGGCCGCGTGGCGCCGGGCAGGCCGGTTCCACTGTAGGCCGTGCTCGGGTGCTGGTTGGCAAGGTGGCAGGTCTGGCACAGCCAGGGCCCGCGCTGCTTGAGCATGCCGGCGTGGACGGAGCCATGCGGCGAGTGGCAGATCGTGCAGTCCTCGGTGACCGGCTGGTGTTCCCACAACATCGGGCCGCGCTTGTCGGCGTGGCAGTTGTTGCAGGTTTCATTGACCGTATTGCGCGCCAGATTGCCCTGGCTCATTGAACCGTGTGGATTGTGGCAACCCGTGCAGCTCATCTCGCCTTCGCGGATCGGGTGGCGGAAGGGCTTGGTCATGGCGGCGCGCTGATCCTGGTGGCAGGTCAGGCAAACGTCCGGTTGCATGGTCTTGTCCAGCACCGGATCCTGCGCCACATGCACGGAATGGCAGTCGATGCAGCGCAGGTTCTCGGCCTCATGCCGGCTACCTTGCCAATGCATCAACTGCTTGCCGTTGTGGCAGGACTGGCACTGGCCATTGCTGATCTCGGCGTCCTTCTCCTCGAAGGTGATGTCCGGCAGCACCTCGTCATCCTTGATATGGGCGACGCTGGGGCCATGGCAGGTCACGCAGGCATCGTCGGCCATCGGCGTGCGGCTGTCGGCCACCATGCCGTGCTTGGTAAGGAGGATCGAGAGCACCGGGTGTTCGGAAGTCTCGTCATGACAGCGGACGCACTTCTTGAAGCCGGGATCATCCGGGCCATTTCCAGCCTCGGCGGCAATCGCTGTCCCGGAAATCCAGGAGCCGAGCAACAGGGCCAACCCCGTGAACAGCGCACCTGGGGTTGCCTTTCCGAACGTCCGCATGGTCCCCTCCTTGTAACTCTTCAATTCAACATTTGAGTGTTGACGTCGATCCGGCCAAAGACGGATCAAGCCGGCTTGTACCTGGTTGCCCCAGCAAACTCGTTGCACGCTGCGAATGGCGGGACCGAGGTTGCGGCCGGTCCAAGGTCCATCGTCATGTCCATGAGCGTGCTGGTGTCCATCTGGTCGAGGTCCTGCGCCCTGGTCTTATGTTCAGCAACGCTGAACCTAGTCGCCGATCCGAGTATTGATCAAGGTCAATTCGCCGTGAAAATCGGTACCTGTGCCTGAACCAGCAAGCGAAGGCAGGTCGATGTCGTCTGCATCTGCCGGGCACGGGGAACATCGAAGAAGCAAGGGCGGCCGTCCGTCGCCAGGGCCGACCCAACCCATGGACGGCGCACGCGGGGCAAAAAAAACGGAGCAGGCTGAGTGGCCTGCTCCGTTTGAAGTACTCGGATCGGGTCAGCCGGTCAGTGCGCCAGCAGCCACTGAGCGAGGTTCTTCAGCTGAGCCTGATCGGTGGTCTTGATCTTCTTGTGCTCTTCCTTCTCGCCATCGATCTCGACCATGGGGCCGGTGGTGATCATGGTGATGATCTGCTCTTCCGCGTCGGCCTTGCCTTTGAGGTCTGCCGCGATCTTCTTCAGCGACGGGCCGGACTTGTCCTTGGTGGCATGGTGGCAGCTGCCGCAACGATTGCTCTTCATCAGGGCCTCGGCAGCCTTGGCGTCGACGGCAGCCTCGGCGGGACTCATTGCGGCGAAAGCGAAGAGGAGAGAGCTCGTGATAGCCAGAGTCTTGGTCAACTTCATGGATTGCTCCTTGCCTGGAAGGCCAACTGGGATGGATGTGCAGCCAACGCCGGGTTTCCCACGCCGCGCGGGGTGACGGCGCGTCGATCTTGCCATGCCAGCTGGCAATGACCTGCGTGAACACTAACGTGCCCGGGCTTCGGGAATCTTGACTGCTGTCAACCCGTGCAGGCGCCATCAGGGTAGATTGCCACTGAGCTGGCGAATCCTGTCAATGGGGAGATCTGCTTACCATGTCGACGCTCATGTTGCGCCTCAAACAGGTTGTCCTGTTCCTGTTGTCGCCACTGTTTGCGCTGGGCTACATGGCCTTGATGCCGGTGGTGGGGCTGGCGAAACTGCTTCAGGGAAAGGACCCGAGACTGGACGAAGAGGCAAGGCATTGATTTAGCGATGACAAGATCGGAGGGCACGAGGGCACGCAAAGGCGCTCCTTCGCACCGAACCGGCTCTTGCGTGCCCTCGTGCCCTCCAGTTCGATGCGCGAACAAGCGCACCGCCAAGGGCGACCGGAACTCTCACCGAACATACGCCAAGGTGTTGAATTTCATACATTTTCAGCCCGTGCGAAACGACGACCCTGTGATTGAGTACGCAAAGGACGCAAAGGACGCAAAGACAGCAAGTGCCGGGGATACCCCAGCGCTGTATCGCGTTTGATTTCCTTTGCGTCCTTTGCGTCCAAAAACACAGTCCGCGATCTTGCGAGTGTCACGGTTCGATGCGCGAACAAGCGCACCGCGAGGGGCGACCGGAACTCTCACAGGGCAAGCATATGCGTTGTGCGTGCCGCCGTTCATGGCGGCTCCTGTTTCAGTGCTCGCTTGACGCCGGGGCGGTCGCTGCCGCTGGCGCGTTTGCAGGTTCGTCATCGACATCCTCATAGCCGGTGATCATGCCCTTGGTGTGGGCGCCAAACGTATGCCCGAGCGTGACCAGGTAGAGGTGTGGAAGGAGGAAGGCCACGAAGGCGATCGACAGCAGCATGTGCACGGTGGAGACGATGCGGATTCCGCCCAGCATGTCGATCTGGTTGCTGAACCCGGTGACATCCCACAGCAGCAGGCCAGTGAAAAACTGCAGCGGCAGGAGCACCAGCATGACGACCTGGTAGGTCATTGCCTGCATCGGATTGAACTTGCCATAAACGGTCACGCGGTAGGGATTGGGTTCCCCGCGAAGGATGCCATAGGCGTAGTAATAGACTTGCCGGAACATTGCCGGGAAGTACTTCCTCGGATTCAACTCTGGCAGATAAACCTTGATGCGGTCGGAAAAGGCATAATAAAAGAACCACAGCAGGAAATTTGCTGCCACGAAAAACCCAGTCCAGTTGTGCAGCCGCACAGCGTTCCTGAATGACATCAGGTCGAACAGTCCGGCATACCGGATCTGCAGGCCAGTCAATATCAGGAGGATGATCCCCAGTGCGTTCAGCCAGTGCCATATCCGGATCGGCAGGGGGTGAATGTACAGCTTTGCCATGATGCTCTCCTGGATTTCCGGTCAGGCGTCACGCCTTTCCACTGTCGCCAGTTGATGACTGGCTGGCGGCATCCGCAGAGCCTGCAAGTGCCTTCCGAGCCTGCTTTTCGCGAATGCGGCGGAATACGAAACGTGCACTGGCATGGGCGGCCAGCCCGCCACCCAGGCCGAGTACCACCAGCACCAGCAGGTAATCGAGCAACTTGATCCTGGTGCTTCCAAGGACATAGAAGCCCTGCACCGAGTCCAGCGATTGCAGCGAGTTCAGCACCTCGGTTTGCACGTCGTGGCGCAGAGGACGCCCGTCTGGCCCGGCAATCGTCAGGTTGACGCTGGTGAAGGGTTGCGCCCCAGCCTGATGGCACATCGTGCAGTCAGCGAGCGCCTTGGATTTGTCCGCCAACTGGTGCGCCTGCACCGCGGAACTGACTTCCAGACGTCCGCGCAGTACCACCTTGCCGTTGGCACCGTCTCCCGCGACCTGTTTCAGCAGTGCGCGCAGCTCGCTGCCGTCCAGGCCGAGATCCTTCTTGTCGATCTCCTTGGCCAGCTTCACGAATTGCGGCACGCCGGACTCCTCCAGCATCTGCTGCTGATCTGCGCCGGCCCCCTGGAACAGGCGCAGGTTCACGCGGCGCTCAGCCGTCGGGGCATGGCATGCGGGGCAGGAAATGGACTCGAAATGGCGCTCGGCGTTGGGCAGCCAGACCTTGTGCCTGGCAGCCGCGTCGTCATGGCACTCGAGGCAGGTGTCCCGCAGCGCGGTGCCCAGCGATGCCGCTTTAACGCCGTGCGCCTGATGGCATCCCGAACACACCGGCGCCGGATTCTGCTGGTTTCCGGCTGCCATGCCATGCACGTCATTGGCGGCAGCCTCGAATACATCCTTATGGCACTTGCCGCAGGGCATTGCCGCTGCCGGTTCCGCAAGCTTCCACGAACGCACGGTGTGCGGATTATGGCAATCGGCGCACATCGGCGCCTTCTCGCTTCCCTGCTCGATCAGCATGGCGTGCACGCTGTCATCGTACTCGCGGTATTTCTTCTTGTGGCAGTCCTGGCAGATGTCGGCCATGGCAACGCCGAGATCGCGCTTGCTGGCGATCGCAATCTCTCCCTTGCCGTGGGTCTCGATGTCGATTTCGTAATGACAGTCGGCACAACTATTCTCGTTGTGCATCGAACTCAGGAACGCCTCGGTCGAGATGTGCAGGGAGATCGTCTCGCCACTCTCGAGCTTGGCCGAGAGCTTGGGATCGTCGTGACATTCCAGGCAGGCGACGTCTTCTTCCGCAAGTTCGATCTCTTCTTCGGGCTCCTCCTGCTCGTCCTGCGCGAGCACCGGCGCGAACGGTACAGCCAGCGCCAGGGCCAGTGTTCCAGCCAGGAGCCAGTGCCAGCGTCGCGATGCAGGGGAGGAAGTACTCATCGCCGATTCCAGGTTTGAGTGAGTCAGCATTGCAGGCCGGCGTACGGTTGCCGCGTGGCACAGGGCCTTCGTCCGGACGGTCGAGCACAGGTTCAGACTCTGCTCGTTGCGTGACGGATCCGTGTTGAGGATAGTCAAGAACGGCGGGGGCGGGAATGCACGGACTGACCACGCTGCCTCATCGTGCGGGGGATGCGTCAGTCTCACCCGCGATGCAGACCTGACCCGGCCCGTGCAGAAGCGCATCGGGAGCCAACATGGCTGAGCAACCTGCCGCCCCGGAACTTCTGCAAGAGGGCGAACCGACGGTCGCGACGGTCAGCCACCCGATAGGACGCTACCTGCTGGCCACGCGTCCGGCCTTCCTGACGATCACACTGGCCGGTTGTCTGCTCGGAATCGCGGCTGCCGTCGCTGGCGGAGGCGCGGTCGATGGCATCGCCGCGGCCGCGACGATGCTCCTCGCGTTGTGCGCGCACGCAGCGGTCAACGTCCACAATGACTACTGCGACCACCTGAACGGCACGGACGCGATGAACATCGGGAGGCTATTCCCGTACACTGGAGGATCGCGTTTCATCCAGAACGGCGTGTTCACCCCCACGCAGACCCGCCGCTACGCAATGGCGCTCTTCGCGGTGACGACTATCGGCGGATGTCTGCTGGTCCTGCGGTCTGGAGGCGGACTGCTCGGCATCGGACTGGCCGGGTTGCTGGTGGGCTGGGCCTATTCATCGCCACCGTTGCAATTGAACAGTCGCGGATTCGGCGAAGCATGCGTTGCCTTGGCCTTCTGGCTGGTGGTCGTCGGTGCGGATTTCGTGCAGCGGGGGCAGTTCTCGCAAACGCCGATGCTGGCAGGAATCGCATACGCGCTGCTGACCACCAACATCCTGTACATCAACCAGTTTCCTGATCGCGAGGCCGATATCGCCGCGGGCAAGTTGCACTGGGTGGCGCGTCTGGAGCCCGAGCAGGCGTGCTGGGGTTATGTGCTGATCCTGGCGCTGGCGGCGGCGGCAATCCTCGTTCCGGTGGCGCTGGGCCTGCTTCCGCGCGGCGCCGCGCTGGGTTTGCTCGCGCTGGTGCCGGCCATCAGTGCAGCGCGCGCGCTGCTGCGCGACGCGAGCCGCCCGCAGTTGCTTGCGACCGCCATCCGGCAGACCATCGCTGCCGCGCACATTGCAGCCGTGGCGATGACCCTGGGCCTGTGGTGGCGGCCCTGAGTGACATCGCTTGCGGATGAGGCTCATCCCCCGGTCGGGTGGACCGTGGCGGCCGGATGGAAGGCGTCCGTGAAGCAGGCATTCGGCCCCAGGCCGTGTGCCAGAAAGTCGGGCAGGGCGCTGTCGACCATCTTCACCGACCCGCACAGGTAGACCTCGAAGCCGCCGAGGTCCGGATGGTCCTGGAGCATTGCCTGGTGGACCATTCCGGTGCGACCGGCCCAGTCCGGGGCATTCGCGGGTTCCGACAGCACCGTGGTGAAGCGGAAGTTCGGGTGCTCGCGCTGCCAGCGCTCGATGCTCTCGAGCAGGTACAGGTCCTGCGGGTGACTGACGCCCCAGTACAGTTGCATCGGACGCTGGATGCCGCGCGCGAAGGCGTCTTCGAGGATGCTCTTGATCGGTGCGAACCCGGTGGCGCCGGCGACCAGCAGGATCGGCTTGTCGCCGGCGTGCAGCGTGAACCCGCCCAGCGGTCCCTCGATGGCGAGCGCATCGCCGACGCGCATTTCCGAAAACACATGGGTGGTGAAGCGTCCGCCCGGGATCAGGCGGATATGCAGCTCGATCAGCGCATTGTCCTGCGGCGGGTTGGCGAAGGAGAAGGCGCGGCGCTGGCCGTCCTCCAGCACGATGTTGAGGTACTGACCGGCGGCGAACTGGATCCGCTCATCGCCCGGCAGCGACAGCCACACGCGCATGACATTCGGGCCCAGGCGCTCCAGCCGCTCCACACGCGCCGGCCACTGGCGCGGTGCGCTGCGCGCCGCGGCGCCCAGAGATTCGACCGGGACCTCGATCTCGAGATCTTCCAGTGGTGTGGCGCAGCACATCAGGGTCTCGCCGCGCTCGCGCATCGCCGGGGTCAGGGTGCCTGGCTGGAAGGGGCCGTGGTCGACACGCCCGTTCAGCAGCTTGCACAGGCACACGCCGCAACCGCCATTGCGGCATTCGTAGGGTAGCGCCAGTCCCGCACGCAGCCCGGCTTCCAGCAGGGTCTCGCCCGGGCGCGCGGAGACCTGCTCCGGGCCGGGATGCAGCACCAGGTGGAAGCGGGTCTGCCGGTCGCGCCGGGTACGCCGTAGCCACGGCAGCAGCGCCAGCAGGCCGGTGATGCCGATCACCAGGGCCCACACCCCGCCGGGGGACCAGCGGTCGAGCAGGGGATAGATTGGCAGGTAAAACCAGTCGAGCGCCAGCGTCCCGACCTCGCTGCCCAGGTCCGCCGCACCGCCCTGGCTGACCACCGGCTGCAGTGCGGACAGCGCCAGCAACATCGCGACCACGCCGATCGCGATCGCGCGCGGCGGGTGGGTCGCTGCCTTGGGCACCCGCTGCACGTGCACCCACATCAGCAGCAGCACCAGCAGAGGTGCACCGATGTGGATGAAGGACAACAGCGAGAACAGGCGGTCGTTGACGCTGTCGGGGTGGATGAAATTGCGGATCAGGGTGCCGCCGAAGCCGGGCAGCCAGTCGATCCATTCGAAGCTGGTCACGATCACATATTGCGCCAGCCGGTCCCACGGCAGCATGTAGCCGTTGATGCCGGAGACGTAGACCAGCCAGATCAGACCCACCCCGGTGACCCAGGAGAAGGCGCGGAAGCCGCGCAGCCGGTCGAAGGCAAAGTGGCGCAGCATGTGGATCAGCATCAGCAGTGCCATCGCGTCCGATGCGTAGCGGTGCACGCTGCGTAGCACGCCCCCGACGAACCACTGGCCGTGGGTCAGAGACTCGACCGAGGCGTAGGCGCCCACCACGCTGGTGTCGAAGAATGCGTACAGGTACAGGCCGCTGCCGGCGACGATCCAGAACAGCCAGAAAACGATCGCGCCGAGGTGGTAGAGCGGGTTGTGCGCGTCGCCGAAGGCGCGGTTGAACAACGCCTCGGCATGCATGAACAGCCAGCGCAGGCCGGCCTGCAGGGGACGGATCATGGCGCCTGGACGGGCTTGAGCGCGCGCCAGACCACCACGACGAACAGCAGCCCGCCGATGATCGCGATCAGGCCGCCCAGGCCCATCAGGCCCATTCCGGCGACTTCCGAGGTGCTGCGCAGCACCTGCTCGGCGCCTGCGATCTTGCGCTGCACGCCATAGCCGCCGGACCAGACCAGCCCGACGATGTGCATGAACTGGCCGATGGCGTACAGCGTGGGCTGCCAGCGCGCCATGCGGCTGGTCGGCGCGCGGTAACCGAGCTGCGGCAGCAACAGGTAGACCAGACCCATCAGCGCCAGCGTCACGCCGACGATGCAACCGTGGTAGTGCGCGGGGATCTTGACGTTGCTGCCGGCGATGAAGACGCCGATCAATCCACCCGCAGCGAACAGGGCCATCGACGAGACCAGCGCCGCGCGCAGCGGTTTCTGCGCCTCGGTGAGCGCGCTGCGCCCGCGCACCAGGCCGACCAGCACCGCCAGCGCGATCGGGACGATCGAGACGCCGCCGCCCAGGCGCATCGCCCAGGTGTGCAACTCGCGGTGCTCGACCGAACTGACCGGGTGTGCGAGGTAGGCGTAGGGCGTGACGAAGACGCTGGCCAGCGCCAGCGCGAGCAACAGCAGGGTGACCCGCGGCGACAGCGGAACCCGTGCGCCGATCGCGCTGGCGAGCCACAGCCAGCCCACCAGCATCAGCAGCGTCCAGGTGAACTGCAGTGCGTGGCCGCCGCCCCAGAACAGGATTTCGTAATAGGCCTTGCCCTCCAGCGCGGGTGTCAACCACAGCGAGGCCGCGAATGCGAGCAGGGCCACGGCGGTAGCAACGGTCGCCGCATTCAGCCCGAAGCGCAGCGCGCCGGCGCCGTCGACCAGGCTGCCCACGCGTGGCGCGGCGATCAGTGCGTGCGCCACCAGCAAGGTCGCGCCGACGCCGAACACGGCGAGACCGGCGAGGAACACCGGCCCATCGAGCACCGGGATGTAGTTGGCCATGATCGGCGTGCCAGCGCCGGCGAAGGGTGCGATCAGCATCAACAGGGTGCCGGCACCCGCCAGCGCCAGTGCCGCCTGGGCGTAGCGCAGGCCGATCGCGCGACAGCTCTGCGTCCACAACAGCCCGGCCAACGCGACGAACCAGACCAGCACCGACAGGTCGACGTGCACCACCAGGGCGACGCGGAAGAAATCCGCCACCGGAAGCAGTTGGTTAACGCCCGGCGTGCGCGAGGCCACCAGCAGCACCGAGTAGATCCCGGAGCCGATCAGCGCCAGCAACCCCAGCCACAGCCAGCCGCGGGCCAGCGCACGGCGCGCGTCCTGCGGCACGCTGAGAACGTAGTTGGCTTCAGGTGCGCCGTCGTCGGCATCTGCACGCGCGGGAAGGGCAGCACCTGACCGGGGGAAGCGACGCCGAGCGCGGGCTGCACGCGGGTCTTGTTGCCGAATCTGCGCAAGTGACTCATTGCAGGAGGATCCGTTTCTCGGCGGAATCGAAGTCGATGACCAGGATTTCCGCGGGTTTGAGGTTGACGTTCTGTTCCACGGCGTAGTCGAAACCTTCCTTGCGCGGGTTGTCGTCCAGGCGTACTGCGATGCGGTGGCTGCCGGCGGGCACCTGCACGCGGCGGTAGAGGGCAGCGGCGCCATCGCGCGACAGCCCGGACGGCTGTCCCGTGAGCTGCATCGCGGGCTGGCCATCGATATCCACCTCGACGCTCACCGGCGCGCGTTCGCGCGGGCAGCGGGTGGGTGCGCGCATGTTCGGCGGCAGCTTGGCCAGTTCCTCCGGCGTCTGTTCGACGCAGTCGCCCAGGCGCTCGCCGTGGTGCACGATGCTGAGCTTGATCACAGCCTGGTCAGGCGCAAGGTGCTGGTAGGGCGGCCAGTGCGAAAACACGCCGACCACCGTCGCGAGTGCGGCGTACAACAGCGTCTGTCCCAGGTAGGTGCGCAAGCGGCTCATGGCCCGACTATTCGCTGCGCGAAATGCCTGCGTCGATGACGGCGGTCAACTGAGCTTCATCGCCGCGGCTGGCATGCACCACCCGGTATCGGTCGGCCGCGACGCTGGCGCGCAGGTGCGGCTCGCGCGCACCGGCGAGGCGCTCCACCGTCCAGCGATTGCCCAGCCGGTACGCGCACGCGCCCTCGCCGCAGGGGGCCACGACCACTCCGCTGGCACCCGCGCGCAAGGCAAACTCGATGAACGATGGCGGCAGCTGGCCGGCGCACAGCAGGCTGATGCCGGCCGCCCCGGAGCTGCGCATGGCGGCGAGGTCCGCGCCCTGGTCGCATCCGAACACCAGCACCTTGTGCATGTCCGGCAGGGCGTCCAGCGCCGCGCGCACGCGCTGGCGCAATGCGTCCACCGGCAGTTGCGGCATGTCGATGCCTGCCGTCAGGCGTTGGTCGCGGCGGAAAGGCGTGGACGTGGGGCAGGCACCGGCGCAGATGCCGCAACTGGCGCAGCGCTCGGCGTCCACCACGGCCAGTTGCTGGCCGGCTTTCCCGTTCGGGTGCAGGGTCAGCGAGATCGCCCCGAACGGACAATCGACCGTGCAGCGGCGGCAGCCGTTGCAGTGGTCGGGGTCGACAACGGCCGCGACCGGGGCCGCATTGCCACCGCGCCAAGGCAGCAACACCAGGATCACGAAGGCAATCAGCAGGAGCAGCCAGACCCAGCCCGGTGTCAGGGCCTCGGCGAGCGGGTGCAGGTGCAGCAGGATCCAGTCGAAGGCGAGTGTCGTCGGGGCATGCGCCAGGTCGGCAGGCACCTGGCTGAGCACGGGCTGCAGCAGCGCGAGCAGACCCAGCATGGCGAGTGAGCCGATGGTCAACCGTCGCGGCGGCAGCACCGCCGGCCAGCCGAGTCGCTGCAAATGGAACCACAGGCCGAACACCAGCAGCAGCGCGACCCCGATGTGCACGAAGATCAGCAGCGAGAACAGCCGGTCGCTCACCGCTGCGACCCCTATGAACTGGCGGCTGAGTCCGGCGCCGAGGAAGGGCAGGGCATCGATCAGCTCTGCGCTGGCGAGCGCCGAGTACTGGCCCAACTGGTCCCAGTTGAGCCAGAAGCCGCCGATGCCGCCCAGGTACAGGAACAGCAGCAGCGGGATGCCGGTCCACCAGGTCACCCGGCGGAAATGGCGGTAACGTCCCAGCGCCCACTCGCGTGCGAGGTGCGCGATGGTGAACAGGAACATCGCGTCCGCCGCGTAGCGATGCAGGCTGCGCAGCCAGCCCCCCGCCAGGGGCTGTTCGCGCGCCAGCGACTCGATGGAGCGGTAGGCGCCGGCTGCCGAGGTGTCGAAGACGATGAACAGGTAGATCCCGCTGAGCAGGACGAGTGCCAGCATCAGGCACGCGAGGCTGCCCAGGTGAAGCAGGGGATTGCGGCCGGGCGGGAACCAGCGGTCCAGCCGGCGTTCCAGGCGGGACCAGGTCGGCTGGACCTCGGCCATCTGTTGCGCGCTCAGCCGGCGCGCGGCCGCGCGGCCGCACGCCGCGCGCGCAACTCGCTGGCGGCAAAGGCGAGCATCGCCAGGATGAAGGTGAGTCCACCGGCGATCTCCAGATACATCGCGTAGTTGACCCGGTACTTGCCGGTGACCGGGTCGTACACCGAGCAGAGGATGCGCACCTTGTCGACCAGGTCGGCGATGCTCGCAGTTTCGCTGACCAGGGTTCCGGCGAGCAGGCGTTTGAGCGGTTCGCCGAGCGAGTCGGCGGCGAAGGCATCGCCGTACACCTGGGTCGAGATCCGTCCTGCAGGGTCGAGAATGCTGACCTGCAGGGTGTGGTCGAAGCCGATCGGCGTGGCGATGAAACTGAAGCCGAAATCGCGCGCCAGCGCAGCGACGTCATCCTCGCGCGGGCTGAGAAACTCCCAGTTCGGATCGACAATGCGCTGCTGCGCGGCGAACTCGCGCAGGGCCATCGGTGAATCGGTGGGCTGGTTGAAGCCGATGCTGACCACGTTGAACTGGTCGTGGCCGAAGCGGTCGCGCATCGCATCGACCGCGCGCTTGAGGGCGCGCGAACTGGTCGGGCAGACCTTGAAGCAACCGGTGTAGATGAAGTTCACCAGCAGCGGCTTGCCGCGGAACTGCGACAGCGGGATGGCCACGCCCTCGCGGTTGCGCAAGCTGGTAGTTGCCGGGGGTCATGCCGACGGCCGCCTGGCTGGCGCGGATGGCCTGTTCCTGGTCCAGGCCGAAGGCCTGCGCGGCTTCGACAGTCACCGCTTCCTGCGCCATGCAGGGAAGCCAAACGAGCAGCGCCAGCACCCCCCAAAGGCCAGCTCGACGCCGCGGGCCGCTGCGCATCGGGTTCATCTCAGCGCGACATCGAGGCAGATCGCGCCGAGCACCAGGCAAAGTTGCACCAGCGACGCGAGGAAGCAGGCGATCGCGGTCTGCCGCGTCGGCATGTGCGCCAGCCGATACGAGCGGTACAGGAACAGACCGCCGCCCACCGCGGCGCCGACAAGTAGATCCACCCCGCGCCGAAAGCACATGGCAACAGCGAAGACGCCACCAGTGCAAGCGTGCTCCAGTGCACGATGCGCGCCGCGCGTGGCGTGCCGACGACGACGGGCAGCATCGGGATGCCGGCGGCGGCGTAGTCGTCGCGGAAGGCGATCGCCAGGCTCCAGAAATGCGGCGGGGTCCACAGGAACAGCACCAGCGCCAGCGACCAGGGCAGCGGGCCGAGGGCTGGATCGGACGCCGCCGCGCCCGCGAGTACGGCGAAGCTGCCGGACAATCCGCCGATGACGATGTTGCTCCAGCTGCGCCGCTTCAGCCACACGGTGTAGACCACCCCGTAGAAGAAAGCGCCGAGGAAAACGAAGGCAGCCGCCAGCGGGTTGACCAGCAACCAGGCGCCCGCGGTGGCTGCTGGCCAGCATCGAGGCCATCAGCAGCAACCAGCCCGGACTGGCGGAGAAGGTGCCGTTGGCGAATGCCCGGCCACGCGTGCGCACCATCAGGCGGTCGATCTCGCGCTCGTGATACTGGTTGAAGGCGCCTGCCGCGGCGGCGGCAACCAGGGTGGACAATGCGAGTACCAGCACCTGCCAACCTTTCGCTGCATGTCCCGGCGTGGCCACGAATCCGACCATCGCGGTCACCGTGATCAGCACGCCGATGCGCAGCTTGAACAGGCCGAGCACCTCGCGGGCGAGTGCCGGCAGGGATCGATCGGCGAAGGCGACGGCGGTGCTCATGGTCATGGTTCCGGCTGGGTACTGGACATCCAGGGCGCGCGAGGTCGCCGCTCCGGTTTGGGTACGCCCTCGCGGACGGGCGGCGTCGTGGCCAGCTTGCCGGATGCACGACGCCGGGCCCGATTCGGCATCGGGCCCGGCGCGACTATCAGCTCAGCCCCCACAGCGTCGACAGATACTTCCAGTTGATGAAGTAGTAGAGGACGAAGGAGACCAGGAACACCATCGCCAGCACGAAGGTGCCGGGCGCCGCGAAGCCCATCGAGCCGTAGCTTTGCACCGCGACCGAGGACGGGATCTGCAGCGGGATCGGCGTGGTCTCCTTGCTCGATGCACCGCTCTCCAGCTTCTTGCCCCACAGCAACGAACCGACCGTGATGTAGATGTAGATCGCGCCACCGACGATGGCCGCGATGCCGGCGATGCCCACCAGCCCCATCATCAGGTAGGCCGCGCCCGGCCATTCATACGCGAGCGCATTGCCGCTGAAGGCCATGTCCCAGTGACGGCGGGACACGCCGAGCGTGCCGGCGCCCATCATGACCAGGCAGAAGAAGTACATCGAGAGGCCGAACAGGTACGGCTGCCACTTGGCCAGCCCGGGTTGATCATCTGACGCTTGAACAGCACCGGGATCAGGAAGTACGTCAGCGCCATGAACGACAGCGTGGTGCCGACCACCACAGTGGCGTGGAAATGGCCCGGTACGTAGATCGTGTTGTGGATGATCATGTTCAGCTGCTCGGTGCCCATCATCACGCCGGAGATGCCGCCGAGGAAGCCGAAGCCGATGATCGAGATGAACACGCCGGAGAAGGTCGGATTGCCCCAGGGCGCCTTGCGCAGCCATTCGAACAGGCCCTTGTTGTAACCCTTGGCGCGCTGCGCCACTTCCATCGCACCGGGAATGGTCAGGCCGTGGATCATCGAGGCCAGCACCGCGAAGTACATGAAATAGCTGGTGTTGACGACCTTCCACTCGGTGCTGACGCCCGGATCGGCAAGCAGATGGTGCGCGCTGGCGAGCTGCAGGAACAGGATGTAGAGCAGGAAGGCGCCGCGCGAGACGCGTTCGCTCATCGGCTTCGCGCCGAAGGCAATCGCCGCCACCGCGTACCAGATCGAGATGTGCGCGGCGACGTTGATCTGCTGCGACGAGTGACCGAAGGCCCACCAGATCGTGCGGTAGATCAGCGCGTCGACGTGCTCGATGACACCGACCGACATCAGGAAGGTCGGGATCAGGATGATCGCGCCGGAAACGATGGTGAATACCGCGATGATGCAGGCCGTGATCGCGCCGAAGGTCACCAGCGGCACGGATCCCTGGTAGGTCCTCTCGCGCTTGGCGACGACCAGTGTGCCGAGGAACACGAAACACCCGATCAGGGCACCCACCGCAAACAGGATCAGGCCGAGGTAGAAACTCGGCGCCGCCATCATCGGCACGTAGCTGGTCATCATCACGCTGGAACCGCCCTGGTAGACGGCGATGTTGTTGACCACCGCGCCGATCACCATCAGCGCAAACGCCAGCCAGGCTATTTTGGGCGTGGCCAGCCGGCAGCGCAGCAAAGTCGATGAGCAGAAATACAGCACCGCGATTTCGAAGAAGATGATCCAGAAGATCAGCATGTCGATGCCGTGCGCGGTCAGCACCTTGTAGAAGGTGTCCGCCTCCAGCCAGTGGATCGACGGCCAGCGCGTCAGCACCACGCCGACGGCGAGGATGCCGCCGATCAGCAGGAACACCACCGCCGCCACGGCGTTGGCGATCATCAGTTTTTCAGCCTGGGATTCGAACTGCAGCCCGGAACGCGGGCAGGTCCGGTAAGTTGTTGCCTGGGACATGGCCGGTCTCCGTTACTTGACGTAAATGCGCCCGACCATCATGTGATGGCCGATTCCGCAGAACTCGTTGCATACCACCGAGAAGGTGCCGCTCTGGTTGGGCGTGACCGTGATCACATGCTCGTAGCCGGGCACGATCTGGATATTGATGTTGGCCGGCTGCAGCGAGAAATCCATGGTTGTAATCCATCGAGGTCAGGTGCAGGCGATAGGTCTTGTCCTTTTCCAGTTCCAGGATCGGCCAGAAGTTCCACAGGCGCGCGATCAGGTAGACATCGCTGCCTGCCGGCGGCGCCACCACGGGCGTTTGCATGTCGGTTTCGTTGCGCACCGTGTAGTGGTCGACCATTTTCTGGGCTTTCGCCGCAAACATTTCCGGCGTGGTCTTGTAGGTTTCAGTCGAAAGATTCTGTTTACCGTATGCGTGCCAGTAGATCATCATGAAGAACATGATCATGCACCAGACGAATGCAATCGCGATCCAGGTGCCTTCGACCCGGTCCAGCGGATGTTTCCACCAGAGTCGTTCGGCCGGCGGTAAAATGGCGCTCATGGATATATTCCCCAGTAGTGGATATCGGTTTACTTCGCCGCTGGAATGGTCAGGATGTCGATGACACCCCACAGGGTATAGATCACCATGGGAACCAGCACGCCGAGGAACAGCAGCAGGAACGGGTTATCCAGCAACTGCTGCATCATCGGCACCTTTTCGTTTTCGTCGTTATCGCTCATCGGGTCGCCTCCCCAAGGGTGTAGGTGCATGCCGGCAACGGCCGACAATCGGCCCGTATTTGCTGCCCGCGGGTACCCGCGTGTAATTGACACAGGTCAACCGTGCGCCAGATCGCCGGCCTTCACGGATGACAGCTTGCGTGGCCGGGGCGATGCTGGTATCCGGCGGGGTTTCCGGAGTGGATCGTGGCGACGATGGTGATGGGCATGCTGACGTGGAGCGCGCGCAGGAGCGGGCGATCGGCATCTGGTTGATCGTGTGCTGCGCGACGCTGCTGGCCCTGGTGATGCTCGGTGGCGCCACGCGCCTGACCGAGTCGGGGCCTGTCGATCGTTGACTGGCGCCCGGTGACCGGGGTGCTGCCACCGATGGGCGACGAGGCCTGGCAGGCGGAATTCGAAAAGTACCGGCAGAGCCCGCAGTACACCAAGGTCAACCGGGGCATGAGCCTGGACGACTTCAAACTGATCTTCTGGTACGAATACGGCCACCGGTTGCTGGCGCGCGTGCTCGGGCTGATGTTCGCGCTGCCGCTGCTGTGGTTCTGGCTACGCCGGGCGATTCCGCCGCAGTTGCGCTGGCCGCTGGTCGGCATCCTGGCGCTCGGCGCGGCGCAGGGCTACATGGGCTGGTTCATGGTCAAGAGCGGGCTGGTCGACATTCCGCGAGTCAGCCACTACCGCCTGGCGGCGCATCTGTCTCTTGCGCTGCTGATCTATGCCTCGATGTTCTGGCTCGCGGTGCGCACCTTGTGGCCGGTCGCGCCGACCGCCCAAGCGCTCGGGCGCACCCCGAAGATCCTGCTGGGCTGGTTGGCCGTGACCATCGTGTTCGGTGCCTTCGTGGCGGGCATGCGCGCCGGGCTGATCTACAACACTTTCCCGCTGATGGGCACGCACCTGGTCCCACCGGGCATGTGGACCTTCGATCCCTGGTGGCTGAACTTCCTCGAGAACCCGGTGACGGTGCAGTTCGTGCACCGCGTGCTGGCGCTCGGCGCGCTCGGCATCGTCGCCGGCATATGGTGGGTATGGCGACGCAGCCCGGTGCTGGACGCGCAGCAGCGTCGTGCCGCCCACTGGCTGCTGCTCGCCGTGCTGCTCCAGGTGAGCCTCGGGATCGCGACGCTGCTGCTGCACGTGCCGGTCTGGCTGGGCACCTTGCACCAGGGCGGGGCGGTGGTGCTGCTGAGCGCCGTGCTGTGGCTGCTCAGCCGGGGCGGCCGGCCGGCGGTCTGACTCGCTCAGCGCGAGAGGTACTCCTGCAGTGCGCGCAGCCGCTGCAGCATGGATGCAGGGTCGTGCGGCGCGGTCAGGGCACCCACACCCCTGCCTTCAGGATCCACCACGATGATCGCGGTGGTGTGGTCGATGCTGCGCACACCGGCCTGGTCCACATGCTCGGCGTGGATCACGCCGAGCGAGTCGGTGAGCTTCTGCAGTTCCGCCGGATTGCCGGCGAGGCCGGTGAAGGCATCGCCAAAGTATCCGAGGTAGGCAGCGATCCGTTCCGGGCTGTCGTTGGCGGGATCGACACTGACGAAGACATGCCGGGTGACGCGCGCATCTGGTTGAGTGGCTTGCAAGCGCTGGACACCGCGCAGTGCCTGCAGGGTGGTGGGACAGACATCCGGGCACTGCAGGTAACCGAAGTACATCAGGCTCCAGTGTCCGCGCAGGTCTTCGGCGGCAAACGACTGGCCGTGCTGGTCCACCAGGTTGAACCCGGCGACCGGTCGCGGCACCGGCCACAGGACGGCCTGAACCTCGGCCGGTGCCTGTTCCCAAAGGTCGCTGTCCTGGTTGGCACGGCCCAGCCAGAGCAGGGCCAATGCGGCAGCGGCCGTGAGGATCAGCGCATGTCGAGCGGGCTTCATGGATTCCAGCGTAGGCATCGAGTGGATCCGCTGCCTTGACGGCGGTCAGCCGGGTGCTTGACTGCCATCAATGCTTCGGCTGCGATGTCCTGCGAGCTTGCGGCCATCCTGGCGCAACGCGGAACCCAAGTGGACTACGTCAGCTGGCTGCCGCACCTGAACGCGAGCCTGAATGGCCTGAGTGCGGTCCTGTTGCTGCTGGCGCGCAGGCAGATCAAGGCGAAGCAGGTCGAAGCGCACCGGCGCACGATGCTCGCCGCGCTTGCGGTCTCGGCCCTGTTCCTGGTCTCGTACATCGCCTACCACTACGGCGCGCCGATCTTCCGCTTCCGCGGCCAGGGCTGGATCCGTCCGGTCTACTACACCCTGCTCATCAGCCATGTGACGCTCGCGGCGATGTCCTTGCCGCTGATCGCGATGACGGCGGCGCGCGGCTTGCGGCAACGGGTCGCGAGCCACCGTGCCCTGGCGCGCTGGACCTGGCCGCTGTGGATGTATGTCTCGACGTCCGGACTTGCGGTGTATCTGCTTCTCTACTCCCCCCCCCGACTGGGCCTGAGCCGCCACTTTCGGCGACGGGCTCAGTCCTCAGGTGATCGTGAGCACCATGCCGGCGACCACCATCGCGACTCCCAGCAAGCGGATCGGCTGCACTCCGGCGAGGATCGGCCGGCGCAGGCCCGCGGCGATCAGTACACCACTTGCGTGCAGGAGCGAAGTCGCGATCAGCATGCCGGCGAGATAGGACCCAACGGCGACACCAGCCGCGGCTTCGACACCATGGGCGTGTCCGTGTACCACGGCGCACAGGGCGACCAGCAGCGCTGCGGCCGGCAGCGACAAACGTGTTGCCAGGGCGAGCGGCACGCCGATGGCCAACACACTGATGGCGATCAGATGCTCGGCTGGCTGCGAACCGGCCAGTCCGGAAATGCCCGCCAGCGTTGCCAAGGCCATGCTCGCGACGAACACCAGCGGCAGCGACCAGCGGGCTCGGCCGCCAACCGCGACGCCGAGGACACCGACGCCGAGCATCACCAGGACATGGTCCAGGCCTGCCACCGGGTGCAGCATCCCCGCCAGGAACCCGTCGTGGGTGCCGGGGCCAGCATGCGCAAGTAGCGGCGCGGGCAGTGCAGTGGCTCCCAGCAACAGGGCGGTCAGCACGCGCTTCATCGAGAATCCAGTCGTCGCGGACATGGTGATCAAGCCTCTTTCATGGGGTGAGCTCACGCAGGGCATCGACGATGCGCCGGCGCTCTTCGGGGTCGCGTACCTGCGACAGGGTCTTGCTGGTACCGGGGAGGAAGGCCACCGGGTCGGCGAGATAATCATCGATCTCCTCCGCGGTCCATGTCCCGCCGGCCGTGGCCAGCGCAGGCGAATAACCAAACCAGCGCGAAGCGCCTTTGGCGCTGCCGATGATGTTCCGCAGCGAGGGCGTCGGGCCCTCGGCGCCCGCGGCGCTGAGTCGATGGCAGACCGCGCACGGCGCCAGCGCGCCATGTTCCGACGGTGACACGGTGTTGTAGCGCAGGCCATCGACCCGGCGCAGGGTGTCTGCCTCGGGCGCGCGATCGACGACCGCCAGCCACGCGGCGCCAGTCACAGCAGCGATCGCCGCCGCGAGCATCACCACCCTGGATGCGCTGGCCACGGTACACCTCCCGACTCGACGCGAATGCCGGCCATGCGCGTCATTGACCACCCTAAAGCCGGGGTGCGCCATGACATTCGTCAAAGTCCGCGGGTTTGATTGGGATCAATGCGGCCGCCTGCAGCGCGCCCACGATGTCTCGCAATGTTGCGGTCGTCCCCGGCTCGCATGCCCCGGGGCAGCTTCGGTCGGGGAGTGGCGCCATGAGCATCGACGTGGAACGGCAGGATTCGTTCGCAGGGCTGCTGGACCCACAGGCGGATCTCCCGATCAGCCTGCTCGGCGGCTTGACGCGACGGCAGATGCTCAAGTTCTGTGCGGGCGTGGCGGCCACGATGGGATTGAGCCAGGCGGCGGGTGTGCGCATGGCGCTCGCGGCCGAGAATCCGATGCGTCCCCCTGTGATCTGGCTGCACGGCCAGGAGTGCACCGGCTGCACAGAGACCTTGCTGCGCGCCTACCACCCGACGCTGGAGTCCCTGCTGCTCGACGTCATCTCGCTGGACTACCACGACACTCTGTGCGTGGGCGCCGGCAAGCAGGCGCTCGATCACAAGCACAAGGTGATGGAGGAATACCGCGGCAAGTACATCCTGGTCACCGAAGGCGGCACGCCGATGGCCGAGGGTGGCATCTACTGCAAGGTCGGCGGCCGCACTCAGGTGGAACTGGTGCGCGAGGCGGCGGCGGGCGCTGCGGCAGTGATTGCGATCGGTTCCTGCGCGGCTTGGGGCGGCGTGCAGTCGGCGCATCCGAACCCGACCGGCGCGGTGGGGACGCAGGAGGTGATCCCCGGCAAGACGGTGATCAACATCCCGGGATGTCCGCCCAATCCCTACAACTTCCTGTCGACCGTGCTGCACCTCCTGACCTTCGGCGAAGCGCCGGCGCTGGATGCACACAACCGGCCGAAGTTCGCATACGGCCGCCTGATCCATGAGAACTGCGAGCGCCGGCCGCATTTCGACGCCGGGCGCTTCGCGCTCGAATTCGGCGACGCCGGGCACCGCCAGGGCTTCTGCTTGTACAAGATCGGCTGCAAGGGGCCCGAGACGCATGCGAACTGCCCGGCGATCGGCTTCGGCGACGTGGGGGAGGGCAACTGGCCGGTCGGCATCGGCGCACCCTGCTTTGGCTGCACCGAGAAGGGTGTCGGTTTCAGCAAGCCGATCCATGCGCTGGCCGACTTGGTGTCGCAGACGCCGCCATCGCTGTATCCGTCGGTCGACGGCGCACGCGGACAGGGCGCAAGCCCCGGCGCCGCGGCGCTGGTGGGTGGCGTGATCGGCGTGGCGCTCGGGGCCGGCGCGATGTTCACCCGAAACATGGCGGAAGAGCGCGACAAGGCGGAGAAGAAGTCCGGGCGGGAGGTGTGACATGACACTCTCTCGGCGACAGTTCCTCACCGGCGCGGGCGCCGGAGCGGCGACGGCGGCGTGCCTGGCATCGACGCCTGCGCAGGCGCTCTCGCGGGAACCCAAGGCAATGCCCGAAGGGGCGCTCGGCATGCTGTTCGATTCGACCCTGTGCATCGGCTGCCAGGCCTGCGTGTCGGCCTGCCGCGCCGCCAACGGAGTCGAATCGGGCGCGACGCCAGCGCCGCTGGCCGACTGGAACGCCGCGAACACCTGGGCGCTGGCCGAGGACCTCGATGGCGTCACCCTCAATGTCATCAAGGTCTATCGCGACGGCGATGCCTCGGTGAAGGATCGTGCAACCGACGGTTTTGCCTTCGTCAAGCGCAACTGCCTGCATTGTGTGGATGCCAGTTGCGTCTCGGTGTGCCCGGTCGGCGCGATGATCAAGGATCCGGTCACAGGCATCGTGACCCACGACGCCGATGCCTGCCTGGGATGCCGCTACTGCTCTTACGGCTGTCCTTTCGGCGTGCCGCAGTTCGATCTGGGCAAACCTTTCGGGCAGATCAACAAATGCCAGATGTGCGCGCACTTGCAGGCGCAGGGAGGCATTCCGGCATGCTGCGACGTGTGTCCGACGGGTGCTTCGCTGTTTGGCCCGGTGGCCGATCTGCAGGCAGAGGCCGAACAACGCCTGGCCGCGGAGCCTGGCACCCTGCATCAGTTCCCGCGCGGCGATATCCGCGGCGACCGGCCGATGCACGAGGCGGCGATTGCGCTCTACCAGAAGCATGTCTATGGCCAGACCGAGGTCGGCGGCACCCAGGTGCGTTACCTGAGCGCCGTGCCCTTCGAGAAACTCGGCCTGCCCACGCTCGGGCCGGACGCGCCGGTGCGCTTCGTCGAGGGTTTGCAGCACAAACTTTACAACTACTTGCTGGCGCCTGCGGTGGCGCTGTTCGGGTTGGCTTGGGTCGTTCGACGCAACAAGCCCGGCATCGACGCGCAGGACCACGAGGAGCACTGAGATGTCCGGTCATCCGCAGCGGCTGCGTGGGGTTTCGCTGTTCACGCCTTTCAGCCTGGTGCTCGGGTTGCTGGCCTCGATTGCGGGCATCGTGCTGCTGAAGCGCTTCATCTACGGCCTGGGCGACGTCAGCAACCTGAGTGCGGGGTATCCCTGGGGCCTGTGGGTGACCTGGGACCTGATCATCGGCAGTTCGCTCGGCTGCGGCGGCTTTGCCATGGCCATGCTGATTTACGTGTTCAACCAGGGTCGCTACCACCCGTTGATGCGGCCCGCCTTGGTCAGCAGCCTTTTCGGGTACGTGCTGGCAGGCTCCGCCGCGATCATCGACATGGGCCGCTGGTGGCAGTTCTACAACCTGCTGCTGCCGTGGCACTGGAATTTCAGCTCGGTGATGCTGGAGACCGGCCTGTGCGTCAGTGCGTACACCCTGCTGCTGTTCGTCGAAAACTCGCCGATGGTGCTGGAGCGCTTCGGTCTCGAGAAATGGCGCCAGCGCATCGCCCGCGTCATGTGGCTGGTCATCTCGATCGGCATCCTGCTGCCATTCATGCACCAGTCTTCGCTTGGGTCGATCCTGCTGGTGGTCGGGCACAAGCTGTCGCCCTTGTACCTGACGCCGTGGCTGCCGCTGCTGTTCGTCAGCTCGGTGCTGGCGATGGGCTATGCGCTGGTGGTGTTCGAGGCCACGGTGGTCACCAAGAGCTTCCGCCTGGCGTCGGAGCATCACATGCTGGCACGGCTGTCGAGCGTCATCGGTTGGCTGCTGGCCGGCTGGCTGCTGCTGCGCTGGGCCGACCTGCTGTGGCGCGACGCGCTTGGCGACGCGCTGGAACTGACGCCGCTGGCGGCGAGCTTCTGGTCCGAGAATGCGCTGGCGCTGTTCGCTGCGGTGGGATTCCTGTCGCCCGCGGCGCGGCGCGATGAGGTCTGGACCTTCCTGGCCGCGCTGGCGCTGCTGCTGTTCGCGATCGTCTATCGCTTCAACGCCTATCTGGTCGGCTACACGCCGGCGGTCGCCGGCTATACGTACTTCCCGTCGGTGCAGGAGATCCTGGTCACGCTGGGCATGATCGCCTTCGAGATCCTCGGTTACCTGGTCGTCATCAAGCTCTTCCCAGTCCTGCACGCCCCGGTGCGGCAGCCCGCGCACGCCTGATCAGGAGTCTCCCATGACCCGTGTCGTGATCGATCCCATCACCCGCATCGAAGGTCATCTGCGGGTCGATGTCGAGGTGGACGGCGGCCGCGTGACCAAGGCCTGGTCCTCCGGCCAGATGTGGCGCGGCATCGAGCTGATCCTGCGCGGGCGCGATCCGCGCGATGCCTGGGTCTACGCCCAGCGGATCTGCGGCGTGTGCACCACGGTGCACGCGCTGGCCTCGGTGCGGGCGGTGGAGAACGCGCTGCAGCTGCCGGTGCCGCTGAACGCGCAGTACATCCGCAACATGATCATCAGCGCGCACGGCATCCACGATCACC
This sequence comes from Rhodanobacteraceae bacterium, assembly GCA_016713135.1. NCBI lineage: Bacteria > Pseudomonadati > Pseudomonadota > Gammaproteobacteria > Lysobacterales > Rhodanobacteraceae > Rhodanobacteraceae bacterium. Next base: position 371,881 of record JADJPR010000022.1, on the reverse strand, counting down.
TGGTGCACTTCTACCACCTGGCGGCGCTGGACTGGGTGGACATCGTGTCCTCGCTGCAGGGCGATCCGAGGCGGCGCGGCAACGCTGGCGCAGTCGCTGTCGGACTACAAGGGCAACTCGGTGCAACAGATGCAGGCGGCGCGCGATCGACTGGGCACCTTCGTCGCCAGCGGCCAACTCGGGGTGTACGCCTCCGGCTACTGGGGGCACCCGGCGATGAAACTGCCGCCGGATGCCAACCTGATGGCGGCCGCGCACTATCTGCAGGCGCTGGAAGTGCAGCGCAGCGCCAACCGGATCGTCTCCATCCTCGGCGCGAAGACGCCGCACATCCAGAATCTCGCGGTCGGCGGCGTCTCCAATGCGATCAACCCCGACAGCCAGTCGACGCTGACGCTGGAGCGCCTTCACGCAGTCAAGGCGCTGATCGACGAACTCGGCGACTTCGTGCACAACGCGATGATGGCGGACGTCGCCGCGGTGGGTGCGCTGTACGCGGACTGGACCGGCTATGGCAAGGGCATCACGCACTATCTGTCGGCACCGGACCTGCCGCTCGACGAGATGGGGACGCAGTTCGAACTGCCAGGAGGCTACATCCCGGACGGCGACCTCGCGAAGTTCCGCGCCATCGATGACTACCAGGATGCCTTCTTCCGCGACGGCGTGAAGGAGGAAGTCGGGCATTCCTGGTATCGCTACGCGGGCGACCAGCCTTCGCTGCATCCCTGGGAAGGCCAGACCGAGCCCAACTACACCGACTTCCAGGAGGACGGCAAATACTCCTGGATCAAGGCGCCGACCTTCCACGGCGAACGCGTGCAGGTGGGCCCGCTGGCCAATGTGCTGGCGATGGCAGCGGCCGGCCACGCGTCGACCAAGCGCCATCTGGACAAGTTGCTGGCGCAGGCCAGTGCGGTCGCCGGCGCGCAGATCCCGCTGTCCGCGCTGCATTCCACCATCGGTCGCATCGCTGCGCGGGCGGTGCGCTGCGCGGTGCTGCACGACAGCCTGGTCAACCAGTGGAAGCTGCTGATGGCGAACATCGCCAAGCGCGATTTCGACACCTGGAACCGGCCTGTGTTCCCCAAGGGCGAGATCCGTGGATTTGGCTTCCACGAGGCGCCGCGTGGCGTGCTCTCGCACTGGGTGGTGATCGAGGACGGCAAGATCCGCAATTACCAGGCCGTGGTTCCGTCGACCTGGAACGCCGGCCCGCGCGACGACCAGGATCGCCCGGGGCCTTACGAAGCAGCGCTGCTGGACAATCCGGTGGCGGATCCGGAGCTGCCGCTGGAGGTACTGCGCACGGTGCACAGCTTCGATCCGTGCATCGCCTGCGCGATCCACATGAGCGATCCGCAGCGACGCCCGATCGTTTCAGTCAAGGCCTTCTGAAGGTGGACATCCTGGTGCTCGGCATCGGCAACATCCTGCTCCAGGACGAGGGCATCGGCGTGCATGTCGTGCAACGCCTGCAGGCCCGCTGGCGCCTGCCGGCGCAGGTGCAGGTGCTCGACGGCGGCACCTCGGGGATGGTGTTGCTCGACGACGTGGCCGCCTGCGAGCACCTGCTGATCGTCGATTGCGCGCGGCTCGACGGTCCACCCGGCGAAATCCACGAGTTTCAGGGCGCCGCGGTGCCCGCTTTCTTCCAGCAACGCATCTCGCCGCACCAGATCGGCCTGTCGGACCTGCTCGCCGCGGCCGCGCTGATGGATGCCTTGCCCGCGGGACTTTCGCTGGTGGCGGTCGAACCTGCCGGGATCGAACTCGGCACGGAGCTGACACCCATCGGCGAGCGCGCTTGCGAGGCAGCGCTGGAGTGCGTGCTCGCGCGCCTGCGGCGGCTGGGCGTCGCCGCCGTGCCGGCGCTGGAGGTGGCCTGATGTGCCTGAGCGTGCCCATGCAGGTGGTCGCACTGGGTCCGGGGCATGCCGTGGTCGAGCGCGGCGGCACGCAATTGCCGGTCTTGCTGCACCTGCTGGATGAGCCCGTGAACGTGGGCGACTACCTGGCGGTGCAGGCGCAACGTCACGCGCTGGCGAAACTGACACCTGCGGAGGCATGCGAGATGCTCGAGCTCTACGCCCGCCTGCAGGTCTTGATGGAGGAAGCGCGATGAACAACCACGCCAGTGACCTCCGGGTCTGCGCGCTTGCGGTGCATTTCCGCGAGATCGGGGATACCCGGATGCGCGAGCTGCCGTTCTACAACGCGCAATTGTCGGTGGAAGCCTGCGGGTTCACGCACTTCGACGAGTCGGACCTGATCGGCGTGCTGGTCACGCCCTGGTTCATGAACCTGATGCTGCTGCCACTGGAGCAGGCACCGGTGGATCCGACGCGTTTCGGCCAGGCGCGGGGCATTCCGCTGCCGGGTGGCTCCCGGCGATTCGTCTACGGTGGGGACGAGGGCATCGGCGCCTACTGGGCGCACTCGCTGCATTCGCCGATGCACGCCTTCGGCTCGCAGGCGCATGCCTGCAACGAGGCACGGGGGGTGCTGGCGCAGGTGCTCGCCGCGAAGCCGGCGGTGCCGCGCGTGGACAGCCCGGGTCGGCGTGCGTTCCTTGCAGGATGGCGCCCGATGGCGCCGGTGGTCCCCGATCGCGCCGAGACTTAGGCCAGGGCTGCCATGCACGAGATGTCGCTCTGCCTGTCGCTGGTCGACCTGCTCACCGAGCACCTTCAGGCTGAAGGCGCGACACGAGTGCTGCGCGTGCAACTGGCGATCGGCGCTCTCGGGCAGGTGGAGCCGGCCGCACTGGTTTTCTGTTTCGACTGCGCCGCACGCGGCGGGCCGGCGGAAGGCGCACACCTGGACATCGAGATCATTCCCGGCCGCGCCTGGTGCTTCGACTGCGGCCATGGCGTTGCCATCACCAGCCGCCAGGACGCCTGCCCGGAGTGTGGCGGGTCAGCGCTGCGGATCGACGACGGCGAGCAGTTGCGCCTGAGCGCCATGGAGGTCGCTTGAGCACGGCGGGCGCCCTTGGGATGGTGGCAGCCGACAGCGGTGTGCTGATCGCGCGCGTGCGCGCCGACGGGTGCAGGGTGGACGGCGTCGACCTGCAGTTGCAGCGCCCGTTGCGAATCCTGAATGGGCTCGAGGGCCGCACGCCAGACGACTGCCTGCGGCTGTTGCCGAAGCTGTTTCCGTTGTGCGGCAGCGCGCATGCGCTGGCGGCCCTGGAGGCGGTGGAGAACGCCGCCGGGATCGTGCCCGATCCTGCGCACGTCGCTGCGCGCGCCACGCTGGCAATCGCCGATGCGGTGGCCGCGCACATCTGGCGCGAGTGCATCGACTGGATGCAACTGCTGGCGCTCCCGATGGAGCCGGCGCCGGTGGCGGCGGCGCGCAAGCTGGTCGCGCAAATCGCCCGAGCCAGTTATCCGGATGGCGACTGGTGCCGCCCCGGCGGTGGACGACTGTCTCCCGACCTGCCTGCCCTGCAGCAGGCGCGCGAACATCTGGCGGAGCTGCAGTCCGGCCTGCAGTCCTTGCGGGCGGGCGAACGTGTGCAGGGCGGCATCGACCAGGCGCTCGCCGGCGCCGGAGCGCTGTGGCGCGGCTGGTTGCAGCGAAGCTTCGAGGAACTGGCGAACGGCACGCGCGCGGGCCTTGGAATCCTGGCGGCACGCTTGCAGTCCAGCGCAGTCTTGCTGCCATCGCCCGCCGCAGCGGATCTCAACCGGCAATGGGCCGGCACCGGGCAAGGCAGCGTGCAGACCGCGCGCGGACCCCTGGAGTACCGCGTGACGCTGGCTGGAGGCCGTTGGGTGGGTTGCCAGGTCGAGGCGCCGACGGATCGCCAATTTGCGCCCGGCGGTCCGGCGGTGCAGCTGCTGGCGCACTTGCGCCAGGCGCGCGATCCGCTGCGCGCCGTGCGCTGGATCATCGCCGCGTTCGATCCCTGCGTGGCCGTCGAGTTACGTTCTGCCGACACCGCAGGTTGATCCTGCTCATTTCCACCGGCCGGCGTCGCGCTAAGCTGGCGCCCATCGCGTGGCTGCGGGAGATCCGGCGATGTGCACCGTGTGCGGTTGCGGCAAGGGCGAGGTGAGCATCCATGCCGGGCTGGTCTGGAAGCATCGCGCTCCCACGGAGCCGCTGGAACTGGTGGCCCCCGAGGAAGCGGCGGTGGATCGCGGACTGATCGCGGCAAGCGCCTCCGGACTGTCGGCGCCCGGTATCAGCGAATCGCGCTTGGTGCGCATCGAGGCGGACCTGTTGTCGAAGAACGCCGCATGGGCGCAGCGCAATCGCGCTCACTTCAGCGCCCATCAGGTGCTCGCACTGAACCTGGTGTCCAGCCCCGGGTCGGGCAAGACCAGCCTGCTGGTGCGCACGCTGCAGGCCATGCGGGCGCGCGGCGGGATGCCGCTCGGCGTGATCGAGGGCGACCAGCAGACCAGTCACGATGCCGAGCGTATCCGCGCCACCGGAGTCCCGGCGATCCAGGTCAACACCGGCAAGGGCTGCCACCTGGATGCGTCGATGGTCGCGCGTGCGCTGGAGCGACTGCCGGCAGTCGATGGCGGCGTAGTCTTCATCGAAAACGTCGGCAACCTGGTGTGCCCAGCGGGCTTCGACCTCGGCGAGGCGCACAAGGTGGTGCTGGCATCGGTCACCGAGGGCGAGGACAAGCCGCTCAAGTACCCCAACATTTTCGCGGCTTCGCGCCTGATGCTGGTGTCCAAGTGCGACCTCCTGCCGCATCTCGATTTCGATGTCGACTTGCTGATCGCCAATGCGCGGCGGGTGCAGCCCGACATCGAGGTGATCCGGACGTCGGCGCGCAGCGGCGAGGGTCTTGACGCCTGGTCGGACTGGATCGATTCCGCCCGCAGCGCATTGCGGGCCTGAGCGTGCCGCGCCTGCGCATCCGCGTGCGCGGCCGGGTGCAGGGCGTCGGCTTGCGGCCCAGCGTGCACGCGCTGGCGCACCGCCTGGGGCTGGTCGGCTGGGTGCGCAACGATGCGCAGGGCGTCCTGATCGAGGTCCAGGGGCCGCGCAGCGAGGAACTGGCCGCGGCACTCACCGGAGATCCGCCGTCGCTGGCGCGCATCGATTCGATCGAGGTGGGCGCGATCGAGACGGTGGACCGGGAGGACGGCTTCCGGATCGTCGACAGTCCGGCGGGTGGGGCGCTCAGCACCAGCATCGGCCCGGATGTCGGCGTCTGCACCGACTGCCTGGGCGAACTCCTCGATCCCGCCGACCGGCGCTTTCATTATCCCTTCATCACCTGCACCCACTGCGGACCGCGCTTCACGATCTGCGCCTCTCTCCCATACGACCGGCCGCAGACCGCGTTGGCAGGATTCCCGCTGTGCCCCGATTGTGAGCGCGAGTACCGTGATCCCGGCAACCGTCGCTTCCACGCCGAGTCCACCGCTTGCAGCGCGTGCGGGCCGCGGCTCGACGCCGATCCGCGCGAGATCATGGCCTGGCTGGCCGCCGGCGAGATCGTCGCGCTCAAGGGACTCGGCGGCTTCCACCTGGTCTGTGATGCGCGCAACGAGGCGGCCGTTGCGCGGCTGCGCGCGCGCAAGCAGCGCGAAGCCAAGCCGCTGGCGGTGATGGTCAGCAATCTCGCATCGGCGCGCCGGGTGGCGCAGGTCGACGACACCGCGGCACGCCTGCTGCAATCGCGCGAACGCCCGATTGTGGTGCTGCGCGCGCAGGCCAGCCATGGCCTTGCGCCGTCGGTCTCCCAGGATCTGCCGAGCGTCGGCGTGATGCTGCCGTACACGCCGATCCACTGGCTGCTGTGTCATGCGGCGGCCGGCGAGCCGGCGGGCGACGACTGGTTGCGCCAGCCTTGGCCGCTGGCGCTGGTGATGACCAGCGCCAATCCGCACGGCGAACCGCTGGTGCACACCGACGAGGCCGCGCGCGAACGCCTCGCGGGCATCGCCGATCGTATCGTCGGCCACGACCGCCCGATCCTGGTGCGCTGCGACGACTCGGTGATGCACCTGGTCGACGGCGCGCCGGCCTTCATCCGCCGCGCGCGCGGCTACGTGCCGGAGCCGATCGACCTGGGCAGCGACGGGCCGCCGCTGCTGGGCGTCGGCGCTTACCTCAAGAACACGCTTTGCATCACGCGTGGACGCCAGGCCTTCGTGTCGCAGCATGTTGGCGATCTCGACAATCCCGAGGCCCGCCGCTTCCTGCAGGAAACCGCGAGGCAGCTGTCGCGCATCCTCGCCGTGCGCCCGGAACGTGTGGTCTGCGATCTGCACCCGGATTTCGCCAGCAGCGAGCTGGCGCGCGCCAGCGGCCTGCCGCTGACCCGGGTGCAGCACCACCATGCGCATATCGCGGCGGTACTCGCCGAGCATGCGGTGCACCACGGCGTGCTCGGCGTGGCGCTGGATGGCTATGGGATGGGCGACGACGGGGGCGCCTGGGGCGGCGAGTTGCTGCGCGTGGATGGCGCACGTTGTGAGCGCATCGGCCACCTGCGACCGTTGCCGCTGCCGGGCGGCGACCGCTGCGCGCGCGAGACCTGGCGGTGCGCCGCGGCGGCGCTGCACTTGGCCGGGCAGGGCGAGCAGATCCCGGCGCGATTCGGCGCGGAAAGCCTGGCGCCGGCAGTGCGCCAAGTGCTCGACCGCGGCCTGGCACCACTCACCACCAGCGCCGGACGCTGGTTCGATGCCGCCTGCGGCCTGCTCGGGCTGCACTGGCATTCCAGCCATGAGGGACAGGCGCCGATGGCACTGGAAGGGCTGGTCGACGCGCCGCGCGTGCTCGCGGGCGGCTGGCGCATCGAGAATGGCGTACTCGATCCCACGCCGTTGCTGGCTGCACTCGCGCAACCCGGGATCAGCCCGGTCGACGGCGCCAACTTGTTCCACGGCACGCTGGCGGCAGCACTGGCCGAATGGGTCGGCACGGCGGCGCGCGCGCAGGGGCTGGACACGGTGGCTCTGGGCGGCGGTTGCCTGCTGAACCGGGTGCTGGCCGAGAACCTGGTATCGGGGTTGCGTGCGCAGGGACTGAAGCCCTTGCTGCCCCGCCTGCTGCCGCCGAACGACGGCGCGATCAGCCTGGGGCAGGTGTGGGTGGCGCGCGGCCTCCGCTGACGCGCAGCCAGATGCATGGCGCACACGCGGCATGCTCCATGCTGTCCACCCTGGATCCGGAATCTGAGCATGACTGGACGGCTGATGGCATCCCTCGCTGCTTTCCTGGCTGCGAGTTTGCAAACCGAGGTGGCGATGGCAACCGAGCAGGTCCCGTACACAGTCGAACGCACGCTGGAATCCGGCGTCGAGATCCGACGCTACGGCGATACCGTGGTCGCCGAAACCCTGGTCGACGGTGGCTCTTATGGCGACGCAGGCAATGTCGGTTTCCGCCGGCTGGCGGGCTATATCTTCGGCGACAACCGTGGCGACGAGAAGATCGCGATGACCGCGCCGGTGGCGATGGCGCCCGACGTTGGGCAAAAGATCGCCATGACAGCGCCAGTGGACGCGGCAAGCGAGGGCGATGGCCGTTGGCGAATCGCGTTCTACATGCCGGCCGGCTACACCCTGGAGACGCTGCCGCAGCCGCTCGACCCGCGAGTGGTGCTGCGCCAGGTGCCCGGCAGGCGGGTCGCGGCCCTGCGATTTTCCGGACGTGGAACCGAGGCGCAGTTCGCCGGGCACACGGCCGAACTCACGCAGGCGCTGGCCGATGCGGGCATCGAGACCGTGGGTGCACCGTGGACCGCGCGCTACAACGCGCCCTGGGTGTTGCCGCCGCTGCGGCGCAACGAAGCGATGGTCGAAGTGGCTGGCGCGCCCTGAGCGCCGGCCCCGGACCTCAGGCCGCGGCGTACTCGCGCAGCTGATCCAGCGAGACCACGCCCAGCGCGTTCAGGTGGGTGGCCTCCAGCACCACCTGCGGCGCCATGCCGGCGGCGTAGGCATCGCGCCAGCGCGTCGCGCACAGGCACCAGCGGTCCCCCGGCAGCAACCCGGGAAAACCGTATTCCGGCCGCGGCGTGCTGAGGTCGTTGCCTTCGGCCTTCGAAAAGCGCAGGAATTCGGCGGTCATCACGGCGCAGATCAGGTGCAACCCGCGATCGGCCGGATCGCCGCGACAGCAGCCATCGCGGAACCATCCGGTCATCGGCTCGGTGCTACAAGGCTTCAGCGGCGTGCCGAGCACGTTGAGGGGCTGTGCAGCTGCGCTCATGGGATGGGCTTCCAGGGCAGAGGCCCCAGAGCATAACGGCTGAAACTGCATGCACGGCGTCGCTGGACGCCACCCGGTACGCGTGGCGCACCGGGTGGTGGAGGGCGCCGGTCAGGCCGCCAGCTGGCGCAACACGTACGGCAGGATGCCGCCGTGGCGGGTGAGGCCCGGTCGGCGGAGCCGACGCGCGGCATGCCGCGCGAGGGCTGAACGCCGGGCCAAGGATGGCCCGGCAGGACGCGACCGCCGCCATGGACGGCAGGAGGCGTCCGTCGGCCTCAGGCCGCCAGCTGGCGCAGCACGTACGGCAGGATGCCGCCGTGGCGGAAGTATTCGACTTCCTTGGGCGTCTCCAGCAACACACGCACTTCGAACTGCTTGACGCTGCCGTCCTCGGCGGTCGCGGTGACCTTGAGCCGCTTGCCGGTGCCGTCGCCGATGCCTTCGAAGTCGAAGGTCTCGCGGCCGCTCAGGCCCAGGCTGGCGGCGTTCTGGCCGTCGAGGAACTTGCACGGCAGCACGCCCATGCCGCACAGGTTGGAGCGGTGGATGCGCTCGAAGCTCTCGGCGATGACGATCTTGACGCCCAGCAGCATCGTGCCCTTGGCTGCCCAGTCGCGCGAGGAGCCGGTGCCGTATTCCTTGCCGGCGATCACGATCAGCGGCGTCCCGGCGGCCTGGAACTTCATCGACGCGTCGTAGATGGAGGTCACTTCGTTGGTCGGGAAGTGGGTGGTGTAGCCACCCTCGGTGCCCGGCGCCAGCTGGTTCTTCAGGCGGATGTTGGCGAAAGTGCCGCGCATCATGATCTCGTGGTTGCCGCGGCGCGAACCGTAGGAATTGAAGTCCGCGTACTGCACGCCGCGCTCGGTCAGGTACTTGCCGGCCGGGGTGCTCGGCTTGAAGTCGCCCGCCGGCGAGATGTGGTCGGTGGTGATCGAATCGCCGAGCAGCGCCAGCGCGCGCGCGCCTTGACGTCGCTGATCTGGCGCAGGCCCATGCCCATGCCGGTGAAGTAGGGCGGGTTCTGCACATAGGGGGAGCTGTCGTCCCAGGTGTACAGCTCACCCACCGGCGCCTGCACCGACTGCCAGCGCGCGTCGCCCGCAAACACGCCCTCGTAGGAGGACTTGAAGCCTTCCGGCGTGACCGCCTTGCGCACGGTCTCGGCGATCTCGTGGTTGGACGGCCAGATGTCCTTCAGGTACACCGGTTGGCCGTCGCTGCCCGTGCCCAGCGGCTCGCTGGTCAGGTCGATGTCGGCGCGGCCGGCCAGCGCATAGGCCACCACCAGCGGCGGCGAGGCGAGGTAGTTCATGCGCACTTCGGCGTGCACGCGGCCCTCGAAGTTGCGGTTGCCGGAGAGCACCGAGGCGACGATCAAATCGCCGTCGCCGATGCCCTTGGACACTTCTGGAGGCAGCGGGCCGGAGTTGCCGATGCAGGTGGTGCAGCCGTAGCCGACCACGTGGAAGCCGAGCGCCTCCATGTCGTCCAGCACGCCGGCCTTGCGGAAATAATCGGTGGCCACCAGGGATCCCGGCGCCAGCGAGGTCTTGACCCAGGGCTTGGTCTTCAGGCCCTTGGCCACCGCGTTGCGCGCCAGCAGGCCGGCACCCAGCATCACCGAGGGATTCGAGGTGTTGGTGCAGGAGGTGATGGCGCAGATCACCACAGCGCCGTCGGTCAGTTCGTACTCGCCCTTTTCGCTGCTGACGTGCGCAGTGCCCGGCGTGGCGGACTTCGGCTTGGCCGCCCGCGCTTCGGCCATCGGTGCATGGTTCTTCTCGTAGTCGGCCTTGACACCGGACAGCAGCACGCGGTCCTGCGGCCGCTTGGGGCCGGCCAGGCTGGGTTTGACGTCGCCCAGATCCAGGTGCAGCACATCGGTGTATTCGGCTTCCGGCTGGCCCGGTTCACGGAACATGCCGTTGAGCTTGGCGTACTGCTCGACCAGCGCGATCTGCTCCTCGCTGCGGCCGGACAGGCGCAGGTAGTTCAGTGCCTCGTTGTCGATCGGGAAGATGCCGCAGGTCGCGCCGTACTCCGGCGCCATGTTGGCGATGGTGGCGCGATCGGCCAGCGGCAGCTGGTTCAGGCCCTCGCCGAAGAACTCGACGAACTTCTCGACCACGCCGCGCTTGCGCAGCATCTGGGTCACGGTCAGCACCAGATCGGTCGCGGTCGCGCCCTCCGGCAGCTTGCCGGTCAGGCGGAAGCCGATGACTTCGGGGATCAGCATGGTCGACGGGCTGGCCGAGCATCGCGGCTTCGGCCTCGATGCCACCGACACCCCAACCAAGCACGCCAATGCCGTTGATCATGGTGGTGTGCGAGTCGGTGCCGACCACGGTGTCCGGATAGGCCCAGGCCTCGGCGCCTTCGGTCGCGAACACCACGCGCGCCAGGTACTCCAGGTTGACCTGGTGCACGATGCCGGTGCGCGGCGGCACCACCTTGAAGTTGTCGAAGGCGGTCTGGCCCCAGCGCAGGAAGGCGTAGCGCTCCTTGTTGCGCTCGAACTCGATGCGCGCGTTCTCGTCCACTGCGTTGGCGCTGCCGAAGTAGTCGACCTGCACCGAGTGGTCGATCACCATCTCGGCCGGGATCAGCGGATTGATCTTCTTCGGGTCGCCGCCGAGCGACTTCATCGCATCGCGCATCGCGGCCAGGTCGACCACGCAGGGCACGCCGGTGAAGTCCTGCATCACCACGCGCGCCGGCATGAACGGGATTTCCTGCGTCGACGGCGTCTTCGGATCCCAGTTGAGCAGGGCTTCGATATGCGCCGGCGTGACGTTCTCGCCGTCCTCGAAGCGCAGCAGGTTCTCCAGCAGGATCTTCAGCGAGTAGGGCAGGCGCGCCAGGTTGTACTTCGGCGCCAGGGCCGGCAGGCGGTGGTAGTGGTAGGTCTTGCCGCCGCTGGACAGGGTGGCGCGCGTGCCGAAGCTGTTGCTCATGATCGGGCTCCGTGGGGAAGGGACTTCACGCCCGGCGCCGGCCCGGGAAGGCCTGGCAACCGGAACAGCCCACGATTATGGCCCAAGCCAGCGACGTGGGGAGCGCGACCTATGGCGAATGGCGGGCCATGCGCGATACTTGCGCGATCTCTGGCTGCAAACCCCGCCCATGCTCGACATCCTGCGTGAACTCTGGGCCTTCCTGCGGGTGCGCAAGAAGTACTGGCTGATGCCGATCGTGCTGGTGTTGGTGGCCATCGGCGGCATTCTGGTGGCGGTCAAGGGATCGGTGATCGCGCCCTTCATCTACACCCTGTTCTGACGCCATGGCGGATTTCGTCAATCAAGGCGATGTTGAGTACCACGGCGGCTGTCATTGCGGCGCGGTTCGATTCCGCTTCCGTGGGCCGGAGAAACTCGACGTATTGGAGTGCAACTGCTCGATCTGCAGCATGACCGCTTACCTGCACGTCACCGTGCCACACGCGGCATTCGAATTGCTCACGCCCAGCGGCGCGCTCGGCGAATACCGTTTCGGCAGCGGCGCCGCGGCTCATCTCTTCTGCCGCAGTTGCGGCATCAAGAGCTTCTACCAGCCGCGTTCGCATCCGGATTGCTGGAGCGTCAACCTGCGTTGTATCGAGGGCGGTGCAGCCCACCTGGGTGTGCTGGAGCGCTTCGACGGCCGGAACTGGGAACAGGCGGCCGCCCGGTTGGCGGACTGATCCCGCTCAGGCCCTGGCCTTGAGCTTCGCCACCAGCGCGTGCAGGACCGCCTGGGTCTCGGGGTGGAACCAGCCGTCGACGAATTCCTCGACCAGCGCCGGGTCCTCGGCCTGGTAGAGCGCGCGCAGGTCGGCGCGGGCGGTCTCGCGGTTGAGGCGCATGGCGCGCTGCGGCAGGCCCAGGTGGAAGCGGCACCAGTCGAGTGCGCGGAACACCACCTGGTCGGGCGCCGCCAGTTCGTCTACCAGCCCGATGCGCAGCGCCTCGGCGGATTCGATCATGTTGCCCGCAACCACGTGACGCTCGGCGCGGTGCGGGCCGAGCAACCGGGCGAGCGAGGCATAGATCGTGCGCGGCAGCGCCAGCCCCACTTGCGTCTCGTTGAGGCCGAGCTTGAACGGTCCCTCGGCCATGACGCGGTAGTCGCAGTTCAGTGCGATCACGGTGCCACCCGCCGGGCTGTGGCCGGTGATGGCGGCGACCGTGGGGATCGGCGAGCACGCGATCGCGCCGAGCAGGCCGGAGAAGCTGCGCCAGAGTTCGATCATGCCGGCGCGGTCCAGCTTGAGCAGGGCAGGGACATCCAGCCCGGCACTGAACAGGCCCGGGTGCGAGGAAATCACCAGCGCGCGCGCACCTTCGCCCGGCGCGGCAAGCACCGCAGCGCGCAGTGCTGCGATAAGGTCCGGATTGAGCGCATTCACCGGCGGGCGTGCCAGCCGCAGTTCGAGGATGTCGCCGTGTTGATGCCGGTCAAGCATGTGATGGCCCCTGCGGACTTGAGTTCAGTTGCCACAACATAGCATTGCCCCCAGGAATCCCGACTCAAGGACCGGAAAGATGAAGACCCTTGTTGCTTCGTTGTTGCTCGGACTGGCCGTCACCCAGGCCCATGCCTGTGGCGATCTGACGGTCAGCGCCGCCTGGGCGCGCGCGGCGCCGCCTACCGCCACCGTCATGGCCGGTTACCTGACACTGGCCAACGACGGCGATCAGGCGGTCACCGTCACCGCCGCCAGTTCGCCATCCTTCGAGCGCGTCGAGATGCACGACATGACCCATGAGAACGGCGTCATGCGCATGCGCAAGCTGGAGCAGATCGAGATTGCCCCGGGCGACAAGGCCGAATTGGCACCCGGCGGCCGGCACCTGATGCTGATTCAGCCCAAGGGTGCGTTCGCCGTCAGTGACGAGATCGAACTGACCCTGACCCTGTGCGGCGAGCACGCTCAGGTGGTGAGGCTGCCGGTGCGCGAGGCGGGTGGCTGAGGGACCTGCGTGCTGTCCTGCCAAGTTCTTGAATGACTTTCGCCGGAATGTCGCCGATTTATTGGGCGCCTGTGCTTGCCCGGGGCCCGGTCGAGCCCTCGCGACTCATGCGCACCAGGTCGGCCTGGTTGGCCTGCAGGCCACGCCATTCGGACACGGTGCGGCAGATTGACTGCTTGCGATTGGAGCCGGTTGGTTTCTCACGCCGGCACACCACGCGCTCGTCGGCGGCAGCTTCGGTGAGAATCTGGTGGATCTGTTCCTGTGCGTTGAATGCCTTGACCCATTCGTCCTCGCTGAGGTCGGCATCGGTCGGGTTCTCGTCGGCAAGCGCGAAAAGCGTGTCCTGCGCCTTGTACAAGCTCTCGCGCTGGTCTGGCGAAAAGGTCTGCTTGCCGGCCGCAATCTCCTTGCGCAGTGCCTTCTGGGCCGCGACCAGGTCGAGAAAGGTCGGCTGTTCGGCTGATGGCTGCTCGGCAGCCATGGCCTGACTACCCAGGCACAGCATGACGGCGAGCCAGAATGCATGCTTCATGTCCTTCTCCTTGCTCAGTGGAATCACCGCGGTCAACTTGGCTGAAAGGGTCAATCGATGGCTGCTGACCTTTTTCGACTCGCGATCATAGCCAATGCCAACCCGGCAGCGCCTTCAGATCCGCGCCGGGAAAGCCAGAGGAAGGGGCTGCGTCCTTCTGGTGTCCATTGCCATCAATTCGATGAATTCTTTCCGCACCTTTTGCCCCGAATGCGTCGTTGTTCGTCGTCGCCATCGGCCTGCTATGCCGGTTCCCGCCCGCAACCAGTTGCGGGCGTTCAAGCCGGCGCGCGGCATGCCGCGCAAGCCGTCGGCTTTCACCCTCCTCTCGCCTAGCCTCGGGCCAAAATGCATCGGAAATTTCTTCAACCAACCAATGGCAGGGGACAGTGCACCGCCGGAATACGGATCGCGTTGGCCCCGGGTCCTGGGTTTTTCTGTACAGCGTTGGGGTAGATCCGCTGGCGTGCGAGTCGGCGCGATGATGCGTTTGTGACTGCGGGCAGAAAGCGGCGCGCGGCGGGGACTCGACATGAGGATGGCGACGGGGCAGGTGGGCGCGGCGGTGGCCTGGTTGCTTGCAGCCTGGTTGGGGCTGCTCGGCATGGCGGCGAACGCCCAGCCGGTGGTGGAGGCCGTCACGCGCATGGCCTCGGCATCAGCGCCGGACGTCCAGGCGGGCGACCGCCTGCTGCGCGCCCGGGGACCGGGTGGCGAGTTCGCCTTCGACAGCATCGCCGCGGTGGTGCGCTTCCAGTGGCAAGTATTGCCGCTCGCACCGGCCGAGCTGGAGGTCGAGCGCGAAGGAAAGCGCCGCTGGATCGCGTGGACGCCAATGAGCGTCGAGCTCCAGTTGCGGCCCGCGCCGGAGGCCCGCGGCCCACTCGCGGACCTCGACACCGCGTTGCTGGCACTGCGTGCGACCCGCGAACTGCCGCAATCGGAGTCCGGTCGCAAGGCATGGGCGGAAGCATGGGCGCTGGTCTCGCAGACGCCCGCGCTGGCCGAATGGCGGGCGTTCACGGCCATATACGCCGCGCGAGCGGCGCTGATGGCGCGTGGTGCGGGCGACGAGGTGCTGGCACGGCTCGCGATGCTCGACAGGGTGACGGTGGATCCGGTGTTGGGCGCGGCCGGCGAGGAGGCGCGCGTGCGCGTCTGGATGGAACGGCGCGAACTCGACCGCATCGTGGCATCGCTGGCGTCGCTGGCCGCGCGCTGAATCCGGCGGGCGGTTGCACGCCTGGGACGCGCAACTACTGGTGCGCCTGGCCTGGGCGCACGGCCAACGTAGCGAATTCGCGCTGGGCCTGGCGCAGCTGGAGCGCGCCCGCAGCGCGTTCGCGGCGCTGTGCGCGGATTGCCTGGAGGCGGCGGTGGCACTGGATGCGACGGCGCAGATGCACAGCAAGCTGGATCAGCCGGAACGCGCGCTGGCGCTGCAGGAAGAGTTGTACCGCACCTGGCAGGCCTTGATGCCAGGTTCGTTGAATGCTGCGCTCGCCGGGCTCAAGCTCGCCGGCTACGCCAGCAGCGCAGGGGATCATGCGCGGGCGCTGGCGGTCGCCGAGGAGGCCGCCGGCCTGTTGGAGAGTCTGCAATCGGCGGGTTACTACCGCGCCGCGGCAGCCAATGTGCTCGGCACCCAGTTGGCCGAGGCCGGGCGGGCCGGCGAGGCCGAGGCGCGGTTCCGCCATGGTCTGGGCCTGCTCGGCGACAGCGCGCCCGAGCGCAGTGTGCGTGCCCAGTTGCAGCACAACCTCGGACTGCTGCTGAAGGAGTCTGGGCGGCTGGCGGAAGCCTACGCCAGCCTGCTCGCTGCGGAGAGCGAATACCGTGCGCAGAAGCAGGTGCGCGGCAGCGAGTACGCGGCGGTCGCTGCGAACGTCGCCAACCTGGAGCGCCTGCGCGGCGACTACGATGCGGCCGCGCAGTGGCTGACTCGCTCGCTCGATGCATTGGCGGACGCGCCGGCGCTGGGCCCCCGACGCGTCCATACCCTGATCGACCAGGCCGAACTCGACCTCCAGCGCGGCGATCGTGGGGCTGCCCTGGCTGGTTTTGCACGTGCCAGCGCGGCCGCGGCGCACACCGAGCCGGATTGCGAATGCCGTGCGCAGGCTGATCTGCATCATGGCCGGGCGCTGGCAGAGACAAATCCCGCGAAGGCCCTGGAACTGCTGCAGCGGGCAGAGGCTGGCTTCAAGCGCGCGCAACGGGCGCTGGATGTGGCGCGCACCGCAGCGGCGCGCGCGAGCGCCTTGTCTGCGCTCGGGCGTCATGCGGCGGCGCGCTCGGCGGTGGGCGAGTCGCTGGCAAGCTGGCGAAAGATCTCTCCGGACAGTGTCGAACACGCCGAAGCACTCCATCGCAGCGGGCGCATCGAGGCCGCTGCGGGTCGTCCGCGTGCGGCGCGGCGGGCCTGGTGCGCCGCCGCAGACGTGCTCGACAGCGCCAGTTTCTCCCTCGGCGCCGACGACTACGCGCAGATGCGCTTCCGCGCGCGCTTCGTCGATGTCTATCGCGACTGCATGCTGGCCACCCTCGATGCGCGTGGCCCGGCGGCGGCCCTGGAAGTGTTGCAGCGTGCCCACCGGATTGCGTGGCGCCAAGGGCGCGAACTGCGCGCGCGCGTCGCCACCGATCCGGCCGCCCGGCAGCTGTCGCTCGCCTATGAACGCGCCTGGCAGGCCCTCAACAATGCCGGCGACGCGAAGGAGCGGGCGGCCGCGCTGGCGCGCGTGGAGGAGTTGCGGCGCGAGCGCGCCGAACGGATGGCACACGCCGGGCAGGCCCAAGGCGATGCCGGCGTGGCACTCGCCCCGGGCGATGCCGGTGAAGCCCTTCTGGTGTACGCCCTCGGCGAGCACCGCAGCGTGGTCTTCCTGTTGCGCAGCGGCCTGCCGACCGAAGCCTTGCCGTTGCCGCTGGATCGCGCGCAGTTGCGTCAGGCGGTGCGCGACTGGCGCGCCCTGATCGCCCGCCGGGACATGCGCGACCTCGCCGCAATTCATGCCCAGGGCGATGCGCTGTACCGGCAACTGCTCGCGCCGCTCGGTGCGCGCATCGATCGATATCCGCGCATCGCGATCGTCGCCGACGACGTGCTGCACGAATTGCCCTTCGCCGCGCTATGGGACGCGCGACAAGGCGAATACCTGGTGCAACGCGCGAGCGTACGCCTGCGCGATGGCCTGGGCGACCCGGCGACGCGCGCGGACGCGGGCGGCGCCTGGCTGGCTCTCGGGGATGCCGCCCTGGGGGACCTCGGCAACGCCCCGACGCTGGCATGGACCCGCACCGGCGCCACGCTGCTGGCGCCACTCCCCGGCGCGCGACGCGAGGTCCAGGCGTTGGCGCGTCGCGATGCGCGCATGCAAGCGCTGGTGGGCGCCGATGCCAGCGAGGCGCAACTGAAGGCTGCGGCCCCCCAGGCTGCCCTGTTGCACCTGGCCGTTCACTCGCTGACGGACCCCGCCAACCCGCTCGATTCGGCGCTGCTGCTCACGCCTGGTGGCGCGGAGAACGGTTGGCTGCAAGTCTGGGAGGTGCAGGAGCAGTTGCACCTGCGCGCGGACCTGGTGGTCCTGTCTGGCTGTGAGACCGCGCTGGGTGGCAACTTCGACGGCGAGGGCGTGGTCGGCTTCGTGCGCGCCTTCCGCGGCGCCGGCGCGCGCAGCGTCGTTGCCAGCCTGTGGCCGACGCATGATGCGGCGACGGCCGACCTGGTTGCACGCTTCTACGCTGCGCGTGCGGACGCCGGCGACCCCGCAGATGCGCTGCGCAGCGCCATGCTGCAGATGCTGCATCCGGCAGATGCCGGCAGCGACGACACCGTACGTGGGGTGGGTGGCGTGGCGCCGGCGGCAACATCCGCCGGGCTCGAGCATCCCTGGTACTGGGCCGCGCTGCAGGTACATGAGGGTTGACGGCAAGATCCGCGAAGCCCCGTTTCTGCTTGGCCTTCGGCAGAGCATCGACAGGCCCCCGGTCCAGAGCCCTGGAGAAGCACCCGGCGTCGGTCGGATTCTTGTTGGCAGTTCCTGGGCCAGAGAACCAGCACAATCGGCTTGCGAGCTCCTGCCGCGGTTGGACCAGCCGCAGGCGCGTGCGATGCTCACACCGGCCGGGTGGCGGCAGTTCGGGCATCCCACATCCGGGATATGCGCGCGGATGCCGGAGCTCGTATCAAGGACGGGTTGACATCAAGCGGGGGCGGGATGCGAGCAAGCATGTCCGATGCATCTGCCGATCGCCGCGCACGGCCGGCATGACGCTGCGTGTTGCGATCATCGAGGACCAGCCGGCCGTGCTCGATGCGGTCGCCCATGGCCTGCGCCAGGCGGAGGGCGTGAGCGTGGTCTGGACCGCCAACAGTGTCAGCCAGGCGCGCGCCAGCCTGACGGTGCCGGCCGATGTGGTGCTGCTGGACCTCGGCCTGCCGGATGGTCGTGGCACAAGCCTTGTGTCGGCGTTGCGCGAGCGCGTGCCGGCGCCTGCAATCGTCGCCTTCACAGTCTTCGGGGACGAGACCAGCGTGGTGGAGGCGATCGCCGCGGGTGTGGACGGCTATGTGCTGAAGACGGCATCGACTGAGGTACTTCTGGATGCCGTGCGGGACGCGGCCGCTGGCGCCTCACCGATCTCTCCCGCGGTGGCTGGCTTCCTGCTCCGCCGCCTGCGCGCCGACGAGAGCCGCGCCAGTGGTCCGGCAGCGCCGGCCCGCAGCGTGCACCGACTGATGGCGTTGACTGCGCGCGAGCAGGAGGTCCTGGAGGCTCTGGCGCGTGGCCTGTCTTACCGTGAGGTGGCGCTGCGCTTGGGGATCTCGCGCGGGACGGTGGCGCACCACGTCAAGAACCTTTACCCGAAGCTGGCGGCGGGGTCGCGCTCCGAAGCGGTGTTCAACGCCGTGCAAGAGGTCTTGATCACATTGCGTAGCCCGTGAGCACCATGCGGCGGAGCGGGGCGGCGACCGGAATCGCCCTGTTGTGGGGACTGGCGGCCTTGCTCGCGGCGCAACTGGTGTTCTGGGTGGCGATCGGCACGGCCGAAACCGCGGCACGGCCATCGACGATGGAAGCGCGGCCCTTCGTCGAGTACATCGCCCTGGACGATGCCGGCCAGATTGCGCCAGACGCACCGCGCCTGCGCGCTGCGTATGAGCCGGATCCCAACTACAAGGCGATGCTCGAGGGCGCGCCGTCGAAAGTGCGTTTCGAGATCCCGTTTGCGGTCGACGAGGTTTCCGGCGATCTGGCGCTCTACCTCGGCGCGCGGCGCTCGATCCAGGAGATCCGCCTCAACGACGAGGTGGTCAAGCCGAATGTGCCGCTCGACAGCTTCAGTGGGGGCGCCGGATGGGAACCGGTGTTCTACATGCTGCCCGCCGCCGGGCTGCGCGTGGGCGAGAACCAGGTCAGCGTGCTGGTCGCCAGCGAGGGGTATGCGCATGTGTTTCCCGAGTTCCAGATCGGGCCAGCGGAAACCGTGGCCCGCGCCTTTGGCTACGGCAAGCTGTTCAACGTGGACTTGCCGCTGGTGGCGGTGGGAATCCTGCTGTTCACGGCGCTGCTGTGCCTTGCGGTCAACTGGCCGGCGGAAGACCGCCCACGGGTGCGCGCGCTGATTGTGTTGCTGCTGGTTTGGGCGCTCGGCAGCTACGCGGTGGCGTTCTCGCCGCCGTTTGCGATGTCGCGCGAGGCCACCATTCTTGCGTACTACTCGCTCGCCAACGCGCTGGCCATCGCCGCGGCCTACTACATTGCGCACCAGACCCTGGCTCCACGTGGCCTGCG
The DNA here is from genome assembly GCA_016713135.1 of Rhodanobacteraceae bacterium. NCBI lineage: Bacteria > Pseudomonadati > Pseudomonadota > Gammaproteobacteria > Lysobacterales > Rhodanobacteraceae > Rhodanobacteraceae bacterium. The sequence goes on along the minus strand of JADJPR010000022.1, from coordinate 352,394 downwards.
CCGCGCGGTGCCATGGACCTGGGCAGTGGTGCAGGCCGGCATGGTGCTGGCATGGCTGGTGGTGGTCAGCGGCCTCGGCGATCCGCGCCGCTGGCTGGGCAGCTTCCCGATGCTGAGCCTGCTGGTCACTGCGGTGTTCTGCATCGGTGGCACCGCATTGCTGGCGATCGCTGTGGGTCGTGAAGGCGGGCGTCACTGGCTGGAACGCAGCATGCTGATGGTTTGCCTGACCGCATTGCTGGTCGACAGTGCTGACGCCACCCTCAAGCTGCACGTGCCGTGGATGCCCCAGATTCCGCTGACCTTCTATGCCGCGCCGCTGAGCGGGCTGCTGCTGGGGCTGGGCATGGTCGCAGCCCTCGCGCGCGAAGCCACCGCCGCTCGGCGGGTGGTCACGAATGCGAACGCAGTGCTGGCCCAGCGGCTGGGGCAACGCGAGGCGGAACTCGCGGTGGTCCATGAGCGCGAGAAACAACTGCTTGCCCGGCATGCGGCACTGGAGGAGCGCCAGCGTATCGTGCGCGACATGCACGATGGGGTGGGCGGCAACCTGCTCGGGCTGCAGATGCAGTTGCGGCATGGCCAGCCGACGCTGGGGCGCGTCGAGGAGCAGGTGTCTGCCAGCCTCGCCGATTTGCGCTTGATGGTCGACGCCCTGGATGCGCCGGAGACAACGCTCTCGGATGCGCTGATGGGCTTCGAGCGCCGACTGCGCGAGCAGTTGCAGGGCGCTGGCATCGAACTCACGTTCGAGGTTGCCCTCGGCCCGGCCGACCCCGTGCTGGGCACGCGCGTGAGCCTGCATTTGCTGCGCGTCCTGCAGGAGGCGGTGAGCAATGCCTGCCGGCACGCGCGTCCGCGCCGCCTGCAGATCGCGGCGCGCAGCACGGATCGTGGGGTGCAGTTGACGGTGGCCGACGACGGTGCCGGCATCGCCGCAGACGCGCCCATGGGACGCGGGCTCGCCAGCATGCGAGCGCGCGCCCGAGAGATCGGAGCGCAACTCGCCATCGAGTCGACATCCTCCGGTACCCGGGTTCGCCTGGATCTGCCGCTGGAGCCGGTGGCTGGCATCGGGACGACGGTCAGCGCCTGACGTCGCGCGCACAGCACCCGCCATCTCCCATCTATGGGACGACAGCCTGAAGCGGTGATCGGACACTGTGGCAGTCGCCGGTCGGCGACGCCTCCCACCACCGTCGAGATCAACGATGACTGCCTTATCCCTGATGCGCCGGGGCGCCCTTTGCCTGTGGTGCCTCGGTTTCCTGCCGGGCTCTGCGCCAGCGGCCGCAGCGAGCTTGCCAGAACACCTGATCCCATCCATGGCTGCGCGTGAATACCATGCATCGCAGCAGCCCGAAGGACTGCAGGCGCCCAACCGCGCCCAGGGTTTCCGCACCTGGTTCGGCGGTAACGGGATCGAACTGGTCGAGCGCACCCGCGAGGCGCGTCCATTGCTGCGATTGAGCCTGATGCATTACGGGCGGCCGGGAAGGTTGCAGCCAAACGCGGAGGGCGTGCTGGTCGCGGTCGGCGAGCGCGTCGAGCGTCGTAGCCGCGCCCTGACCGAGTGGTACGTCAATCGCCCGGACGGCCTCGAACACGGCTTCGACCTGTCGGTGCCGCCACCGGGCGATGGCGCCCTCGAGTTCCATCTGACGAGCGACCGCCCGGCGCAGCTGTTGGCAGCGGACACGATTGTGTTCGGCCGCGGCGAGGATGCGCTTCACTACCGGCACCTGAAGGTATGGGACGCCAATGGCCGCATCCTCCCGGCGAGCATGCACGTCGAGGCGCCCCAGCAGGTGCTCATCCGCGTCGACGACCGGGGCGCGCGTTACCCGGTGACGGTCGATCCGCTGTTGCAGCGGACCCCGGACATCGTCCGCAGCAGCGCGCAGAGCGGCGCAGAGTTTGGCATCCGCCTGGCGAATGCCGGTGACGTCAACAACGACGGCATCGACGACCTGGTGGTCGGCGCCTTCCGCTGGGACGATGGCCTTACCGACAACGGCGCGGCCTTCGTTTACCTGGGCCCGAGCTACACCAATTCCACCTTCTTGACGGTGAACCAGGGGAGCGCCTTCTTTGGTGCGGGAGTGGGTGGGGCCGGCGATCTGAACGACGATGGATTCGATGATGTCGTAGTCGGCGCTCCCAGCTTCGATGGCACTGCGGGCACCAACTCGGGCGCAGCCTTTGTCTATTTTGGTGGTTCTGGCGCCTTTAATCCGGTGGCTGACGCGACCATCGTGAGTCCGCAGGGTGGCGCAAACATGGGCGCGTCCGTGCGCGGGGTCGGTGATGTCAACAACGATGGCGTCGATGACCTGGCGGTGGGCGTGACCCGCTACAACCCGGGTGGACGGCCGGACCAGGGCGGCGCCTTCATCTACTTTGGTGGCAGCGCCTTCGACGCAACGGTCGACGCCGTGCTGGCGATCCCCGACCTCTCGGTCAATGCCGGTGCGTCAGTGGCGGGCGGAAGAGATGTCAATGGCGACGGAATTGCCGATGTGGTGGTCGGTGCGCCGGGCTATGAATCGGGCAGCAACTTCATTGACGAAGGCGCAGCGGCAGTCTTCTTCGGCGGCACCGGGGCGCTGGACACGACCGCGGACGCGATCCTGCGCGGTGGTCGCGCAGGGGCGGCGGGCGGGGCGTCGGTCGCGCTCGGGGATGTCAATGGCGATGGCATCGACGACGTGATCTCCGGCGCGCCACTCAATTCGAGTGTGGCCGCGGGGACCGGCGCCGTGCAGGTCTGGCATGGCGGCAGCGGTGCGATCGACACCGTGGTCGATGCGACCTTGCTGGGAATCCAGGTCGCCGAGGACTTTGGACGGAGTGTGGCTGCGCTGGAGGACATCAATGGCGATGGCCGCGATGAACTGGTGGTCGGTGCGCCGAGGGCGCTCAACAACTCCGGGCTGACTGCCGGCAAGGTGAAGATCTACTTGTCCCAGCCGGGCGGATGGCCATCGGCGCCGACACTGCAGCTCGAGAGCGACCAGACCGATGCCGCCTTCGGCACCAGTGTCGCCACTGGACGATTCAACGCTGACGCCGCAGCGGACGTCGCCGTGGGTGAGCCCGGCCGCGACGTCGGCCCAGGGACCAACAACGGCGCCTGGAGCCTCTACTTTGGCCAGACCGAGGACGTGTTCCGCAACGGCTTCGAGTGAACTTCTCACCGGCGGGCCGGACCCTGGAGAAATGGAATACCTCTCCCCATCGACGGGAGAGACTGCCTGCCTTCGGGTGGCGCCGGCGAGACGCCGGCGCCTCCCGGACGCTCAGTACTGCCAGTTGATATTCACGTTGCCGACGCCGGAGGCAGGCACCGTGTAGCTGTGGTTTGCGCCGGCCTCCCAGGTCACGCTGCCATCGGCGCGGATGCGGATGGCCTTGAATTGCAGGGTCTTGCCGGCCGGCACGCTGACGGTCAGCCACCAGTTCGGGTAGGTGCTGGCATTGGTCAGCATCGCGCCGACGGCGCCGCCGGTGGTGCTCGCCCAGTTGCCGAGTTCGACGGTGTTGCCGGTCAGGTAGATGTTGTCGCCCGGATTGGTCGGCGCGGCGTTGTTGACGGTGAAGGTCACCGGGATCAGCTTGCCCTGGTAGGCGGTGAAGTTGAAGCTGTTCGAGGGCGTGACGCTACCCGAGCGGGTCACGGTGACCGCGTGCACGCCCTGAGTGACCGCGGGCACGGTGGCGACGACCTGCTGGTCGTTCCAGCTGACGATGGTGGCGGCAGTGCTGCCGAACTTGACCGAGCCCGTCGCGCCGCCGAATCCCTGGCCGGCGATCACCACGCGCACGCCCGGTTGCGCCGCGGTCGGCGTGACGTTGCCGAGTTGCGGCGTCGAAACCGTCGGGTCGCGCTGCCAGACGGCGATGCTGTTCGCGGGCAGCGAGAAACTCGCGGTGTTGTAGCCGCCGCTGGTCGCGCCGGTGGCGGTCAACGACGGTCCGCTGATGATGCCGGAGAGGTAGTTCGCGTACGATCCGGTCGGCAGCGAGGTCACGAGGCCGCTGACGCTCTGCGCGCTGGCGCCCTTGTTGATCGCCACCACCACCACCGAGTCGTAGAACTTGCGCTCGTAGATGAAGGTGTTGGCGTTGATCCAGCGCTGGGTGATCGAACCGTAGCCGAGCGCCTCGTTGTTGCGGCGCAGGGTCGACAGGCTCTTGATCAGCTTGAAGGCGGTGGTGGTCTCGCTGAAGGCGGGCATGCGCCGGCGGTTGTCCGGATCGTCACCGCCTTCGAGGTACTGCTCGGTCCCATAGTAAATGCACGGAATGCCGCGCGCGGTCAGTACGTACGCGAGGGCCGCGTGCAGGTGCTTGCGGTCGTCGGCGCTGGTGTCGACGGTCAGGAAGCGCTTGCGGTCGTGGTTGTCGACGAAGTTGACGAAATCGTTCTGGTAGGCGAAGTCGGCCTGCTGCTGGACGACCACGTTGTTGAGGTTGACGAAGGAACCGCCCTGGCCGAACACGCTGTTGATGGTGGTGAACAGCGGGAAGTTGAGCTCGGCCACGCCGCTCTTGTTGCTGAACTTCAGCAGGTCCCGGTACAGCGGGTTGTTGGCGTCGTCCGCCACCCATTCGCCGAACACGAAGCTCTCGCGCTGGGTCTGGATGTGGTTGGCCAGGCTGTATTGCCAGCCCCAGTTGACGTGCTTGGTGGCGTCGATGCGGAAGCCGTCGACGCCCATCGACTGCAGGTTCGCGACCGCAGCTTTCAGCAGCGAATCGACCGTCGGGTGGGTCTGGTTGAGGTCGGCGAGGTCGTAGATCGTGTAGTACTGGGTCTCGTAGGGCGAATCCCACTGCGAGCCGCCCATATTCGGGCCGGTGAAGAAGAAGTTCGACGGATTGGAGGTGTAGGTGGCCTGCAGCACGCCGTTGGCGTACAGCGCGCCGTCCTCGCCGGAACCGCGGACATTGGAGTGGTTCGGTGCGAAGTCGACGATCACCTTGATGCCGGCGTTGTGCGCGGCGGTGACGAAATCGGTGAAGGGCTGCCAGGAACGTGCGGTGGGCGTGAAGTGCTCGTGCGGCTTGAGCGTGTCGCGCATCTCGTAGCCGTGGTAGGGCGACAGCGAGCCGGCCAGCGCCTGCACATTGCGGTTGTCCAGCGGCGAGGTCACCCAGATCGCGCTGACGCCCATGTTCGACAGGTAGCTCATTTTCGCGGCGAGCCCCTGGAAGTCGCCGCCCATGTACTTCTGCAGGTTGGCGCCGCTGGCGTCGAACAGCGGGTCGCCCGACGGGTTGTTGCTCGTGGTGCCGTCGAAGAAGCGGTCGACGAAAACCTGGTAGATCACGTCGCGGTTGTAGCCAGGGCGCAGGGTCTGCGCGTCGGCATGGGACACGCCCGCCAGCGCGAGGCCGGCGAGCAGCAGCGTGCACAGGGTGTTGCGGGCAGGCGCGCGCAGCGCCGCGCCCGTGGTGCGCAGGTCCATCGGATTCTCCCCAATCCAGCGTCTCGGACCGGATGGCGCTTGCCATCCGTGCGCGGCCGCGCCGGGTGGATGCCGGCATCGGGCGATCACAGGCTGTGCCGGATCGTCCCCTCCCGTTGCCGTCGTATTCAGGCGGTCGTCGCGGGATGCAGCCTATGACTCAGCGGGGATGCATCACAATCGGTTGCATACGTATTCAGTCGCAACGCGAGACGCGCCGATCGGCCGCGTGGCGGACCGGACAGGATGGCAGTTCAGGTCTTGACCATCGCCAGGGTCACCCGTGCCACACCTGCGCGTCATCAAGGGACGGGCAACTGGCCGTTGGCATCGGTTCCCGTTGTGCCGGCTCCAGCAGCCAGCATTCCTTGAGTACCGAACAGAAGCAGGCCCGAACCTCGACCTCGAACCGGCGGCGATTGAATGCCGACCACACCCCGGGGTCGTTGCCCGATTCCGGAAAAACCAGGAACGTAGCCTTGGAATCGGCGCCAAGCACACCGCCGCCCGCCGAGGTGACCGTGCTGATCGGCAACATCCCCGGGTTGCAGCAGGCGTGCAGGAGCGACGCTGCATCGAAGCGCGGTTGGCCGTCGTACAGGACCTGCAGCCACGCCAGCCTTGCCGGGCCGACGCCACCGTTGTGCAGCGCAAGGCTGATCGCCGACGTCCCGTCTTCCATCCGGTTGCCGGTCCCATAGACCAGGAACGGCCAGGTGCTTGCGGCCAGCAGTCGCTCCTGGGTGCGGTTCGCGCTGATCGTCAGGCCCAGCGAAGCCAGCGAGATCAGCACTGCCGCAGCGCCGATCAGGATTTCCAGGCGTGGACTCATGCGGGCCGACAAGCGCGCCTCCTCGGGCTCAATGGATGACTGCGGGACGGAACCGGTGGGCGCACGGGGGCGATTCACCGGCGGGTTTGACGAGCGCACAGGGCCCACGGTTACGCGCCGGGCGCAGCGTTCCCCGTGGATGGCGGATACCGGGGATCCCGCGCTGGGTGGAAATCCTCCTCAGGCGATGTGCGCGAACGGATTCGCCTGGCTGAGCGCTCACGCGGGGTGCTTGCGCCGGAGTGCGCGGCAGCGACGGGAATGTCGGTCCTCAGGCGATCAGATCCTGTACCGCGCGATGCGCCTGTTCGATGGCGACGTCGGCATAGGCGCCCATCCCGGCATCCGAATTGGCGATGGCGATCTGGCCGAATCGGGTACGCCCCAGGACATTCGGCATCCGCTCGGGTGGCGTGTCGCCGTCCACCAGGCTGTTGTACTCCGGTGCATAGCCGTGCGGCCAGCGATTGACTGCGATGCCGCGGATGTCACGCGCGGGATCGAAGCCGCCGGCACCCAGGGTGCGACCGAGTTGTTCGCGGATGGCCCGCTCGAAACTGGCGAAGGGCGTCGCCAGCAACTCGGCGCGCCCTGCCTTGTGCTGCTCACGCTCTGGCAGCCCGTAACTGGCTGGCGTGCGCTCCATGCGGATCAGGATGGGCTGCTCCGGGGAACGGACGCTGCGGTAGTTGCCGATGTCGACGACGTCGTTGAGACCGAAACTCGAGAAGTACCCGCCAGGAGCATCGATGTGATGCACCCGCAGCCGTGCCCATGCGCGCCAGTCCCTGAGGGCGACGCTGGCATAGACCAGAGGGGTCTTGACCAGTTGCCGGAGCGCACTCCGCTGCGCCCGCGGCAGTTCCGGGCACAGATAGGGAATCATCATGTTCCAGCATGCCAGTACGCAGTGCTTCGTCTTGCTGCGATGCAGTTCACCGCCACGCGCGTAGATCACTTCGGCGCCGGCGCCGTCGAGGTTCCGCACGCGCAGCACCGTGCTGTTCAGGCGGATGCGGGTGGAAGAGGATGCACGGTCGAGCTGGGTGTAGTCGGCCATGGCGGTCACCACATCGCGCGCATCGGTTCCAGGTATGGCAGCGTGTACCAGTCGCCGGACCAACAGCCGGGCGATCGACGCATTGCCATCAGGAAAATGGAAAGTGTCTGAGCCGCCAGTGGCCGCATAGCCGGCTGGCGTGAAGCCCATGCGTGGCGCGGCGCCGGGCTCCAGCCCCAGTCCCTGGAAGCCCGGGAGCCCGACGCCCCAGCAATCGAGCGCCGGCACCGCGTCGATGCCGCATCCCCAGAGACTGTCGGTCGCGTGCAGGTAGTAAGGCAGGACGCCGGGATCGGCCTTCGCGATGCGCAGCAGGTAGTGTTCGTAGGAGATTCGCGAGAGGTAGTCCTTCTTGGCCGCGGATTCCCGCCCGGGCAGATGGTCCTCGTGGCCGTGCTCGATGCGCAGGATGTCTGCGCGTACTGCGTCCGACAACGGAGCCTGTGCCAAAAAATCCCGGGTCTGTTCGCGACCGTCGCCCTGGCGCAGCACCAGACGGTCGGCACCGAAAGTCTCACGATCGAAATGGACCCCGGCGCGCAGTCCCAGCGAGGCATAAAAGCCGTGGGCGCTGCAAGCGGCGTCGAGCGCCCTGGCGTCGATCCCGAGCGTGCGTAGCAGGCCCGCCGCCACGCGGCCGTAGGGTCGTGGACTCTCGATCAGACGCGAGCCGCCATTCAGCAAGTGGGTGCGCCCGTCGAGATGGAACTCGTTGCGCCTGGCATGGCCGCCGAAGTCGTCGTGATTCTCGAGGATGAGGACTCGCGCTCCCGGCGCTGATGCGCGGTAGTAGTGCGCCGCAGCCAGGCCGCTGATGCCCGCCCCGACCACGATCAGGTCGTATTGCTCGCCGGTCTCACGAATGACGCTGGTGCCTTCGAGCGAACCCTGCCCACGCAGGGCATGGGCGGCCTCGAATGCGCCTGGATGACTGCCTCGCAGTCCGAGTCGCGTAGGCGGGTAGTAGCCGCGGCGATCCTGTTCGGCAAGTGCATCAGCAGCGGCCAGGAGCTGCGGCGCAAGACCGCCCAGCAGTCCGCCGACACCCATTGCGACTCCTTGCAGGAAGTCGCGCCGGGCAATGGGCCGGCGCATGCCGAGTTCATCATCGGATCGGGCGGGCATCGTGCAGTTCCAGGACGCGGGCTCTCGGGCGAATTCCTGCGGGTTCGCGGCGGCAACGGGAGTGAAACCGCGCCGAAGTGCCCCGGGTGCCCGCGCGGCCGGGTCGGCGCTTCCCTGGGGTCATGGGTGCTCTATCCGACGCGCCAGTAAACTCCGGTCCCATCGATATCGATGAGCTCCGGATTGAGTTTCTCGCGCGCAAGGAAATCATGCACGGCGCGGCGACACGGTTCCAGCACGCCATAGTCGTCGATGATCACATAACCGCCACGGGACACCTTCGGGAACAGCGCCACCAGGCCCTGCCAGGTGGATTCATAGAGGTCGCCATCGAGGCGCAGTACCGCGATCTCGCCGATATCCGCGGTGGCCAGGGTGTCGCTGAAAAATCCCTCGAGGAAATGCACGCGTTCGTCGAGCAGACCGAATTGCCCGAAGTTCGCGGCAACGCGGTCCCTGGACACCCCCAGATAGTCGTTCATGTCGCAGAAGTCATATCCCGCGTCCTGCTCGAATGTGGGCGGCGGCAGACCCCGGAATGAATCGCAGAGCCAGACGCTGCGGTCCGAACCCAGTTCAGCCAGCACTGCCTTCGCCAGGATGCCGACGCCGCCGCGCCAGACGCCGCATTCGACGAATGCACCGGCGACTCCGTTGCGCTCGACCTCGCGAACGCACGCTTCGACGTTGTCGAGCCGCTTGCGGCCGACCATGGTGAAGCCGACGATCGGATGGTCCTTCCCAAGCTCGCGCCACTGGCGGGCGTTGGCGTCCGGGACAATCGGGAGGAATACCCGGCAGCCGCGTCGTTCAAGCCATTCGATCGACTTGCGCAAGAGCAGTTGTTTTGCCGCACTGGATGCTCGGACGCTTGTCGGTCTGATCGGTCGCCAGAATGACTCCTCGTGCAGTTCCCCGGTCAACCCCTTCTTGAGCAATTCGATCCTGTCGATCATCCTGGCGATTCCAGCATTCGTTGAAAACTCCCGGTTGATCCAGGGCCCAGGAACTCCCGGGAGGCAAAACGCATGCGGCACAGCAGGAAGTGCCGCCTGACACCACCGGTCCTTGCCGCCATCGCATCCGGGGCGGGCTGCGCATGCTGGCGTTTTCGACGGGGTTGGGCAATCGAAACGGAGACGCCCGGTGCCGCAGAAAGCCCGCAGCGGGGCTCACGGCCGGTTGCTTCCTGTGATGTTGCGCGCAACAGCTCGTCACAGCCCCCATTGCTGCAGCACCGTCGCCAGCTCGTAGCCGGTGTGGCGACGCACGCTGGCGATGGCGCCAGCCGGGTCGCCGGCGCCAGCCGCGAGCAGTTGCTGCAGCCGCGCCAGGTGCTTGGCTTCGGCGCCTTGCGGCGGCATCACCTTGAGTTGCTCAGCGAGCTTGGCCGAGGCCTGGCTGCAGCGGCGCCCGAGTGCGTCCAGTGCCGGGATGGGCGGCAGGGGCGTCGCTGGCAGCGCCGGCGGTTGGTGCCCGTCGCCACGCCAGGCGCGCGACCACAGCCAGCCCACGCCAGGTGCCGACGACGGCGGGTCGCCGGCCAACTGGCCGAGCTCGCCGCTGCTGGCGGCGGCTTCGGCGCGCAGGATCTGTGCGATCAGCTGCGGATCCTGTTGCCCCAGGTTGTCGAGGGCTGCCTCGTTGGCGCCGCGCGAGATCTGCAGTTCGTAACGCAGGCGCGCCGCGGCTGCGCGATCGCCGGCGGCCAGCGCCTGCGCCAGTTGCAGCTGTCGCCGCGCATTCAACTGTGCCGATTTCTGCGCGGCGCGCAAATAGGCCTGGATGACCAGCTTGCGCGATTCCTGCAGGAAGGCCGCCTGCTCGCGCGCCTTGGCCGCCGGGGAGGCACCGAAGGTGACCACGCCGGCCTGCTCGGGCAATTGATGTTTGCGCATGCCGGTGGCCTTCGCCAGCAGGGGTGCGCTGAGTGGCGCGCCATCCGTGCTCGCATTGGCCACCTCGACGATCTTGACCGTGCTCTTGCTGATCACGTGCAGGTCCACGTCGTCGGTGCGCCCGAGCCCGGCCTCGGTGCCTTTCTTGAGGTTCGAGATGACCGCGCCCTTCGGGTCAGCCACGCCGGCGGCGCCGCCGGTGGTGTAGTGCACCCCACCCGGCGTCGGGAACTTGTCGCTACCGGCGAAAGTGTCCAGGTGCACGCGGGCCATCCAGGCACCGCTGCCCGGCATGTCCTGCACCGCGGGCGGCAGTTTCCACACCGTGGTATCGGTATCCGTGATCACGTAGCGGTCGGCGTATTCCTCGACGTGATGACCGCGCTTGCGCATCGCATCGGCGAACCGGCGCGCGGAGCCGGGCGCGTATTCGGTCAGGTCGATATCGCTCTTGATCGATTGCGGCAGGCCGCCCGACATGTCGAGCTCGGCGTTGCTCTGGGCACGCTTGCGCGGTGCCTGGCCGGCGATCTGCGCGCGCAGTTCGGCCGCGGCGTTGTGCGCGCCAGCCGCCTCGAGTGCGTCGGCATGCTCGGCGATGCGCTGCTGGTAGTCCGCGTTGTGTTGTGCTGCGATTTGCTGCAGTTCCTGCTCCCAGGCAGCGCGGGCCTTGCGATATCCGGGGTGGTTGGTGTCGACGCTGCCGTCGGCGCGGCGCGCCTCGGGCGGGATCGTCGCTTCATGCCGGCGAGTCGCCTCGGCGCGCGCGGCATCGTAGCGCTGGCGCTGCAGCACGATCTTGTGGCGGCGCTCGATCTCGGCCTGCGCCGCGATGCGCTGCGGATCGTTCGCCGGCTTGCCCGCGTGCTGGCGTTCGAGCGCGGCAAGATCATCGGCGAGGCGCTGCTCGCCGGTCTTGAACGCCGCAAACTCGGGGCCCTGTCGCGGCTTGGCGCCTGCCCGCGGTTGCGGGATCGGCACGTCCGCCGGCAGCTTGCCGCCGTGCAGGTGGGCGGCCACGCGTCCGGTGACGACATTCATCACGAACATCGTCGCGGTGCTTTCTGCCGCGCCGGCCCAGCCGCGCCACTGGCCGGTGGCGGGGTCGCGCGCGAAGTAGCCTTGCCAGGCGCCCCACACCACATCGACCACCTGGCTGGCGCTGCGCACGCCGTTCTCTGCAGCCTGGCGCGCGCCGCCGTCGAAATAGCCGGTGCCCACACCATAACTGCCAACCAGCATGGCCCCGCCACCGCCAAGCATCGCGCCCAGGAACATCGCAGCGTCCGCGCCGGTGCGCGTCCACGCCGGGATCGTGTAACGCCAGTCGGCGCGCTCCTTCTCCGCCAGCGCAACGGCCTGCTCCCCCTCGAAATGCGCGCGCACGCTGGCGCCGATGCGCTGCATTGCCGGCATCGGGTCGGGCTGCGCGAGGGCCTCGCGCATCTGCTGCAGGGTGGCCGCGTGCAGGCGGCCGCCGTCGCTGGCCATCCGCGCCAGGCGCGGCAGCGCGGCCGCGACATGCAGCAGGCGCGTCAGTTGGGCGGATTCGTCGATGATGCGCTGGCGGAAGCGCTCGGTTTCGCGCCGGTCCCAGGCGCTCGGCGTGCGCGCGATCACGCCGGTCTGGAGGGTCGCGATGGCGTCCAGTTCGGCCTGGCGGTTCGCCTGCTGCTGCAACACGCGTTGTTCCAGTTGTGCGATCTGCTCGGTTTCGGCGGCAGTCGCCGGACGGTTGGCGACGCCGGCACGGACCGCGTCCAGCTCGCGCTGCCAGCTGGCTTCCAGCTGGCCCAACGCGTCAACCAGCGCGCGGCGTTGGGCGATGGCCTCGGCGATCGCAGCCTGCGGATCGGGGGGCGGCTCGCGTTGGCTTCCGGCCTGTCCCAGTTGTTCGGGATTGGCCAGCGCAGTCGAATCGCTGGCGTCGCGCAGGCGGTAGCGGTAGAAGAAGCGCGCGGTGGAATCGATGTCGACCACGATCAGCAGGCTGGGCTGAGGCGTGCGCCCGGCAACCGACGCCGCCCGCAGCGGCCCCTCCGGGGCGGCCAGCGCGGCCGCATTCCGCACGGCGTGGGTGCCGTTGCGCTGGCGGATCTCGATGCCATCGCCGTAGACGCCGAGGCGGTTCTGGCACACGGCACCATAGCGCTCGGTATTCGTCGACGGATCTTCGCGGAAATTGACCAGCGCCGGAACACAGGCGTCGTCGCGCAGCAACTTGTACGCGACCACGATGTAGCCCCGGCGGTCGAGATCGCCGCGACTGCCCGCATCGCGGATGCGGATCTCGCCACTGATGGCCTCGTCGAGCGCGAACATCGGTGGCACGTCCCAGTCGATCGCCACGCTGACACGGCCGATCTCCACCGCGACCGGATCGGGCGCCCGCGCGGCGCCCGACTCCACCTGGGGCGTACGCATCTCGATCCGCGCCGAGCTGGCGGTGACTGCGCGATCCCCGCGCACGGTGACTTCGGTCCGCTCCGGATCGCGGCTCGCCGGCGCCAGCGCGTGCCAGGTCTCGCTGAGCACGTAGACGCCGTTCGCCGGCTGCAGCGCTGCGCGCGCTTGCTGGTGGCGGCGCCGCGCGGCGCAACGTTCGGCCAGGGGATTCGGCGCATCGCCGAGGTCGCGCATCTGCCGCTGCACGCCGTACAGCGCCATCTCATGCTCACGCGCCTGCTGCACCTGCATGAAACCGAGATCGAGCGCATCGCGTACGCCAGCCTCATCGCCCAGCGCCGCAGCCACGCCGGCCGCCAACAGTGCATCCTGCTGGGCGACATCGACCGCGGCAATCGCCGCGCGCAGGCGCAGGTACTCGTCCATCAGCGGCAGGAAGGCAGCGAAATAGCGCTGGTCGGCTGCGTTCGGGTAGTCGTGGAACGGCGCCCACAAGGCCTCGAAGCGGGTTTGCTGCGTTGCGGTCATCGGCGCGTACAGCTGCGCGATGGCGGCCTGCACGCGACTCACCAGCGCGCGGTACTCGGCGTCGGTGAACGCGTTGTCGGCCGCGGTCGGCGGGGAGCTGGACGCCTTCGCGCCTCCCCAGGGCGCGCCCGCCATGCTCCAGTACTCGATGTTGCAGGCCTGCTGGCTGGCGAAGCGCGGCGCCGGCAGATTGACGGCGCTGGGCCGGGGCAGGGGCGGCAGCGCAATCGGCGGAAGCCCGCTCGCGCCCGATGTCGCTGCCTGCGCAGGCGTGTTGCCGACCGACGCTGGCACCGTTGCGGGCGCGGGCGGCGGGGGAGGAGCGGACACGACAGCGGGACGCGTCGGCGCAGCTGGCGGTTCCGCCGGTGGCGACGGGCGCGCGCCGGCGATGCCAAGTTTGCGCTCGACGTCGGCCAACAGTTCCGTGGCGTCGGCGTGCGCCGGCTCGATCGCCAGCAGGGCCAGGCAATCGGCGCGGGCTGCGGCGAACCGGTTGCGCCGGAAGTGGGCAGTGGCGCGGCGGAACAAGGCGTCGCGGTGTCCGGGGTCGATGGCGAGGGCACGGTCGAAGTCGGCGACCGCCTTCGCATCCTTGCCATCGATGGCATACCAATGGCCGCGGGCCGTGTAGGCATCGGCACTGCGCGGATCAGTCTCCAACGCGCGCTCGAAGTCAGCCAGGGCGGAGTCCCATTGCAGCAATTCCTGCTTTGCCGCGCCGCGCAGCAGCAGCACCGGGACCGAGTCGGGTAGTGGCTTCAGGACCGCCAGTGCCGATCCGGCGTCACCGCGGGCCAGGTGCTGCGCCGCCTCGGCCACCGCCGATTCCTGCGCGGTGGAAGCGGGCACGGCAGTGACAGGCTCTGCGCACAGTGCGTTCAGCAGCAGCGCCGCTGCCAGGAAAATCGCGTGTTGCACCACGATCAGACTCCCGAAAGCCGGGGGATATTCCTAGCCCGGATGTTTCATGAAGTCGCGAGGAAATGGATCGACTTCTATGTTGTGACACGGGAATCGCCGTGTTTTGCGCGCTCTCGGACCGGACGCACCATTTCCTCGCTCACGCAGCCCTCGCTCGTTCTTTGCGCCGGTCTCTTCGTTGCTCGTCGTCGCAATGGAACAACCATTCCTCCTCCTCGCGCCTCGATCCCGGCGCAAAGCCCTTCGCGATCATCCGCGTGCCTTCATGAAACATCCGGGCTAGCTTGGTCGCGCCAGTGGCCAGGATCTTGACCGCCGTCAATTCAGCGCCGGGTGTGTTCCGTACCAGCCTGGTGGCCGCCCAGATGGACATGCGCATCGGCTGTCGGATGCGCGCGACATCCGACGACATCTGAGCTCCATCAGCGCTTGCGCCACTCCATCACGAGGAAATTCGGCGCGCGGCGGTAGCGTTCGGCCTTGTCGTCGTCCACGCCGTAGGGTGCGGGTTCGTCGAAGTAGACCAGGTCGAATCCTGCATCGAGCAAGCCCTGCATGTAGTGGTGCATCGGCCGGTGCCAGTTGACGATGCGGATGCCGCGCCAGGCGGTCTCGACTGGCCGCACGCACAGGTAGTGGTCGATGCAGAAGCGGCGGCTGCCGTCGGGCTCGTGGGTCCAGCCAAGCGGAATGGCAGCGGTGTTGAAGCTCTGCAGGTTGGCGATCAGGAAGCTCCCGCCGGGCCGCAGCACGCGGTGCGCTTCGGCCAGGGCTGGCTTGAGTCTGCCGATGTCGATCAGCGACAAGTAGGCAACCGCCAGGTCCACGCTGGCATCCTTCAGGCTCAGGGACTCGGCGGGCTCGACGCGGTAGTCGCCGTCCGGATCACGCAATCGGGCGGTGGCGATCAGTTCCTCGGTCGGGTCGATGCCGATGCACGCGATGCCTTCTGCCGCCAGCATGCGGCAGAAGCGTCCTTCGCCGCAGCCGATGTCGAGCGCTTCGCGGAAGCCGCGGCCGCGCACGCGCGCCAACATCGGGGCATCCAGCACATGCCGCCGGCCCCAGTCGCCGTCGTCGCCGATGACTTCGATCCATGCGCGCGCAGAGGCGTCCCAGCCGTTATCCATGGCGTTGTCTCGTTCCGGGGCGATGACGATACACATTCGCCCCCGGCAGGCGTATCGCGAGATCATCGCAAGTCGGCCGCCCACGTCTGGCCGCGCTTGACCGGCGTTGGGCTGCGTGCGCTGGTCGAACGACGCTCCGCAGATCGACTGGCCGGGGCAGAAGCTCAACCAGGCGACACTGACCCTGCGTACGCGGGTCTATCGCAACAATGTGGACAGCCCCTGGCGCGATCCGATCACGCCGGAGCAGGTGGATGCGATCATCCACTCCGGCGAAGCCCGGACGCCGCAGGAGCTGTCGGAGCTTTCGCGCACTTTCCAGTGAGGAATCCACTGCATGTCGATTGCGATGACCGAATTCGCCCGCGCCCGATTGTTCCCGCGCGACCGGCGCATCACGGCCATCCAGGACTGCAGCGCCGAGGAGTTCGTCGACCAGCTCAACGCGCGCGCGCCGGAACGCGTGATCTCCGGCTATGCGCCGTTCTGCGTGCTGCATGCGCATCGCAACTGGACATCGACGCGCTGTTCGGTGATCGCCATCACGGACGAGAACCGCCACCGGCTGCGCAGTGGCTACGAGGCGCGTACGCGCGAGGAATTGCCGGTGCTGGTGCGCTGGTTCGAGGGCCTGGAGCCGCCGGTGGCGGCGTACTTGCTGCCGATTCTCTACAGCCGCGCGCAGTTGGCGAAGGAAGGCACGCCAATCGATGCCGACTGGGGCATCGTCGGTTGCCTCTACACGATGGCGCCTGACGAGATCCCGATGGTGCCGATCACAATGATGCGCAATGCGCTGGGTGTGGCCGAAGGCGGTTCGGGCGTGGCGCTGGACCGCGAAGCCTACCGGCGCAGCGTGGCCTTCTGGGAGGCGCACGCCAACTGGCGGCCTTGAGCGACTCTCCTCGCGGTGATCGTTCCCTCGTTGGCGATCGGCGCGGTGAATGCTGGAACGAACTGGACCCGAACTTCGGCTTGCCGCGGGTCGAGTCGCGTAGCCCGCGCGTTTACCGGGCGCTTGCGGCAAGTACCCGGTGAGCGGCTGGCGCCGCACATCGGGCTACGCTCGGTTCCCAAGGTACTGAGTTTCGATCTGCACACGGCGACTCAGCCGGATGTCGCTGCGGAATTCGCGCCGCGCCCCCGTTACGGGATCGTCGAAGGCCAGACTTTCAGCCAGCAGTTGCAGCGGCCGCGAGTAATCATCCGGGCCGCTCGGCTGCGCCACCGGGTACCAGTCGTCGTTGACGATCGGCGCGCCGAGTGCGGACATCTGGGCGCGCAGCTGGTGCATCTGGCCGCTGCTGGGATACAAGGCGTAGCGCCACAGCGTCTCACCGCGCTCGATCACCTCGATGCGGGTGTGCGCGTTCGGCTCGCCCGGGACTTCCTCGCTGCGGAAGCCGTCGGCGTGGCGCTCCAGGCGTGAAGCGTAGTCGAGAGGAAACACTCGCTCCGGCAGCGGCGGCGCCCAGGCCTCGTAGCGCTTCTCGACCAGGCGGTCGCGAAACCGGTTCTGGTAAGCGCCGCGGGTGGCCGCATGACGCGCGAACAAGACCACGCCGGCGGTGGCGCGGTCCAGCCGGTGCAACGGCGACAGGTCGGCGCAACCGAGCCGCTGGCGCAGGCGCTCGACCAGGGTTTCCCGCAGGTATTTGCCCGCCGGATGCACCGGCAGGAAGTGCGGTTTGTCGACCGCGATGAGGTATTCGTCTTCGTGCAGGATCGCTTCGCGCACCGGAATCGGCGCTTCGGCGAAGGGCCGGTAGTAGTGCACCTCGAACGGCGCGCGGAAGGGCAGGTCGGCAGCCACCGGCTGGCCGTCCTCGCCGAACACATGCCGCTGGGCGAAGCGCTGCTCCAGTTCTTGGCGCGGCACCTCGGCATAGTGCGCGCACATCGCGTCGATCAACGAGCCCTCGAACGGCGCGGTCAGTACCTTGCGACAGGACAGGTATCCGGGCAGCGGCGGCAGGCGGAAGCGCGGCCGGTTCACCGGGTCATCGCCAGCGCCACCGCCTGCGCCACCTCGATGCCGTCGATGGCCGCCGAGTAGATGCCGCCGGCGTAACTGGCGCCTTCGCCGGCCGGGTACAGGCCCGGCGTGTTGACGCTCTGGTAGTGCTCGCCGCGCTGGATGCGGATGGGCGAGGAGGTGCGGGTCTCGACGCCGGTCAGCACCGCATCGCCGAGCGCGAAGCCCTTCAGCTGGCGGTCGAGCGCCGGGATCGCCTCGCGGATCGCCGCGATGGCGTAGCCGGGCAGGGCGGTCGCGAGATCGCAGGGCAGCACGCCGGGTTTGTAGGACGGCTCCACCCCGCCGAAGCCGCGCGAGGGGATCCCTTGGAGGAAGTCGGCGACCCGCTGGCCCGGCGCGATATAGCCGCCGCCGCCAAGCTCGAAGGCGTGCTTTTCGAGCCGACGCTGGAACTCGATGCCGGCCAACGGATCGCCGGGGTAGTCGGCCGGGCTGATCCCCACGACCAGGCCGGCATTCGCGTTGCGCTCGTTGCGCGAATACTGGCTCATGCCGTTGGTGACCACCTGGCCGGCCTCGGACGTGGCCGCCACCACAGTGCCCCCCGGGCACATGCAGAAACTGTAGACCGAGCGCCCGTTGCCGCAGTGATGCACCAGCTTGTAGTCGGCGGCGCCCAGCAGCGGATGCCCGGCGAATGCGCCGAAGCGCGCCTGGTCCACCAGCGATTGCGGATGCTCGATGCGGAAGCCGATCGAGAAAGGCTTGGCATCGATGTGCACACCGCGCGCGTACAGCATGCGGAAGGTGTCGCGCGCGCTGTGGCCGATGGCCAGCACGACGTGGCGGCATGCGAGTTCTTCGCCATCCGCCAGGCGCAAGCCTCGCACCGCGTGCGAATCGTCCAGCAGCAGGTCCTCGACGCGCGCCTCGAAGCGAATCTCGCCGCCGAGCGCGATGATCCCGGCGCGCATGCGCTCGACCATGCTGACCAGGCGGAAGGTGCCGATATGCGGCTTGCTCACGTACAGGATTTCGTCCGGCGCGCCAGCTTTGACGAATTCCTCCAGCACCTTGCGCCCGTAATGCTGCGGATCCTTGATCTGGCTGTAGAGCTTGCCGTCGGAGAATGTCCCGGCGCCGCCTTCGCCGAACTGGACATTGGACTCCGGGTCCAGTCGCTGCTGCCGCCACAGGCCCCAGGTGTCCTTGGTGCGCTGGCGCACCGCACGGCCGCGCTCGAGCACGATCGGCCGGAATCCGCTCTGCGCCAGGATCAGCGCCGCGAACAGGCCGCAGGGGCCAAAGCCGATGATCACCGGGCGTTCGCTCAGGCCGGGCGGCGCATGCGCGACAAAGCGGTAGCGCTGGTCCGGGCTGGCGACCAGGTGCGGCACGCCGCGTTGGAGCAGCGATGTTTCGGTCGCTGGCGCGAGTTCCACATCGACCGTGTAGATCAACAGGATCGCCGAGCGCTTGCGTGCGTCATAGCTGCGCTTGTAGACCTTGAAGCCGGCCAGTTGCGCGTCCGGCACGCCCAGGCGCTCGAGGATCGCCGCGCGCAGCGCCTCCGGCGGGTGGTCGAGCGGCAGCTTGATCTCGGTGAGGCGCAGCATGGTCGTGGTTCGGTCCCGGGCGGTCGCGGATGCTCGGGGAGCGGCGCCGCGGGCGCAAGTTCTCAGATGGCGCTGCCGGCAGCGTGTCCGGAGGCCCAGGCCCACTGGAAGTTGTAGCCGCCGAGGTGGCCGGTGACATCCAGCACCTCGCCGACGAAGTGCAGCCCGGTCACCTCCTTCGACATCATGGTGGACGACGATACCTGGTCGGTGTCGACGCCGCCGAGGGTGACCTCGGCGGTGCGATAGCCCTCGGTGCCGCTCGGGACCACCGGCCAGTCGGCCAGGCGCGCCGCCAATGCCGTCAGTTCCGGCTTGTTGAACTGGCGCAGCGGGCGTTCGTCCGCATACAACTCGGCGAAGCGCTGGGCGAAGCGCTTCGGCAGCGCCTCGGCGAGCGCGCCAGGCAGGCCCGCCGCCGGCCGCTGCTTCTGCGCGGCGAGCAGGTACTCGAGCGGATCCCGGCCCGGCAGCAAATCGATTCGCAATAGATCGCCGGGTTGCCAGTAGCTGGAGATCTGCAGGATCGCCGGGCCGCTCAGGCCGCGATGCGTCAGCAGCATGTCGTGCTCGAAGCGTGTGCGCCCGGCGCTGGCGCGCACCGGCAGCGACACGCCACTGAGCGGACTCCAATGCTCCAGGTGCGAGCCGGTCAGCGTCAAAGGCACCAGGCCCGCGCGTGTCGGCAGCACGCGGTGGCCGAACTGGCGCGCGAGGTCATAGCCGAAGCCGCTGGCGCCCATCGACGGGATCGACAGGCCTCCGGTGGCCACCACCAGCGACGGCGCGGTCACCGGGCCCAGGGTGCAGTCGACCCGGAATGCGTCGTCGACCCGGGCGACCGCGCTCACCGCACAGCCGGTTTCGATGCGCACACCGGCCTGCGCGCATTCGGTGAGCAGCATCGCGACGATCTGCTTCGACGAGTCGTTGCAGAACAGCTGGCCGAGTTCCTTCTCGTGGAAGCCGATGCCGTGGCGCTCGACCATCGAGATGAAATCCGCCGGCCGGTAGCGCGCTAGCGCCGACTTGCAGAAATGCGGATTGGCCGACAGGAAGTTCCCTGGCGCGGTGCCGACATTGGTGAAGTTGCAGCGCCCGCCGCCGGACATCAGGATCTTCTTGCCGACCCGGTTGGCGTGCTCGATCACCAGCGCCCGGCGCCCGCGCCGGCCGGCGGTCAGCGCGCACATCAGCCCGGCGGCGCCGCCGCCGAGGATGATCGCGTCGAATAGATGCGTCGTCATGGTCCAGATTCCAAATGCGTTGGATCCGCAAAGGACGCAAAGGACGCCAAGAAGAGCAATCTGCCGACTGGCCTGATTTTGCCCGCCGGTGCGCGCATTTTCCCTGCTCGTCTTTGCGTCCTTGGCGTCCTATGCCGACAAGAAAAACAGGCCGCGCGGCCCAAGGGGCGACTTCGCGTTGCGCTGCGCCCATGTTAACCGTGCAAGGCGCCCTTGACGCCGGCATGGCGCGGGTGCGTGCCAAAATAGTGATTTCGCGAAGAACATCTGGAGCCCGCCATGTTCCGTCCCACGCTGCTCACCGCCACGCTCTGCCTGGCGCTCAACGCCTGCAGTTTCGCCGATGCGCCGCCGGCTTCCCCCGCGCCATTCAAGGTCGAGGAAGTGGCGACGTTCGACGAGCCCTGGGCGATGGCCTTCCTGCCGGACGGGCGCTTGCTGGTGACCGAGAAGCAGGGCCGGCTCAAGCTGCACGCCATCGGTGGCGCGACTGGCGACATCAGTGGCGTGCCCAAGGTGGCCTATGGCGGCCAGGGTGGCTTCGGCGACGTCGTCCTGCACCCGAAATTCGCGGAAAACAAGTGGGTTTACCTGAGCTATGCGGAGGCGGGCGAAGACGGCAAGATCGGTGCTGCAGTGGCACGCGCGAAGTTGGCGCTGGACGATGCCGGCGGCGGCGCGCTCACCGATTTGGCGGTGATCTGGCGCCAGTCGCCAAAAATGAGCGGACGCGGTCATTTCGGCCACCGCATCGCCTTGAGCCCGGATGGCCACCTCTACATCAGTTCCGGCGATCGCCAGCATTTCGACCCGGCGCAGGACATGAGCGGCAATCTGGGCAAGATGGTGCGCCTGAACGATGACGGCAGCGTGCCCGGCGACAATCCCTTCAGCGACAAGGGCGGCGTGACCGCGCAGATCTGGGCGCTCGGATTGCGCAATCCGCTGGGTATCGCCTTCGATGCACAGGGGCGCTTGTGGGAGATCGAGCACGGTCCTGCCGGTGGCGACGAGTTCAACCTGATCGAGCGCGGATCGAACTACGGCTGGCCGGTGGTCTCCAACGGCAGCCACTATGACGGCCGCGACATTCCCGACCACGACACCCGTCCGGAATTCAACGCGCCGGAGATCAGCTGGACCCCGGTGATCGCGCCCGGCGATTTCATTTTCTACCGCGGCGAGATGTTCGCCGACTGGACGGGCGATGCGCTGATCGCTGGGATGGGCTCCAAGGCGCTGGTGCGCGTCGAGATCGACGGCACGAGCGCACGCGAGGCGGCGCGCTACGCCATGGGCGAGCGCATCCGCGAAGTGGAGCAGGGGCCGGATGGAGCGATCTGGTTGCTGGAGGATGGTGGCGGCGCACGCCTGCTGAAGCTGACACCGGAAGGCTGACCCGCGCCTTCCGTCACTGCCATGCTCGTGGGACGCCGACTATGCTCGGCGTCCCTCCTTGCTTGCGACCACCATGCACGAACCGCCGGTCTCTCATGAGCGCGTGCTGGCGCGCGACGTCCTGGTGCTGCAACTGAAACTGCTCATCGAAGCGGCGCGCGACCTGGCGCTCAGTCCGCTGTCTCTAGCCGCCGCCCTGCTCGATGCGGCGCTGAGCAAGCGCCAGGAGCCGCGCTACTTTCGCGCCGTGCTCGATTTCGGGCGCCGCAGCGATGAATGGATCGACTTGTGGGCAGCCGCCCGCGGCCCGTCGAGCCAGGCTCACGGGCCGGTCGACAGCGTGTTGAACAACGTCGAGGAAGTGCTGCGCGACCCGCAGGCTGGAGCCCGCCGGGCGAAGGTGCTGAAGCGCTGGGCCGAACGCCAGATGTCGCGCGCGCGGCGCAACGTGGACCAGCGGCTGCCGCCACCGCGCTGAGGCGGTGGCGGCATGCGCGAACTCAGTGGACGTCCTCGAACTTGCCGTAGCCCTTCAGTTGCTCGACCACCGCCTCGTCGCCAACGACAACGATGGACTGCGCATCAGGCTTGAAGTACTTGGTGCCCATCGCCTGGACCTGCTCGGCACTGACCTCGCGCACCTTGGGCACGAACTCGCCGAGGAACTCCGGCGGCAAGCCGATAAGCCAGTTGCCGGCCAGCGTTCCGGCGACTGCGCCCTGCAACTGGTTGCTGATCAAGTAGCCGCCGGCGACGTAGCGCTTGTTCATGTCGAGTTCTTCGGCACTGACCGCTTCCTCGCCGATGCGCTTGTACTCAGCGAAGAACTCGCCGACGGCCTTTCCGGTGACTTCGTTGCGCACGTCGGAACTGGCGATCAGGGAGCCGCCGGATGCATTGGCGCCGAAGCCCACGCCCGCGCCATAGGTGTAGCCCTTGTCTTCGCGCAGGTTCTGCATCAGGCGGCTGCTGAATCCACCGCCGAGGATGGTGGTGGTCAGGCGCAGCGGGATGTAGTCCGCATGGGTGGCCGGGATCGCCGGGCGGCCGATGCGCACGCTGGACTGCACACTGCCTTCGCGCGGCAGGTGGACGAAGCTCGGTTCGGCCTCGGTACGCGCAGCTGGCGCGGCCTTGGGCGCGTCGCCGCTGGCCTTCCAGTCACCAAGGGCAGACTCTGCCAGTTTGAACGCGGCCTCGGCCTCGATGCGTCCGGTCACCACCAGCAGCGCCTGGTCCGGGCGGATACGCTCGGCATAGGCCTGCTGCAGCTTCTCGCGGGTGACCGCGTTGATCGCTTCCTCGGTGGCCTGCGTGCGTGCATACGGGTGGTCGCCATAGACCGCCTTGGAGATCGCGCGCGAGGCGCGGAATCCGGGCTGCGCCTCGGCGGCCTTGAGACCCTGCAGCGCATTCGCCTTGGCCAAAGCTACTTCCTTTTCCGGGAAGTTCGGCGTGCGCGCGATCTGCGCCAGCAGCTGCATCATCGCCTCGGCCTTCGAGGCAGTGGCATTGGCGTACAGGGTCAGGCCGTCGTTGCCGGCGCCGGCGCCCACGCTGCCGCCATAGCTCTGCGCGGTCTCGGCGATCGCCTTGGAATCGCGCTTCTCGGTGCCCTCGCTGAGCATGCTCGCAAGGGTAGACGCAAAGCCCGGCATGTCCGCCGGATCCGCCGCGAGGCCCGCGCCCTTGAACGCCAGCACGTAATCGACGCGCGGCACGCCATCGCGCGGCAGCACCCACACGGTGAGGCCGTTTTCCAGCGTCTTCTTGGCGATCTCCGGTACCGGCAGCGGCTTGTCCGGCGCATACGCTGGCAGGTCCTTGGGCATGGCGAAGGTGTCGGCATAGGCGACCGGGGCGAGCAGCGCGGCGATCAGCGCAGCGATCAGAGTCTTGTTCATGGTTCTCAGCCCTCGTTCTTGCTGGCGGCAGCGTCGGCCAGCATGGCCTTCGGCTTGCGATCGATGACGGTGCGGTTCTCGGCGGTCAGGTACTTCTTCGCGACACGTTTCAAGTCGTCGGAGGTCACGCCTTCGATCCAGCCCGGCACCTGGTTGATGACCTTCGCGTCGCCCCACAGCGCCTGGAAGATCGCCAGGTTGTCGGCGCGGCTCAGCAGGCTCTCGTTGCCGTTGTTCCAGTCCGCGAGCATTCCGGTCTTGACCCGCGCGAGCTCCTCGTCGGAGACCCCTTCGGCGACGATCTTCGCGATCTGCGCGTCCATCTCCGCGATCAGCTGCTCGCTGGTGACGTTCGGCTTGTACAGCGCGAACAGCGTCAACAGGGTCGGGCCGTCGAACTCGAAGGGGCTGGTAAGGCCGAACAGGAAATCGATGTTCAGGGCCATTTCCTTGCCCTTCACCAGACCCTGGTACATGCGCGAGGCATCGCCGCCGGCGAGCACTTCGGCGAGCACCGCGAACGGCGCCTGGTCCGGGCTGCCGCGCTCGGCGATTTTCCACGCAACGGCCACCGCCGGCACCTGGGCCAGGTCGTCAGCCTGGGTGATGCGTTTTTCCTTGGTGTTCAACGGCTCGCTCACATCCGGGGGCGGCGGCGTCTCGCGGCGCTCGATCTTGCCGAAGTACTTCTCGGCCAGCTTGAAGCCTTCCTCGGCGCTGATGTCGCCGGCCATCGCGATCACGGCGTTGTTCGGGCCGTAATAGTCGCGGTGGAAGGCGCGCACGTCGTCCAGGCTGGCGTTGTCCAGGTCGACGAAGCTGCCGTAACCGTCGTGGTTGTTCTCCCACTTCTGGAAGGCGTGCTGCGAGATGTCGATCCACATGAAGCCGCCGTAGGGCTGGTTCTTCACGTTGACGCGGATCTCTTCCTTGACCACGTCCTGCTGGTTCTTCAGGGTCTTCTCGTTGAAGTCCAGGGTAGTCATGCGGTCCGCCTCCAGCCACAGGATGGGCTCCAGCGCGGAGGCCGGTGCCACTTCGATGTAGTTGGTGTAGTCCGGCCGGGTGGAGCCGTTGTTGCGGCCGCCGCCGCCGGTGATGACCTTGTCGAAGGTGCCTTCCGGCGCGTTCGGCGTGCCCTCGAACATCAGGTGCTCGAACAGGTGCGCGAAACCGGTACGGTTCTTCGGCTCCAGCCGCATACCGACCTTGTAGACCACGCTGACGCCGACGACCGGCGCGCTGCGGTCCTCGAAACGACCACCGTCAGGCCATTGTCGAGGGTCCTGACCGCCACCGGGATCTCCCAGCGATCGGCATCCGCGGCGGCCGCGAACATCGGCAGGGAGAGGGTGAGGGCAAGCGACAGCAAGGTGCGCGGGCGTGCAGGCAGCATGGGCGGGCGTCCGACCTGAGTGTGAACAAGGGTCGCGAGGCTACGCCCGCCATCCCGCCCGTACAGGGGCGAAAGTCACTGTGGCGGCGATCAGTCCAGCGCCGGCCAGGCCGAGGCGTCCAGGGTTTCGCGATAGGCGTGCCAGGCCGCATAGGCCAGCCAGGGCATGATCACCACCAGGCCGAGGTAGGCGGTGACGAATCCAATCGCCGTCAGTAGCGCGATCAGCGCGCCCCACAGCAGCATGGTCCATTTGTTGCGCAGCACCGCGTTCACGCTGGACACGCAGGCGGTCACCATGTCGACATCACGATCGGCGATCATCGGCAGCGAGAATGCTGCAGTGGCGAAGGTGAACGAGGCGAAGATCGAGCCCACGGCCGAGCCGATCGCGAGGTATTCGATCAATGCCGGCCAGTCGTCTGCCTGCACCGGCACGAACACATTGATCATCATCCCGGCGCGCGACCACAGCAGCAGGATCACCAGCTGCGCCAGCGCGAACACGCCGGCCTGGCCGACCACACGCCGTGCGAGCACGAAAGACTTGTCGAGCGTGGGTCGACGGCCGGCCGCCAGTTCGCGGCTGACACAATAGAGCCCGACGCCGATCAGCGGCGCCACGAAAACGAAACCCGACACCAAGGTTGCCAGCAGCGCGAAGCGCCCGAGGTACCAGGCCAGCGCCGAGACGCCGATGCTGACCAGCAGGATCACCCCACCGAAAACCAGCGACAGCCCCGGCGCGGCGCGCAAATCCTGCCAGCCCAGGCGCAGCCAGCGCCAGGGGGCTGCGGGCGTCAAGTCGGCGCAAGGAACGACGAAGGGACGCGTGTCCTCGGGTGCCGCATCGTTGCGATCAGCTGCCATCGTCCTCCCCCGCTGCCGGTTGTGCGGGCGATGCTATCCCGCCGCGCCGCCGCCCGGGCAGGTGATCGCGGCCTCAGGGCTGGTGACGGTTGCCGTGCAATTCGCCGGGGTGCATGCTGAAGTCGAAGCCGAACGAGTCCTTCAGGTGGAAATCGGCCTCGAAACTGTCCGCGTCGAGCCCATGGATCAGGATCAGGACATGGTCCTTGCCTTGCATCGACTCTCCCGGCGCGACGCGGCCATCGAGTGCCAGGTAGTAATCGACCCGGTCGCCGGTCTTGCGCGGCCGCGCGGGCACGATGGTGGCGTCGCCAAGCTTGCCGCGCAACACCAGGTCGGCGTCGATCGTCAGTTCAAACCGGGGTGCCGGCAGTTCTCGCTGCAAGCGGACCTCGTAATAACGTCCAGAGCCCTCCCAGTGACCGGTCAGCTGCGTCGCCTCCAGGGCGTTGGCGTTCGCTGCAACCAGGCAGGCTGGCAGCAAATGCATCAGGGTCTTGATCATGGCAGGACTCCGTCAGGAAGGGGTTGGGCTCAGAGACAGCGCAGCAGATGCCGGTACCAGTCGCTCTGGAACACGCCGCGCGGATCCAATTCGCGCTTGTGCGCCAGGAATGCACGGATGCCTGGGTGTGCGGCTTCCAGCTGATCCGGGCGGGCCCAGCGGTGGTAGGTGAGGTAGTAACTGCCGCCGCAATCGAGCGCGCAGTCGATCAGGCCGCGGAAGGCTGCAGCGGCCTCCAGCGGGCCGTTGCCGCGGTGCTGCACGTGCAGGTTGAAGACGGTGCAGGCCCAGGCTTCGCGCGCCCAGGGCAGTGCGGTGGTGCGGTCGGGCTCGATCAGGCGCACGGTGCCGTAGATCGGATCCGCGCGGTGACGGCGCAGGGTCTCGGCCGCGAGGCCCATGAAACGCGCGAACTGCGGGCGCGGAACGTACAACTCGCTGATCATCTCCGAGCCGTGGTGGCAGAGCGCGTGGTCGATGGCATCGTGGTAGCCGTCGAGGTAGATCCCGCTGTGCTGCGCCAACAGCGGATAGCGCTGGCCGTGGCTGCGCTGATAGTGCGCCGCGTACTCGTCGAATGCACGGGTCTTGTCCACGTGCGCCAGGTGCAGCAAATGACGGAAGCCGTCGTTGCCCAGCGCCAGCGGATTCTGGCTGGGTTCGGCATCCACCGGCCGGTAGCAGGACAGGATGCCGAGGTCGAGGAAATCCGGGCTGTCCGGATCGACCGCGAACTGGAAATCGCCATAGCGGCAGCCCCGCGCGATGGCCTCGTCGAAGCGCTGCATCAGCGTGCCGACGCGTTCGAGCGACACCTCGCGCTCGAGCGTCTGCTCGCGGGTGAGGCGCAGGCAGACCCGCGTGACCAGGCCGAACAGGCCATAGCCGCCGACCACGTGGGCGAAGTGCAGCGGATCCTCGTTGCGACTGAGTTTGCGGCGCTCGCCGCTGGCATCGACGATCTCCAGCCATTCGATGTCGTCCACCAGCGGACCGTGGCCGAGGATCCGGCCATGCACGTTTGCCGCGACCGAGCCACCGAGGCTGAAGTTGTCGCCGCCAGTCTGTTTCTGGCGCACCGTCCAGCGGCCGGAGTTGCGCGGGCTGCGCTGCAGCCAGTCGAGCAGCGCCGGCCAGCGGATGCCCCCTTCGACGGTCACCAGGCCGCGGACATCGTCGAACTGCTCGATGCGGTCGAGCCCGGCGGTGTCAATCACCAGGCCGCCGTCGAGGTATTGCTGTCCGCCCATCGCATGCTGCGCGCCCATCGGCACCAGCGGCGCGCCGCTGCGTGCCGCGCGCCGGATCATCGAGGCCGCCGCCTCGACCGACACCGGTCGCAGGACCTCGGCAACCTGGGTGGCGTTGAGGCGCGAGTGCACGTCGTTGAGACGGACGCTGCGGGTGGCGACGGGATCGATGACGCTCATGGCGGCCTCCGGGTGGGTGGCCGCAGGCTGTGCGTGCACCGCACATGTTGCAATACGTGCGTTCAAGGTATCGAATGGCGATACCTACCGGAGCGGACGGCGATCCGCGGAGCGCACCCATGAGCGAAGCCCTGCGCCTGCGCGAGGCGCTCAAGCGACAGTTGAAGGCGCGCAACCTGCGCTATGCGGACCTCGCCCGCGCCCTCGATCTGTCCGAGCCGAGCGTCAAGCGCATGTTCTCGCGTGGCGGGATCACACTGGAACGCCTGGAGCGCATCTGCGCAGTGCTCGAGATCGATTTCTTCGAGCTCGCCAAGAGTGGCCGCCGGGTGTCCGAGCAGGCGAGCGAGCTCAACCTGGCGCAGGAGGAAGCGCTGGCCGAGGAGCCGCGGCTGCTGATCCTGTTCCACCTGTTGTGCAATGACTGGAGCGTGGCCGAGGTGCAGCAGGAGTTCGGCATCGCCGACACCGCGATCGTGCGCCTGTTGGCGCGGCTGGACCGCCTGAAACTGCTCGAACTGCAACCGGAGAACCGCGTGAGGTTATGCGTGGCGCGGGATTTCGAATGGCGCGCGCAGGGGCCGGTAATGCGGCGCTGGGCGCGCAGCGCGCTGGTCGAGTTCTTCCGCGGCAGCTTCGAGGGCAGCGATGCGCTGCTGCGCCTGGAGGTCAAGGAACTGGGCAGCGCTTCGCTGGCGCTGCTGCGCCGACGACTGGAACGCATGGTGCGCGAATTCACCGAATTGGCGTCGGTGGACGCCAGCCTGCCCGGCGCCAAGCGCCGCGGCGTGGGCCTGGTGATCGGCATGCGACCCTTCCAGTTCTCGCTGCTGCAGTCGCTGCGCGAGGAAGTCGGGCAGGGCGGCAAGCCGGCGGCCAGGCGCCGCCCCCCTCGCGTGTGAATCAGACCCGCCGCTTGATCGCGCGGATGCCGGTGCCGAGCAGCGGCACGTGCTCGAACAGCCCAGCGGTCGAATCCCAGTAGTCCTGGTGCAGCAGCACCAGGCCTTCGGCGTTGAAGCGCAAATGGCTCATGCCGATGGTCTGGGTGTCCTGCCCCCGCTTGAAACGGCGGAAACGGATCACCATCGTCCAACGCAGGTAATAGTCCCCGCGGTCGTTGCCGAGGGTGTCCAGGATCTCGACGCGGCAGCTCTCCACGGCTTCGGCGCTGTGGCGCAGGTAGCCTCGCAGGGCGTCGCGGCCGCGAATCGTCTTCAACGTATCGTTGAACCACACATCCGGCGCATAAGTCAGGTCGACCAGCCGGTCAACCTTGTCCGGCGAGAAGTCGGAGAAAAACCGGGCGAAGCGCGCCAGGGCATCGCGCTCCGCGTCGGATCCACGCCCAAAGGGCTGGGGCAGGGTCGTCCTGCACCTTTCCAGCACATCCAGGTATTCCATGATTCGCAATTCCTGCAGTTTGGTGGCGGCAGCTGACCGGAAGCGGTGTCGGCCCGCGGTGAAGGAGTAGAGCTTGGCGGCACCCGGTGCGTTCATGTCGAGACAGATCCCGCCCGCTGCCGCGTGGCTGGGCGGGACCGGGTTGATCCCGTTTGCGGCCGCGGCGCTGGGCGCAATGATCGTCGAAGACGCGCCGCTGCGGGCGCTCGCGCTGCAGGCTTTCGTCGCCTATTCGGCAGTGATCCTGTCCTTTCTCGGCGGAGTTCGCTGGGGCGCGGCGCTGGGTGAGGCCGGCTGGCGTCCGCTGGCGCTGTCGGTGTTTCCCAGCCTCATCGCCTGCGGCAGCCTGCTGGTCCAGCCGCTCGACGCGCTGAAGATCCTGGCGCTGGTGTATGCCGTGATCGGCTTCTTCGACGTGATGCGCCGGCCGTCGCCGGAATGGCCAGCGTGGTTCATGAAGCTGCGCGCGCGGCTCTCCGGCGCGGTGGTGGTGGTGCACGTGGTGCTCATCGCCGTGCTGTCCGGAGCCGGTTGATGGGCGGCGTGGAAGTGGTTGCCGTCCTCGGCGCCGGGATCGCTGGCGCCAGCGCCGCCCGCGCGCTGGCGGACAACGGAGTCGCCGTCCGCGTCTACGACAAGGGTCGCGCGCCCGGCGGTCGCGCCGCGACGCGGGTACGCGACGGCGCGCATTTCGACCACGGCGCACAGTACTTCACGGCGCGCGATCCCGCCTTCATCGCGGCGGTCGATCGCCTGCGCGAGCGCGGCGTCGTCGCTCGCTGGCAGCCACGGATGAGCGTCATCGATGCCGACGGCCGCCGGGAACCGGGAACCCACGAGACCCGCTGGGTGGCGCAGCCCGGGATGTCGGCACTGGCGGCCGATTTGCTCCTGGGGCTGGATGTCCAGTGCAGCCGGCGGGTGGTCGATTGCACGCGCGACGCGCACGGGTGGTGGCTGCAACTCGCCGACGGTGGTCGCGAGGGGCCATTCGCCAGCCTGCTGTGCACCCTGCCGGCGACCCAGGCGGTCGAGTTGCTGCCGCATGAGGCGGTCTCGCGCGATGCCGCGGCGATCCGCTTCGCCCCGTGCTGGGCGGTGATGCTGGAATTCGATCGCCCCATCGAGCTCGAATTCGACGCGGCCTTCGTCAATCACGGGCCACTTTCATGGATCGCGCGCGACAGCAGCAAGCCGCTGCGGCCATCAGGGGAGCGCTGGCTGGTGCATGCCGGCCCAAGGTTCAGCCGCGCACACCTGGAGTCGACGCCGGATGCTGTGGGGCCGGAGATCCTCGCCGCCTTCGCCGGGATCACCGGGAGCGGGCACGCACCGGCGCGTTGGTGGGCGCATCGCTGGCGCTACGCCCTCGCCGAGGCGCCCCTGGATGCGGGCGCGCTGGCGGATGCGACGCGCCGGATCGCCCTGGGTGGCGACTGGTGCTGTGGTTCGCGGTTGGAGGGCGCCTGGCTCAGCGGACGCGCGCTCGCGGCGCACGCACTGGCATGGGCAGGTGCAGCCCGCGGCGCGACCTGTTAGTCTTCGCGGTTTGGTTCGGCACGGTGCCGGCCAGCACTGCAAGGATGGAGAAGAACATGGGTCGTGGCGACAAGCGCAGCCGCAAGGGCAAGATCTTCAAGGGTTCCTACGGCAACAGCCGCCTGCAGCGGGCGAAGAAGGCAGTCGTCGCGGCGCCGGCCAAGGCCGCCAAGAAGGGCTGAGCCGCGCGGCGGGCATTCCGCCGCACGCCAGTCGCAGGTCGCCCCGTTCCGGCATCAATGCTGTTAGGGGCGGCCGTGGATGATGTTGCCGCCCGCGACCACTTCGCGTGCGAGCACCCCGCCGAGCCAGTAGACCAGCTCGGCCGGCGATTCCGCTTCCCAGCAGACGAAATCCGCGCGCTTTCCGGGCGCGAGGATGCCGTGCGTCTCTTGCAGACCCAGCGCCTTTGCCGCATGCAGCGTGGTGCCGAGCAGGGCTTCCTCCACCTGCAGGTCGAACAGGCTGATCGCCAGGCTCATCGCCGTGCGCAGCGACAATAGCGGCGATGTGCCGGGATTGACGTCGGTGGCGACTGCCATCGCGGCGCCTGCCTCACGTAGCTGCGTCACCGGTGGTTTGCGGGTTTCCTTGAGCACCAGGTAGGCGGCGGGCAACAGAACCGCCACGGTGCCCGCGCGCGCCAGTGCGGCGCAGCCCGCGGCGTCGGTGCATTCCAGATGGTCGGCCGAAAGCGCGCCGTGCGCGGCGGCGAGCGCGGCGCCCTGCTGGTCGCTCAACTGGTCTGCGTGCAGGCGTACCGGCAGTTTCAGCGCGGCCGCGGCGCGGAACAGCGCAGCGACTTCGTCGGCGTTGAATGCGATGCCCTCATGATAGGCGTCGACCGCATCGACCAGGCCTTCGGCCGCCAGTTGCGGCAACCACTCCTCGATGGCCGCGCGCACGTAGCTGGCGCGATCGCTGGTGTCGGCTGGCACCGTATGCAGGGCGAGATAGCTGGTGCGTACGGTCACGCCCAGGCTGCGGCCCAGACGGCGCGCCACCTTGAGCATCTTGCGCTCGGATTCCAGGTCCAGCCCGTAGCCGCTCTTGATCTCGATGGTGGTGACGCCGTCCGCGATCAATTGCCGCGCGCGGGCAGCGGCCTGGGCGTAGAGCTCGTCGCTGCTCGCCGCGCGGGTCAGGCGCACGCTGCCGGCGATGCCGCCGCCGCGCGCCGCGATCTGGGCGTAACTGGTCCCGGCCAGGCGCTCGCGGTATTCGTCCGCGCGGTTCCCGGCAAACACCAGATGCGTGTGGCAATCGATCAGGCCCGGCGTCAGCAGGCCATGCGCGTGCCGGCGCACCTCGCGTGCCAGTCGCGATGGCGCGTCGGGCAGGTCGTTCGCAGGGCCGGCATAGGTGATCCTGCCGCCCTGGCATGCCAGTGCGGCGTCCTCGATCAAGGCCGGCGCGGTGCCGCCGGTCCACAGCCGCGGCGCGATCCACAGACAATCCCACATCGGCGCAATCTCCGGCTCAAGGGTGGCGATGCGGTGCCGGCAAGCGGTACTCGACGTAGCATCAGCCGATTCGAACCACGGGATAGCACATGTTCCAGGGTCACTGCGACTACGCGCTGCTGCCGGATGGCTGGCGCGCCAATGTCCGCCTGGTTGCCGGCGCGGACGGGCGCTGGACCGAGGTGGCGCCCGACAGCCCGCGCAGGAGAGTCCCACACCTTGGCCGTTTCGTGCTGCCGGGGATGCCGAATCTGCACTCGCACGCCTTCCAGCGGGCAATGGCGGGTAGCGCCGAACGCTTCGGTCGCTCCGACGACAGCTTCTGGAGCTGGCGCGAGGCGATGTACCGCCACGCCGGGCGCATCGATCCGCAGTCGCTGCACGCGATTGCCCGCTGGCTGTACACCGAGATGGTCGAGCAGGGCTACACGCGCGTGTGCGAGTTTCACTACGTGCACCACCAGCCCGGTGGCGCCCGCTATCCAGACAGCGACGCGATGTCGCAGGCGCTGATCGCGGCCGCGGCCGAGGTCGGCATCGGCCTGACGCTGCTGCCGACGCTGTACCAGCGCGGCGGGTTCCGCGATGAAGCGCTGGTCGAGCGGCAACTGCGTTTTGCACACCCGACAAACGAATTCCTGGATCTGTGCCAGAGCCTGGCGCGACAGGCCGATGGCCCCCGCTTGCGCGTGGGTGCCGCCATCCACTCGCTGCGCGCCGTGTCCGCAGAAGCCCTCAGCGAACTGCTGGCCGATCCGTTCTGGGCCGACCGGCCGCTGCACATCCATGTGGCCGAACAGCAACTGGAGGTCGACCAGTGCCTGGCGGTGCATGGCCGGCGTCCGATCGAACGCCTGTTCGACCTGGCGGAAGTCGACGCGCGTTGGTGCCTGGTGCACGCAACGCACGCCAGCGCGGGTGAACTCGACGCGATCGCGCGCGCCGGCGCGGTGGTCGGCATCTGCACCACGACCGAGGCCAATCTCGGCGACGGTCTGTTCGACTTGCCTGGGCTGCGCGGGCGGAGAGGGCGCTACGGCATCGGCTCCGACAGCCATATCGGCCTCGATCCGCGCGAAGAACTGCGCTGGCTGGAATACCAGGCGCGACTCGCGAGCGGGCGGCGCACGCTGCTGGGAGACGGTGAGCGCCCGGATGTCGCGGCGAACCTGTGGAGCGAGGCGGTTGCCGGCGGCGCGCAGGCCTGCGGTGCCGCCCCGGGCGGGTTCCGTTTCGGCGGCGACGCCGACTGGATCGTGCTCGACGACGGCGATCCAGCCTGCGCGGGCGCGTCGCCCGACGAGATCATGGGCTGCTGGATCTTTGCGCCGAGCCGTCATCCGCCGCGCCAGGTGGGCGTGTCGGGCCAGAGAGTGGTTCACGCGGGGCAGCATCCGCGGCGCGATGCGTACTCGCGAGCGTATCTGCAGGAGCTGCAGCGGCTGGCGAGCTGAACGGGGGGCTGGAAACCCGGCGCCGTCTCAGACAGCATTCAGCGCTGCACTGGTGTAATTGCCCCATGAGAACGGCATTGATGCCGTCACGGAGATCGTCCGATGCGCAAGTCGATTTCGCTGCTCCTGGCCGCCCTGAGTCTGCCTGCGCTGGTCGCAGCTCAGCCGCGCGGTTACTCAGAGTATCCGGAAGACGAAAACGTGCGTCTGGTGTATGCCGACGTGCTCCGGGTAGACCCGGTATACGAGAGCGTGCGCGTCAACGAGCCGCGCGAAGAGTGCTACGACACCGAGGTGTCGCGCCGCGGCGGGCGCTACGAAAACACCAACACCGGCACCATCGTCGGTGCGCTGATCGGTGGCGCGCTGGGCAATCAGGTCGGAAAGGGCGATGGCCGACGCGCCGCCACGGTGGCCGGCGCGGTGATTGGTGGTGCGGTCGGCCGCGAGGTCGATGCCAATGACAATCCTTCGCGCACCTATCGTGGCGTCGAAACCCGCTGCCGCGTGGTCGAGTCCGGCTACGACGAGCGGCGCATCGTCGGCTACGACGTCGAGTACCGTTACCGTGGTGAGGTGTTCTTCTCGCGGCTGGGCTACGATCCGGGCGAGAAGCTGCGCGTGCGCGTCTCGGTGGAACCAGCTGATCCCTGATCGTGACGGGTGAGCACCGAACGCTGCCGGGCGCGGCAGTTTTGAGCGTGAGCACGATTGGGCGGCGCGGGCAATTCGCCGGCACCCCAATTTATTCGAATACACAAGCCTTCCGCCGATCGTAGGCGGTGTCCTATGCTGCGGCGCGTCAAGCCCTTGTGAGGAGCTTTCGCGTGAGCCGTGCCTACAACTTCAGCGCCGGTCCCGGTGCGCTGCCCGAACCCGTGTTGCGACAAGCCCAGCAGGAGATGCTGGAGTGGCGCGATGCCCGCGCCTCGGTGATGGAGATCAGCCATCGCGACAAGGCTTTCATCGCCCTGGCCGAGAGCGCCGAGGCCAGTCTGCGCGAGATCCTCGCGATCCCGTCGAACTACAAGGTCCTGTTCCTGCAGGGCGGCGCGACCACCCAGTTCGCGCTGCTGCCGATGAACTTCGCAGCCCCCGACCAGGCCGCAGACTACGGGGTCACCGGCGCCTGGGGCGAGAAGGCGGCCAAGGAGGCCAAGCCGGTCTGCGCCGCGAAGATCGCCGCGACCAGCGCCGACTCGAACTTCACCACCGTCCCTGACGTGGCCAGTTGGAAACTCAGCGACAACGCCGCTTTCCTGCACGTGACGCCGAACGAGACTATCCACGGCGTGGAGTTCTACGACCTGCCGGCACAGTCCGCTCCGGTCATCGCCGATGTCTCCAGCACGATCCTGTCGCGCCCGCTGGATGTCTCGAAGTACGGCGTGCTGTACGCCGGCGCGCAGAAGAATATCGGCCCCTCCGGCATCACCGTGATGATCGTCCGCGACGACCTGCTCGAGCGCAAGCCGCGCGCGCTGCCACAGATCCTGTCGTACAAGGCGCATGCCGAGAACCAGTCGATGCTGAACACCCCGCCGACCTTCGGCTGGTACATCGCCGCGCTGGTGTTCGACTGGGTCAAGCAGCAGGGTGGCCTCGGCGCCGTCGCCGCGACCAACCGGCGCAAGGCCGAGGCGCTGTACGCGGCGATCGACGGTTCCGGTGGCTTCTACACCAACAAGGTGGATC
The DNA here is from genome assembly GCA_016713135.1 of Rhodanobacteraceae bacterium. Taxonomy (NCBI): domain Bacteria; kingdom Pseudomonadati; phylum Pseudomonadota; class Gammaproteobacteria; order Lysobacterales; family Rhodanobacteraceae; species Rhodanobacteraceae bacterium. The sequence goes on along the minus strand of JADJPR010000022.1, from coordinate 317,121 downwards.
CGCGTTACCGCTCGTGGATGAACGTGCCCTTCGTGCTGCCCGACGAGAAGCTCGATGCGCCCTTCCTCAAGGGTGCCGAGGCCGCCGGCATGCTCGGCCTGAAGGGCCACCGCGCGGTCGGCGGCATGCGCGCCAGCATCTACAACGCCACCGGCGAGGATGCGGTGGCTGCGCTGATCGACTACATGCGCGAGTTCCAGCGGAAGAACGGGTGAGGCAGAAGCGGGGCACGAGGCACGGGGCAGGGGGCACGCAAATGCCGCCCTAGGCATCACCGGACTCGCGCGCTCCGCTTCTCCCGTGCCGCGTATGCCGTGCCCCATCCCCCGTTTCTGCTTCCAGGACATCCCGATGTTCAAGATCCGTACGTACAACAAGATCTCCGTCAGCGGCACCTCGCGCCTGCCGCAAGGCCGTTATGAGATCGGCGACAACGTCGACGCGCCGGACGCGATCCTGGTGCGCTCGGCGGACCTGCACAAGATTCCGGTCAACCCCGAGCTGAAAGCGGTGGCGCGCGCGGGCGCCGGCACCAACAACGTGCCGGTGACCGAACTCAGCAAGCGCGGCATCGTGGTGTTCAATGCGCCGGGCGCCAATGCCAATGCGGTCAAGGAACTGGTGCTCGCCGGCATGCTGATGGCGGTGCGCAACCTGCGCGAGGCCACCGAGTTCGTGCGCAGCCTGGATCCGTCCGATCCACAGCTCGAGCACAAGGTCGAGGACGGCAAGAAGCGCTTCGTCGGTTCCGAAGTGGTCGGCCGCACGCTCGGCGTGGTTGGCCTCGGCGCGATCGGCGTGCGCGTGGCGAACGCGGCCAAGGGCATCGGCATGCGCGTGATCGGCTTCGACCCGCACATGACCGTCGAGGGCGCATGGCAGCTGTCCAGCGATGTCGACAAGGCCGGCAGCCTTGGCGAAGTGCTCGCTGCGTCGGACTTCATCTCGCTGCATGTGCCGCTGAACCCCGCAACCAAGGGCACCATCAACGCCGCCGCGCTGGCGAACGCCAAGGACGGCCTGGTCCTGCTGAACTTCGCGCGCGAGGGCGTGGTTGACGAGGAAGCGGTGATCGCGGCACTCGACAGCGGCAAGCTCGGCCATTACGTCAGCGACTTCCCGACCGCGCGCACCCTGTCGCACGCGAAGGTGGTTTCCTTCCCGCACCTGGGCGCCTCGACCAACGAAGCCGAGGAGAACTGCGCGGTGATGGTCGCCGACCAACTGCGCGATTACCTCGAGAACGGCAATGTCACCAACGCAGTGAATTTCCCCAGCGTGCGCCTGCCGCGCGCCGGCGCGCAGCGCCTGACTGTGGCCAACCGCAACGTGCCGAACATGATCGGCCAGCTCTCGCACGTGCTCGGTGGCGCCGGCGCCAACATCACCCAGATGCTCAATTCCTCGCGCGGCGAACTCGCCTACAACATCCTCGACCTCGACCAGCCGATCTCGTCCGACGTCGTGGCCAAGGTCGAGGCGATCGAGGGCATTCTTGCGGTCAGGGTGCTCTGAACCGGGAAAGGCGGGGTTGGGGACTGGGGGCTGGGGCGCATGCTGGAGGTGCGCGACAACCCCGGTCCTCGGGTCTGACAGATTTGCAGTCAGCCAGTCCGCCCCGATCTCGCGTCCGTGCGCCCTTTGCCCCAGTCCCCAGCCACGCCTGTTCCAGCACCCTGATGCCCAAGAAGAAGACCGAGGCTGCAACCGTCGCACACTCGCTGCCCGAGCTGCGCCAGCGCATCGACAGCGTTGACAAGCAGATCCAGGACCTGATCGCGGAGCGGGCGGGTTATGCGCGCCAGGTGGGTATCGCCAAGGGGCCGTTGAAGCAGGCGATCGACTACTACCGCCCGGAGCGCGAGGCCCAGGTGTTGCGTGCGGTGGTGGACCGGAACCATGGGCCGCTGTCGAATGAAGAACTGCTGCGGGTGTTCCGCGAGATCATGTCGGCCTGCCTCGCCCAGCAGAACCCGCTGAAGATCGCCTACCTCGGCCCCGAGGGCACATTCAGCCAGACCGCGGTGCAGAAGCACTTCGGGCATTCGGTGATCGCGATACCGATGGCCAGCATCGAAGAGGCTTTCGCCGAGGTCGAGAACGGCAACGCCGACTTCTGCGTGGTGCCGGTCGAGAATTCGACCGAAGGCGCGGTCCACCACACCTTCGACATGTTCCTGACCACGCCGCTGAAGATCTGCGGCGAGATCGAGCTCAGGGTGCACCAGAACCTGCTGTCGCGCGCGACTGATCTCTTGCAGATCGAGCGCGTGTACTCGCACGCGCAGTCGTTGGCGCAATGCCGCAGCTGGCTGCGCCGGCATTTGCCGAAGGCCGAGCGCATCGCCGTCAGCAGCAATGCCGAGGCCGCCCGGCGCGCTCGCAACGCGGAGGATGCCGGCGCCATCGCGGGCCTCGCCGCTGCGCAGGTCTACGGACTCAAGGTGCTGGCGCCGAACATCGAGGACCGCCCGGACAACACCACGCGCTTCCTGGTGATGGGGCGCGAACTGTTCCCGCCCAGCGGCCACGACAAGACCTCGCTGCTGTTGGCGGTCAAGGACCAACCGGGCGCGCTGTACCAGTTGCTGACGCCGCTGGCGCAGCACGGCATCAGCATGACCCGCATCGAGTCGCGCCCCGCCAAGGGCGCCAAGTGGAACTACGTGTTCTTCATCGACGTCGAGGGCCACATCGACGGCCCCGAGCTGAAAGCCGCGCTGGCAGACCTGGGCCCGATTGCCGCCCAGCTCAAGGTGCTCGGGGCATACCCCGCGGCGATCGTGTAACCGTCCGCAGACGTACAATGGGCAACGGACCGGCGGGAGTTGGACAGAATGCAGGCGAGCTACACGGCGGCAATCAAGCAGGATGGCCAGTGGTGGGTGGGATGGATTGAGGAAATTCCGGGCGTGAACTGCCAGGAAGCGACTCGCGATGCCCTCATCGAAACATTGCGCATCACCCTGATGGAAGCCATCGAGTTGAATCGGATGGATGCGCGCACTGCAGCGGGCCAGGGATTCGAAGAACTCGCAATTGCGGTATGAAACGTCGCGATCTGCTTGCGCATTTGGCGCGGCTGGGTTGCGAGTTGCTGCGTGAGGGCGCACGTCATTCCTGGTGGCACCATCCGCAGCTGAAGACTCGATCGGCCATTCCGCGGCACAACGAAATCAACGACCACCTGGCGCGAAAGATATGCCGGGATCTGGGCGTCAGCGAGTTGCCCTGATCCAAGCGGAACTCCTGATCCAGCCACCGTCCGCACCTGCAGGAAAGCGAACATCCGAGGTAGATGATGCAGATCGAACAACTTGCCGCCCCCGGCGTCCAGCGGCTCTCCGCCTACGACCCGGGCTACGACCCGGAGACTATTCGCCAGATGCTCGGCCTGCCGCGAATGCTCGAGCTTGGTTCCAACGAGAACGGGCTGGGGCCGAGCGCCAGTGTCCGCGAGGTGCTGAAGCAGCGCGACTTCGAAGACGCCATCCGCTACCCGGACGCCGGCGCGCGCAAGCTGCGCCAGGCGATTGCACAGCGCTGGGGGGTGGACCCACGCTCGATCACGCTCGGCAACGGTTCGCATGAACTGCTGGTGCTGCTGGCCGAGACTTTTGTCGCGCCCGGCGATGAAGTGGTGTTCCCGCAGTACGGTTTCGCCGTGTTCAAGCTCGCGGCGATCGGAAGCGGCGCGTTGCCGGTGCAGGTTTCCGCGCTGCCGCGCGAGGGTGTTCAGCCCTTTGGTGCCGATCCGGACGCGATGACCGCGGCGCTCGGGCCCAAGACCAAGCTGGTTTACCTGGCCAATCCCAACAACCCGACCGGCACCTGGTGGGACCGCACCACGCTGGCGCGCTTCCTGGTCAAGGTGCCGCACACGGCCGTCGTGGTGATCGATGAGGCCTACCGCGAGTACGTGGACGAGCGCCAGGTGCCGGACGCACTGCAACTGGCCAGCCTGCATCCGCATGTGGTGGTCACGCGCACCTTCTCGAAGGCGCATGGTCTGGCGGCCCTGCGCATCGGTTATGCGATCAGCAATCCGGCGCTCGCGGCCGTCCTCGAACGTACCCGGCTGACCTTTAACGTCAATCTCTATGCCCAGGCGGCGGCCGCTGCGGCGATCGCGGATGTGGAGCACGTCGAGCGCGTGCGCGCCGCCAATGCGGAGCAGCGCGAGCGCCTGCGCGCGGGTCTGCAGAAACTGGGGCTGTTCGTGTTTCCATCTCAGGGCAACTTCGTGCTGGTCGATTTCGGGCGGCCGGCCAAGCCGATCGAAGACGAGCTGCTCAAGCGCGGCGTGATCGTGCGCCCGATGGGCGGCTATGGCCTGCCGAACTGCCTGCGCATCACGGTGGGCCTGCCGCAGGAGAACGACGAACTGCTGGAGGCGCTCGGGCACGTCCTGATCGAGGATCTGGCATGAGCGGAGGCAATCGCGAATTCCACCTGCAGCCGGCTGATCGTGTGCATGGCCGCATCACCGTGCCGGGGGACAAGTCGATTTCCCATCGCGCGGTGATGTTTGGTGCGCTGGCGCGCGGCACCACCCGTGTCAGTGGCTTCCTCCCCGGCGCGGACACACTCGCCACCGCACAGATCCTGCGCGACCTCGGCGTCGCAATCGAGCGCACCGGTGAAACCGACTTGCTCATCGAGGGCGTCGGGCTGCATGGATTGCGCGGCGCGGCGCACCCGCTCGACTGCGGCAACGCCGGCACCGCGATGCGCCTGCTCGCCGGCCTGCTCGCCGGGCAGCGCTTCGCCAGCACGCTGGTCGGCGACGAGTCACTGTCGCGCCGGCCGATGCGCCGCGTGATGGACCCATTGCGATCAATGGGCGCCCGCATTGCGAGCACCGAGGCCGGAACCGCGCCACTCCTGATCGAGCCTTCCGATGGCTTGCGCGGCATCGACTACACCTGCCCGGTCGCCAGCGCGCAGATCAAGTCCTGCGTATTGCTCGCCGGCCTGTATGCCAGCGGTGAGACCGCCGTTACCGAGCCGGCCGCGACCCGCGACTACACCGAACGCATGCTCGCCGCGCTCGGGGCGGATGTGGTGGTCGAAGGATTGACGGTGCGCTTGCGCCCGGGACGGGAACTGGCGGCCCAGCCAATCGCGGTGCCCGGCGATTTTTCGTCAGCCGCTTTTTTCCTGGTCGCCGGAGCCATCGCGCGCAACGGCGAGGTCGTGATCGAGAACGTCGGCCTGAATCCGCGTCGGACCGGCCTGCTCGACACCCTGCTGGACATGGGGGCGGACATCGAAATCCTCGACCGCCGCGACATCGCTGGCGAGCCGGTCGGCAATCTGCGCGTGCGGCCCAGTTCGTTACGCGCGGTGGACGTGCCGCTGGCGCGCGTGCCCGATATGATCGACGAGTTCCCCGCGTTCGCCATCGCCGCGGCTTGCGCCGAAGGCACCAGCCGGGTGCGCGGTGCGCATGAGTTGCGTGTCAAGGAGAGCGACCGGATCGCCGCGATGGCGCGCGGGCTGGCTGCGATCGGCGTCGACGTGGAGGAGTTCGAGGACGGCATGGCGATCGAGGGCAGGGAGCAACTGGGCGGCGGGCGCATCGACAGCCGTGGCGACCATCGTATCGCGATGAGCTTCGCCGTGGCGTCGCTGTGCGCACGCGAGGCGATCCGTATCGACGATTGCGCCAATGTCGACACCAGCTTCCCGGGATTTGCCACCCTGGCCAGCAGGATCGGCCTCGGTATCCGGGTTCGGGACGGCGAGGCGCAGGCATGAGTCGCACGGCGCCGGTGATCACCATTGACGGGCCCAGCGGCTCGGGCAAGGGCACGATCAGCCGCGCGGTGGCACGCGCCCTGGGCTGGCACTTCCTCGATTCCGGGGCACTTTATCGTGGCGTCGGCGTGGCCGCGCTGCGCCTGGGCGTGGACCTGGCCGACAGCGAAGCGATGGCGAAACTGGCGCGCGAGGCGGATATCCGCTTCGAGGACAGAATCGACGGCGATCCGCACGCGTGGTTCGGGGCGGACGACATCTCCGACGCGATCCGCACCGAAGAGGCGGGGCAGGCGGCGTCGAAGGCCGCCGCGCAGCCGGCGGTGCGCGCCGCCCTGCTGGAGCGCCAGCGGGAATTCCAGCAGGCGCCGGGCCTGGTTGCCGACGGCCGCGATATGGGCACGATCGTGTTTCCGCAGGCCGAGCTGAAGGTTTTCCTGACTGCCAGCGCCGAGGAACGCGCCCGCCGGCGCCATAAGCAGTTGAGCGAAAAGGGAATCGAGGCTATTCTACCGGCCCTTTTGCGCGAGATCGAAGAGCGCGACCTGCGTGATCGCACGCGGTTGGTGGCTCCCCTGGTTCCCGCCGCGGACGCCCGCACCATCGATTCGACCAGCCAGTCGATCGACGCTGTGGTCGCCACGGTGCTTGCCTGGGCAGCCGCGCTGGTGCGCTGATCCGGTTTCGCAACAGAGGGACAAGGACTCGGAATCCTCCCGGGAATCAATAACCTGCGCGGAGCAATCCGCACACTCGAAAGAGGGTGGACGAGCGTCGGCGGCACCCTCGTGCGCCGGGCGTTTTTTCTATTTCTGGAATCAACCATGACCGAAAGTTTTGCCGAACTGTTTGAACAGAGCGAGCGCATCAGCAAGCTCAAGCCGGGCGCCATCGTCACTGGCACCGTCGTTGAAATCCGCAGCGATGTCGTCATCGTCAATGCGGGCCTGAAGTCCGAGGGCGTGGTGCCCATCGAGCAGTTCCGCAATGAAGCGGGCGAGCTCGAAGTGAGCGTTGGCGACGAGGTCAAGGTGGCCCTCGACGCGCTCGAGGACGGTTTCGGCGAAACGCGTCTGTCGCGCGACAAGGCCAAGCGCGCGATGGTGTGGGACGAGCTGGAAGAAGCGCTGGAAAAGAACGAAACCATCACCGGCCGCATCAGCGGCAAGGTCAAGGGCGGTTTCACCGTCGACATCAAGGACGTCCGCGCGTTCCTGCCGGGTTCGTTGGTCGATGTGCGCCCGGTGCGCGACCCGGTTTACCTCGAGGGCAAGGACCTCGAGTTCAAGATCATCAAGCTGGATCGCAAGCGCAACAACGTCGTGGTCTCCCGCCGTGCGGTGGTCGAGAGCGAGTTCAGCGTCGAACGCGAGCAGCTGATGGAGAAGCTGAAGGAAGGCGCGGTGCTGAAGGGTGTGGTCAAGAACCTCACCGATTACGGCGCATTCGTCGACCTCGGCGGCATCGACGGCCTGCTGCACATCACCGACATGGCGTGGAAGCGCGTGCGTCACCCGTCCGAAGTGGTCAACGTCGGCGACGAGATCGATGTGCGCGTGCTGCGCTTCGACCGCGAGCGCAACCGCGTCTCGCTCGGCCTGAAGCAGCTCGGCGACGATCCGTGGGTCAACATCTCGCGCCGTTACCCGCAGGGCACCCGCCTGTTCGGCAAGGTTTCCAACGTGACCGAGTACGGTGCGTTCGTGGAGCTGGAGCCGGGCGTCGAGGGCCTGGTGCACGTGTCCGAGATGGACTGGACCAACAAGAACGTCAACCCGGCCAAGATCGTTGCCATCGGCGACGAGACCGAGGTGATGGTGCTGGACATCGACGAAGAGCGTCGCCGCATCTCGCTGGGCATGAAGCAGTGCACCAGCAATCCGTGGGAAGCCTTTGCCGGTACCTTCAAGAAGGGCGACCGCGTGTCGGGTTCGATCAAGTCGATCACCGACTTCGGCATCTTTGTCGGCCTCGATGGCGGCATCGACGGCCTGGTCCACCTGTCCGACATCTCCTGGCAGGGTACGGGCGAAGATCTGGTTCGCAACTTCAAGAAGGGCGAAGAGATCGAAGCCGTGGTGCTGGCGGTCGATCCGGAGCGCGAGCGCATCTCGCTCGGCATCAAGCAGCTGGAGCAGGATCCGTTCGGCAGCTATATGGCCGCGCATCCGAAGGGCAGCATCGTCAACGGCGTGGTGCGCGAAGTCGACGCGCGCGGCGTGACCGTGGACCTGGGCGAGGGCGTGGAGGGTTACCTGCGCGCTTCCGACATCGCCAAGGAACGCGTCGACGACGCCACCCAGTACTTCCGCGCCGGCGACAAGATCGAAGCCAAGTTCACCGGTCTCGATCGCCGCGGCCGCACGCTGCAGCTCTCCATCCGCGCCAAGGAAGAAGACGAACTGGCCGATGCGCTGGAGGAGTACCACAGCACCTCCATCGGCACGACCCAGCTGGGCGCGCTGCTGAAGGAAAAGCTGAGCCGCTGATCTAGGGTTGATCCGGGCCGGGGCGGCATCTGCCGCCCCGGCTCGTTTGTCGCTAGTCTCGACGTCATCGTTCCAGAACTCCGCGGGGGAATGCTCGTGACCAAGTCCGAATTGATCCTCGCGTTGTCCGCGCGCCAGACCCATCTCGCCCAGCCGGATGTGGAACTCGCGGTCAAATCGGTCATCGACCAGATGGCGGACGCACTGTCCGGTGGCGAACGCATCGAAGTGCGTGGCTTCGGCAGTTTCTCCCTGCATTTCCGTCCGCCGCGCATGGGCCGCAACCCGAAGACGGGTGACGTGGTCTCGCTTTCGGGCAAATACGTTCCCCACTTCAAACCGGGCAAGGAGCTGCGCGAGCGGGTCAACGCCAGCGCCAAGGCCACGGCCAAGCCGGCTGCAAAGTCCTGACGGCGGCGATCCGGTGAAGACGGCTGCCCGCATCCTGCTGCTGCTTGCCCTGGGCATCGTCCTCGTGTTCGCAGCGTTCAATTCCTCGCTGGTCACCATCGACGGACTGCTCGGTGCGCTGACGCTGCCGCTGGGCGTCGCGCTGGTCGGATTTTTCGCCTTCGGCAGCATCGCCGGGGCGCTCGGCTTGTACCTCGCGGTGGTCTTGCGCCTGAAACGCGACCTCAAGCGCGCGCGCAGCAGCGGAGCCTGATCCGATGGGCCTGGACCTCCTCTGGCTGCTCTTGCCCATCGCAGCCTGGTCCGGCTGGCTGATCGGCAGGCGTGGCAGCGAACGCAGCAGCGGCCAGCGCTTTTCGCAGTTGTCGCAGACCTATTTCAGTGGCCTGAACTACCTGCTCAACGAGCAGCCCGACAAGGCGATCGAGGTCTTCCTCAAGATCGCCGAGCTCGACAGCGATACCTTCGAGACTCAGTTGGCGCTCGGCAATTTGTTCCGCCGCCGCGGCGAGACCGACCGCGCGATCCGCCTGCACCAGGATCTTTATTCCCGCCCTAAGCTCTCCGGCGAGCAGCGCACCATCGCCCTGCTGGAACTCGGCGAGGACTACATGCGCGCCGGGCTGCTGGACCGCGCCGAAGCGCTGTACACCGACCTGCTGGCGATCGACCAATACGCCGCCGCCGCATTGCGCCACCTGATCTCGATCTACCAGCAGGAGCGCGACTGGAACCGGGCGATTGAAATGGCCGAGCGCCTGCGCGCAGCGTCGGGCGACCCCACCGAGCCGCTGATTGCGCAGTTCTACTGCGAACTGGCGGAACAGGCACGGGCGAAGAATGCCGCCGAGGCGCGCATCCTGGGGCAGAAGGCCCTGGCGGCCGATGCGCGTTGTGTGCGTGCTCACATGCTGCTCGGGCGCCTGGCCAAGGCCGATGGTGCCTTCGAGCAGGCCATCCGTCACTTCGAGAAGTCCTCGGAGATCGATCCCGAATTCTTGTCCGAGATCCTTGCCGAACTGTTGGCCTGCTACGAGGCCATCGGCAAGCCAGAGCGTGCCCAGGCCTTCCTCGACCTGATGATGCAGCGCGACCGGGGCGTCGCGGCCTTGCTCGCCCGCAGCGCAATGATCGAGCGCGGCGAAGGTCGCAGCGAGGCGGTCGGCTTCCTGGCCGACCGCTTGCACCAGCGTCCCTCGGTGCGTGGTGTCCTCAAGGTGGTAGAGCTGTCCTTTCCCGACGAGTCCGGCGAGCGCGCTGAAGCCATCGGGCTGATCCGCGAACTGCTCCACCGCCTGCTGGAGCGCAAGCCCGGCTACCGCTGCAGCCGGTGTGGGTTCTCGCCGCGCGCCTTGCACTGGCAATGCCCGAGTTGCAAGAGCTGGGGCAGCATCAAGCCGGTGCATGGAGTGCCGGGCGAGTGAGTCGCGGCGCTGTGGGTGGGCTGGTGGCAGTCCCGGTCGCCCGTTCCGGTGCGATTGTGCGCGCATCGAAGTGGAGGGCACGAGGGCACGAGGGCACGAGGGCACGCAAAAGCCGTGACTCGCGCCGATCCAGCTCTTTCGTGCGCTCGTGCCCTCGTGCCCTCGTGCCCTCCAAATCATCACCTGCAAATTACTGTCCTGCGACGGGTTCGGCGAAAATGCGTGGGTCGCAAGGGATGCCGCTCGCGTGAGTGCAGCACTGCTCGCCATCGTTGCCGCGCTCGCCAGCGCGCTATTGACCGGGCTCGCCATTGCCTGGGCGCGTGCGGCACGGATGCACGACGAACCAGGCGCGCGGCGCATGCATGTGGCGCCTACCGCGCGCGGCGCCGGGATCGGTTTCGTCGCCGTGATCCTGGCCGGGTGGAGCGCCTGGGGAATCGCGTTGGGATGGTCCGAGCCGCTGGGCCGCTGGGCCATCGGTGCCTCGCTCGCGCTGTTTCTGGTGGCGACCGTCAGCTGGATCGACGACCGCCGCGGCCTGCCGGTCCTGCCGCGACTGGCCACGCATGTCCTGGCTGCGCTGCTGCTGTTGTTCGCTGCCTGGCCGACGCTGGGGGCGGAACTTCCCTGGCCGCTGGCGATCTGTCTGCCGCTGCTGGCGGTGCCGGCGATCAATTTCTGGAACTTCATCGATGGGATCAACGGCATGGCGGCCTGCCAGGCGATCGTGGTCGCCGCTGCGCTTGCGGTGCTCGCGCTGATCGCCGGCGACACCCCCTCGGCCTGGTTTGCGGCGTTGGCAGCGGGCGCCGTGCTTGGGTTCCTGCCCAGCAACTTTCCCACGGCACGCGCTTTCATGGGTGATGTGGGCAGCGCCAGCCTCGGTCTGGTCGTCATCGCGCTGGCGGTCATGCCGGTCCGGGATGCGCCAGCGTGGTCGGCCGGCGCGCTGCTGCTGGCTTTGCCGGTGTTCCTCGACACCGCGCTGACCCTGCTCTGGCGCATGCTCCGGCGACCCCGGCGCCGGTGGTACACTGCGCACCGCGAGCATCTGTATCAGTGGCTTACGCGCGCCGGTTGGGGGCATGCGCGAACCACGCTGACCTATCTGGCCTGCAGTGCTGGCATCGCCCTCGTCGTCCTGTTGATCGGCCCGCTGCGCACGGAATCCATGCTGACCGCTGTCATCGCAAGCTATTTGCTCGGCGCATTTCTCTGGCGTCTGGCCCGGGACCACGCGCTCGCGCGTCGGCGGGTGCGCCAGTGAGCCGCGCCCTGCGTGCCTTTGTCGCGCTTATCCATCCGCGCAGTGCGGTCGTCGGGCATGACCTGGCGATGATCCTGATCGCCTGGTACCTGGCCAAGTCGATTCGTCTTTCCTTCGAGGTCGAAACCTCCCTCAGTGTCCTGACACCCACCGAGGTGCTGCTGGTCCTGGCCATCCAGGGCAGCATTTTCTGGTGGACCGGGCTCTACAAAGGATTGTGGCGCTTCGCCAGCCTGCCGGATCTGTGGAACATCGTGCGCGGTTCGGTACTCGGCGCGCTCAGCATTGGCCTCGCGCTGTTCCTGTATGACCGCCTGGGCAATGTCCCCCGCAGCGTGCTGGTCCTGTATCCGGTGCTGATGACGGTGCTGCTGGGGCTTCCGCGGCTGGCCTATCGCTTCTGGAAGGACAGTCGGCTCGATTTCTACGAGCGCTCGTCGCGCAAGCGCGTCCTGGTGCTCGGCGCGGAACGCGCTGGCGAGATGCTGGTGCGCGATTTGCGTGCGGAAGGACAATACCTGCCGGTCGGCTTCCTCGACGACAACCGCTTGCTGCGCGGCGCGCGGGTGCACGGAATCCCCGTGCTTGGGCGGATCGAGGAACTGCGCGACCTGGCACGCGAAGTCGCGGCCGACATGCTGCTGATCGCGATGCCGAGCGCCACCACGGCGGAGATGCGCCGCGTGGTCGAGATGTGCGAGGAGACCGGCCTGCCGTTCCGCACGGTGCCGCGGCTGCAGGATGTGGTGGCCGGGCGCTCGGCGTTCAACGAACTGAAAGAAGTGGCGATCGAGGACCTGCTCGGCCGCGAGCCGGTGCAGCTCGACTGGACCGCGATCCGCCAGGCGCTGAGTGGCAAGCGCGTGCTGGTGACCGGCGGCGGCGGCTCGATTGGCGCTGAGCTGTGCCGCCAGGTGGCGCGGCTCGGTGCTTCCGCGCTCGGCATCCTGGAGCAGTCCGAATACAACCTCTACCAGATCGAGCGCCAGCTCAAGCGCGAGTTCCCCGACCTGGAACTCGATGCCGCGCTCGGCGACGTCTGCGACCCGGCCACCTGCCGCCACGTCATGGAGACCCTGCGGCCGCAGGTGGTATTCCATGCGGCGGCCTACAAGCATGTGCCGCTGTTGCAGCAGCAGTTGCGCGAAGCTTTCCGCAACAATGTGCTGGGCACACGCGCGATCGCGCTGGCTGCAGACGAGGCTGGCGTCGAGACCTTCGTGCTGATTTCCAGCGACAAGGCGGTGAACCCGGCGAATGTCATGGGCGCCACCAAGCGCGTTGCCGAGATCTTCTGCCAGAACCTGGCCAAGCGCTCGCGCACCTGCTTCCTGACGGTGCGCTTCGGCAACGTGCTGGATTCGGCGGGCAGCGTGGTGCCGTTGTTCCGCGAGCAGATCCGCCAGGGCGGGCCGGTCACGGTGACCCATCCGGAGATCAGTCGCTACTTCATGACCATCCCGGAGGCCTGCCAGCTGATCCTGCAGGCGGCCACGTTGGGGCAGGGTGGCGAGATCTTTGCGCTCGACATGGGCGAGCCGATCCAGATCCGCTACCTCGCCGAACAGATGATCCGCCTGGCCGGCAAGCTGCCAGGGCAGGACATCCAGATCGTCTACACCGGGCTGCGCGAGGGCGAAAAACTGTTCGAGGAACTGTTCCACGAACATGAGAGCTACCAGCAGACGCGTCACCAGAAGATCTTCCTCGCGCAGCACCGCGCGGTGAACCTAGACGAACTCAGCCAGGCACTGCATCAGGGTGACGCCGCTGTCCGCCGCTACGCCGTCGACGAACTGCGTGAGATTCTCAGCCGCTTTGTCCCCGAGTTCTCCGGGCGCATGCAGGCGGACGCGGAGAATGTGGTGCCGTTGAAGCGGGCCTGAGGGCAGGTGTTGGTGTTGGTTGTTGGTGTTGGTTGAAGCGGTGTTTTGCGGGGCGCGGCGTCTGGTCTATTCCAACACCAGGAACCGGACCCGGCTGCTGAGGCTGTTTCGCTGTTGGTTGAAGCGGTGTTCTGCGAACTGGCACCTTTGGCTTATTCCAACACCAACAACCAATACCAACACCGGCTTGGTCCAACACCAGGAACCAACACCCGCATTCCGCGCGCTATCCTCTCGGACAACACCTTGAATGCCCAGCCGATGACCGCCACCCGCTTGCGCACAGTTGTCTTCCCCGTCGCTGGCCTAGGCACGCGATTCCTGCCGGCGACGAAAGTGGTGCCCAAGGAGATGCTGCCGGTGATGGACCGGCCGCTGATCCAGTGGGCCGCGGACGAAGCCGTGGCGGCGGGTGCCGACACGCTGGTATTCGTGGTCAACCGGCACAAGCGTGCGATCAGCGATCACTTCGATCTGGCTTTCGAACTGGAACAACGCCTGGAGGCGGGCAACAAGACCGAATTGCTGAAAGTGGTCCGCGAGATCCTGCCGCACCAGGTGCGCCCCGTGTTCGTGCTTCAGAGCGAGGCGCGTGGGTTGGGGCATGCGGTGCTGTGCGCGCGCCCGGCCGTGGCGGACGGGCCCTTCGGCGTGATCCTGCCCGATGATTTCATTGTCAATCGCGACGGACCCGGCGCCCTCGCCCAGATGGCGCAGGTGCAGGCGGAGCATGGCGGCAGCGTCATTGCCGTCGAGCCGGTCGAGTGGAAGGACACCGGCAAGTACGGCATCGTGTCAGGCCAGCCGGTCAATGAAGGCCTGATGCGCATCGAGAGCATCATCGAGAAGCCGCGGCCGGACGTGGCGCCGTCCAATCTTGCGGTGGTTGGCCGTTACGTGCTCGACAGCCGGATCTTCGACCTGCTGGAAAACACCCGCCCCGGCGCGGGTGGCGAGATCCAGTTGACCGATGGGATCGCCGCGTTGCTGGCCGAGCAACCCGTGCACGCGTATCGCTTCGACGGTGTGCGCTACGACTGCGGCACCAAGCTCGGCTACGTGCACGCCACCTTGCGGCTGGCGCTGGACGACCCGGAAATCGGCGCCGATGTGCGCCGACTGATGGCGGGCATGACCCAGGAAGAGCCGGCCGAGTGACCCAGGCGCGGTTGATTCCGAGACGCGCCCGAGCGGGCGCGTCCCGGACTGGGAATCAGCGGGTGCTATCGAGCACCAACGCCTGTACCCGCTGCTCCTGCAGGCCCATGTCGGCCTGGTTGACCAGTTGCAGATCGCGGATTTCCCAAGGCGCACCGGCCTTGGCGCCATCGAGCACATCCGGGCCGAACAGCAAGGTCATGCCATGCACGCCCGGCTCGAGGCGCTCCGCTCGTTGGGCCATGGCCACCGGGATTTTGCTGCCGTTCTTGTCCGTACCGTAGAGCACACCGCCAATCTGATAGCGACTGGCCGCAGCGACTTCGACGTCGAACTCCAGGTACACGACCGGATCGCGCATGCGCACCGGGACGGTCCGTGCCGATCCGGTGAAGCGCGCGCTGGGCACGGTGTAGGAGAAGGCTGTGCGCGCGTCGCGCAGCACTTGCCCCTGCGCACCCTTCGCGCGTGCGAATGCCTGGACCTCGAACAACCCGCCGATGCCGGATTCCGCGGCGAAATCCGCCGGCAGGATCGCGCGGTAGCCACCGGACTTGTCGACGCTGAATTCGATTTCGCGGACCTGGCCTCCCGGCGAAGTCACCAGGCCGGTGATCTCGTCAACGGAACGCTTGAGCTCGCCGTCGATCAGTTGTGCGTCGATCCGGATTTCGCTGCCCGCCTGGTAGCTGACGCGATCCGCCTTGAGATCAAGGCGGATCGGGCTGTCCGGCTCGAAAACGTGCACGACGGTATCGCCGCTGGCAGTTGCTGCCTGCAATTCGAAACGGCCCGCACCTAGCGCGGGATCGATACGAAACACCGTGGAGCCGGCGGGGAAGGGGGCCGAACCCTTTTCCAGCGTTTCGCTGTCCGCGAGCGCCTGCATACCGGCGCCATTGGAGAAGGCCTGGTCGCCCTTGCGCAGGATCACCTGGCGGGCTTCGATCGCTTTGGCCGACGCGTCGCCAACCGGGCTCAGGCGGACAATGGCACCCGGAGAGGTGGTCGGGATAGCGACGCCGGCGGCCAGTTCATCGGCGCTGCGGCGGTCCCAGTATTCCTTGCTCGACGCCAGGTGCGGCGTGGCGACCGCCTGCAGGGCTGCAGCATCGTCGAGGCGCCAGGCAAACTGCACAGGTTCCGATTCGAGCGCGGTGGTCGCCTTGGCCGTCTGCGACGAGATTTGCGCCGGGACGTTGCCACCGTTGGAGTGCGTGATCATGGTCAGCTCGGTGATGCCGCGCGAGCTGATGAAGGTGGTGAGCTGGCCGGCGAGGCAGCCAGCGGCAGCGCTGTCCCACCAGTACTTCTCGAAATTGCAGTTGATCACCACGTAGTTGGCGCTGTTCGCCAGGCCGGCGCGGACGTTGTCGACGAACGGGCGCTGCCAGTAGTCGTCCAGCGCGTTGGTCTGGTGGCCGGTGCCGTGGATGAATGCGACGCCCCGATTGGCGTGCGCGTGTGTAGCCAACACCAGGCCCAGGACGAGGCCAAGCAGTGCGCGGTACATGGATGTCTCCCCAATGACGTGAATTCGGCGGAGGGCCGGCTCAGAGCCCCGGCTCCGCACCCCATCTCACTCAAGGGAGCGCACCGGACGGCTCCCCAGCCGTCCCGTGCAGTGCCAGCGACCCTCCCAAGCGCAAGCGAGGGAAAACGTACCATACGGCCGCGTATTGAAGCAAGAGAGTTTGATTGAGTTCACATTCTGGCGCTTCATCCCTGCCTTGATCCGGGAAAGGCGGGGCTGGGGACTGGGGGCTGGGGCGCAGGTCTGGCGTGCGCGACAATCCCAATCCTTGCGCTCGCCGGAAGCGAAGGGCCCCGTTTGGCACTCCTTTGCGTCCTTGCTCTTCCCCCTTTGCGTCCTTTGCGTCAAACGCTCTTTGATCAGTTCCCCCAGTTGCAGACTCACTCGCCCATCGCGTGCGCGCTGACGCGATCGCCCCAGCGCCGCAGATCGTCGCCGAGTTCCGCACGATCGACTGCGATGGCGTCAACCGCAGCGAGATAGTCGGCGAGGGCGCGTCCGGGTCGCTGCAGTTGCGCGCGACAGTGTTCCAGCCACAGGCGCCGCTCGACCGCGTCCAACTCCGCCAGGTGATGGCGGCCGCGGAAGCGCAGAGCGAGCGTGGCCAGCCGGTGGTCATTGAACTGACTGGCCATCTGCGTCCGCCCTGCGGCGTCTGCTTGCGCGAACCTGCGCGCGAGCACGCGGTCGGCATCCCCGATGAATCCGTCGTACAGCGCGGAATCCGCATCGCGGTGCGTTTGCGGCTGCTGGTCGAGCAGTCGGTAGACCTGCTGCAGTCGCTCGTCCAGGCCATCGGCATTCCGTAGCCGTGCGCAATGGCGATCCACCACGGCGCGGTCCAGGCGGATGCGGGCAAGATCGACTCCCTTGAGCGCCGAGAGCGGTGCCAGGAAGGGCGCGCGGTTGGCATGCACCAGCTTGAGCCCCAGGGCGACCCGCCCTGGGGCATCTGCAGGCGCGAAGATCATCTCGGCAAGTCTCTCTGGTGCCCATTCCAGCAGCGGCGTCGGGTCCTGGTGTGCATCCACGACAATGATCTTGCCACCCTGGCTGGGATGCATCGCCACCGGGACAACCACCGCGAGGCAGCCGCGCTCGGCCGGAAAGCGTTGCGATACGTGGATCAAGGGCGTACGCCGGCGCCAGTCCGCCATCTCCAGCACGCGAGCCTTGAGCCGCAATCCGA
>JADJPR010000021.1 GCA_016713135.1 Rhodanobacteraceae bacterium | reverse complement strand
CGCGCGATACCCGGCAACGCCCGCCTGGGAGGTCAGCGCATCCATCTTCTGCGCGCGGCTGAGGTGCGCGGCAGCGGTCGATGGCGAGCACCGTGGCCTTCTTCGCGGCCAGTTGCTGCATCAGTTCCGGGTTCTACCGCCGGCCAGATGAAGCCGATCAGGGTGCCACCCTCGCGCAACGAGCCGACTTCCTCGGTGGTCGGAACGGCGACCTTGAGGACGATGTCGGACTCCGCCCACAGCACGCGGCGCGGCCTCCTACGACGATGCTGGCGCCCACAGCGCGCAGTAGCTATCGTCGCGCTGCAGTTAGCGCGGCATCGCCGGCGCCCGCTTCGACCGCGACCTTGAAGCCCAGCTTGATCAGCTTCTCGATACTCCGGGGACGGTCGCGACGCCTTTTCGCCTCCGACGATCTCTCTTGGAACTCCGATGATCAGTGACATTCGGTTCTCCCTAACTCGTTTCGTCAGCATGGCAAAACGGTGCGGACTGCAAGCGCCAGGCGCAACACGAGAACTCGCCGGATCGATGACGGGTGGCGGCGCGCCCGGGCAGACCGGCAGCCCAGGAACTACACGGCGCTGGAGCAGCAGGAACCCCCACGATTCCGCCCTCGATCGATCCCGGTTATTGCCGCGGGGTCCATCGATCTTCACGGGTCTGCCACCCACGGCGACAGCATCCCAAGCGCGCCGAGGCCTCAACCAGCCTGGACTGGGGATGCGGATGGCCGATGCCAGAAGCAGGACGCAGAGAGCGGGCGGAAGAGCGGAAGAACGCAGCCCAGAACACCTTCGAGCAGGGTCGCCGGATCTCGCCAAACTTTCCCTGCGTTTTTCACCGAACATGCCACAGGTTGTTGAATTCATATGAAATTTTCTTCCTGCGCCAGAACGACGACCTGTAGATTGAGTACGCAAAGGACGCAACGATGCAAAGACCTCAAGTGCCGGGGGACCTTAACGCTGTATCGTGTTGATCTTCTTTGCGTCCTTTGCGTCCTTTGCGTCCAGATACAGTCCGCGATCTTGCGAGAGTCAGCGGTTCGCTGCGCGGAACAAGCGCACCGGCAGGGCCACTGGGACTTTCCCGAGTCCCCGAGTCGGCAGTCCCGGGCCCCATCGACGTAGAGACTCCGCGCATCGCCGCGCAACCCTGCCGCCATGAGCATCGAAACCCGCCTGCACCCACTGACCTCGCGCCGCTCCCGACGCCGGCCAAGCTGCTCGGCTGCCGCCCCCACCGAGATCGAACTGCGCGCGCTGGTCGAGGCCGCAGTGCGCGTGTCGGACCATGAAATTGCAACCGTGGCGGCTGCTCACGACGGAGCGCTGCCGGTCCGGCCTCGGAAGCCCCTGGTGGCGCTACGAGGCGCGCGCGCGGCGAACTCGACGGATCCACCCGCGCCAAGGACTTGAACCGCTTCGCGCATGCGCCGCTGTCGCTGGTGGTCATCGCAAGGATCACGCCCGGGCACACAAGATCCCGGAGGTGGAGCAAGCTCCTGTCCGCCGGCGCTTTGGCGCAGAACCTGCTGATTGCCTCCTGCGCACTCGGCTACGGCGCCCAGTGGGTCACCGTTGGCCAGCACACGATGCGCAGGCCACGCGCCTGCTCGGCCTCTCGGAGCAAACGAGCGTGTGGTGGCCTTCATCCATGTCGGCACGCCGAAGGCGGACGTCCCGACCGGGGAGCGCCCGCGCTACGAGCAGATCGTCATCGACTGGCGGCCGTCCGACATGCCAGCATCGTGATGGGCGGGAACGGCGATCGCGCCTCGTCGATGCCATCTCCCCACATCTTCCGCTCCTGGCATGCATTGCCGCCGGACTGGCGCGATCGCGAGGGCTGGCCGACTTATGCGGGCGGGGGCTTCGCCAGCTTTCCCGTGCTGCAGCTGCTCGAACACCTGCGACCGAAGTACCTCGCCGTCTGCTTGGAGCGAATCCCTGGGCAGCGGCTTTCGCCAGCAAAATCTACCTGGCCTACAAGGCCAATCGCGGACCGCCCGACGGGGCGCGCTGTTGCGCCGCCAGTTCGCGCACTGCCGCGCGATCGCGCGGCACCTCGGCGCCAGCACGCACGCGGGATGCCCGCTTCGAAGCCGACGATTTGATCGGATCGCTGGCGCGCGTGGCGCGCGCACGCACGGGCACCCGGTCCTGGTCATCGGCCGACAAGGACCTGACCCAGTTGCTGGGGTGAAGGCGACGAACAATGGGATTTCGGGCGCGACCGTCGCTTCGATCGCAAAGCGGTCAAGGAGCGCTTCGGCGTGCGGCCTGAGCAAATGGCCGATCTGCTCGCACTGGCCGGCGACCCGATCGACAACATCCCCGGCGTGCGCGGCATCGGGCAGTTGGGTGCCGCCCGGCTGCTGCAGCATTTCGGAGATCTCGACGAGATCTACCGGCGCATCGATGAAGTCGAGAGAATCGGTATTCGGGGTGCAAGGCGCTGCAGGCCAGACTTAAGGCACAACGTGAGCAGGCCTATCTGTCGCGACGCCTGAGTGCCATCCATTGCGAGGCACCGGTGCCAGCGGACCTTGCCGCTTGAAGCCGCGGGCGCCCGACCTGGACGCCCTGCGCACGCTCTTCGACAACCTGGGATTCGGCCCGCTTCCTGCGCCGGCGTGCCGAGGCCATCGCGGCCCGCCACGCCGGCGCGGCATGACCCCCGGCGCTTACTTCGCCGGAGCGCCCAATGGCCACCCTTCACGGCCGTCTCCCCAGGCGAATCGTGCCGACGCTTTGTACAGCACGCGATCTTCCGGCAGCACGCCTTCCATCGGCTTGCCATCCGCTGCGTAGACGTCACGCTGACTGTTGGCGATGAAGTAGTCATCGCCGACCAACGTGCCGAAGGTCGGCATCACCAGTTCGTCCTTGTTCGCTTCCAGCGGCTGGACGCCCACGACGGAGACGCGGTCGTCACCGAGCTTGATGCGAATGACGCGGGTGGGAATGGTGCCGTTCTGCACGGCGATCAGTTGGCCCTGGTAGTAGCTCAGGCCGTCGATGCCACCCAGATTCTGCAAGTCCATCGCCAGCTCGCGGATCTCGCTCTTGCTGAGGTCCGCGACACGCAATCCCAGTTCATAGTCCACAAAGTAGAGGTACCGCTGGTCCGGACTCACCGCCAGACCACGCAGGCTGGTCGATCCGGGTACCGCGAACAACGTGCGCATCTCGCCGCCCTGGACCTGGTAGACCACGTTCGAAATCGCGTCGGTGGCGTAGACCGTCCCGTTGGCGGCAACCGTGATCGCGCCGAACATCCGTGGGGTCTCACCGGGTGCCATCGGATAGGCTTCGAGGATCTTGCCACTCGCCAGATCGAACTTCAGCAGCGCCGCACCGCCGAGTTCCTCTGGGCGGTGCTTCTCATACTGCGGCGCCCCGGCCGTTCCCACCCACAGGAAACCGCGGGCGTCGTCCACGGCGAGCGCAAAAACTGGAAGACCTGGGTGTTGCGGATCGGGTCGAAATCCTTGTCCGCCTCCGGGTTCAACGCCAGCCCTTGTTTCTGAACCTGGATCAGCAGGGTTGTATGCCTTGGTCTTCTGATCCTGCATCGCGTACGCCTCCGACAGCCGGTACAGGAAGGTCGGACCGTAGGGGCGCAACTTCAGCAGGCGCTCCATGGCATAGGTGTATCGACGCAAATCCTTGTTGCCCTTCCACTCGTCAGCGCGGCGCATCAACTCGTTGATGATATCGCTGGATCTTTGCCAGCTCGACCTCGGTATCGGTGGGCAACGGCGGCGGTGCCTGACGCAAGGCCTGGGCGGACACCGAGGAGGCTGCGCACCAGAGCGCGGCAGCGGACAGGCTGATCAGCAGAGTCTTGGAGTTCATGGATCCGGTTCGAAAGTGACTGCAGACGAAGGAAAGGCACGCGTCGCGCTGGAGACGAGCGGCGGCAATGGCATTATCGCGGGTTGCAAGCTGACTCTCGACCACAGCAAAAGTTCCCGCCCATGTCCCAACAGTCTTCGCAGGTCCTTCACGCCGGCCATCACCTTCGCCTGTGTCGGCGCGGGAACTGGGAGTACGCGGAGCGACTGAACCCCCAGGGTGCGGTTGTGATCGTGGCGATCACGCCCGCGGAGACCGTCCTCATGGTCGAGCAATATCGCATCCCGATCCAGTCGCGTACCCTGGAGTTTCCGGCGGGCCTGATCGGCGATGAGAGCGCCTTCGCCGACGAGTCTTGGCGCGAAAGCGCCCAGCGGGAATTGCTGGAGGAAACCGGCTGGCAGGCCGAACACATCGAGTCGATCATGGCCGGTCCCAGCTCTGCGGGCATGACCACCGAGGTCATGCATTTCGTGCGCGCCACCGGCCTCACGCGCGTGCACGCGGGCGGCGGTGCCGGGGACGAGAACATCACGGTGCACGAGGTACCGCGCGCCGGCGTCGCCGCTTCGTCGCCGAGCGCATGGCCGAAGGCTACGCCGTGGATCCAAAGGTCTACGCCGGCATCTACTTCCTGGAGCGCGACGCCCGCGGTGAGCCGCACGCGCGTGACTGACCACGACCGGATCGCCGACGCCCTCGCCACCGACCGCTGGCTGGTGGTGGGCGACTGGCTCGACACGCACTTGCGGCAGGCACTGCTCGACACCGCCAGGTCGCGCGCCGCCGCAGGCGTCTGACCCCGGCGCGCGCGTGGGCCGCGGCAATGCCACCCTGCGCACAACCGAGGTACGCGGTGATTCGATCCAGTGGCTGGAACCGGACGATCCGGCGCCGTGCGTCGGCGTCCTCCTGGCGCGCCTGGAAGGCCTGCGCTCCGCACTGAATGAGCGCCTGTACCTGGGCTTGATTGCGAGCGAAGCGCATTTTGCCCACTATCCACCAGGAGGCGCCTACCGCCGCCACCTCGACCGTTTCCGCGACGAGGACGCGCGCGCAGTCTCCGCCGTGATCCACCTCGGCGACCCCTGGCAACCGCGTTTTGGTGGCGAGTTGCGCATCTACCTGGAAGGCCCGGACGGCGAGGTCTCGATCGACATCGCACCGGAACCCGGGCAACTGGTGCTGTTCCTGAGCGGCGAAATCGAACACGAGGTACTGGCAACGCAACGAGATCGCTACAGCGTGGCGTGCTGGATGCGCCGGCGGACGGCGCGGACGCTGCCACTGTAGGGAATCCTCCGGACGCGTTGCGAGTCAGGTTCTGCGGCCGCCAGGGGCAATCCGATGGCCCATCCGACCGCCGCTCCGCGGGCGCACCTGGCCACCTCGTCGGTCGGTTCCGCCCCCCATGAACAGCGGTTCCCCGGCGCCGCGCGCCAAACGTCGCCCAATCCGTGTCCGAAAAAGTCCCGATCGATCAAGCCATTGGCGGCGCTCGCGCCCCTTCCTGCGCCCCCTATCGCGGCCCGATCGCAGGCGCCCTGGGCTTCCTGCTGGTGGCATCGGTGGCCTCGCTGTCCCTGCCGAGCGCGATCGGGCAGATGATCGACCATGGTTTCTCCAAGGCGAATGCGGCCTATGTAGACCGCTATTTCCTTGCCCTGCTCGGGGTGGCGTTGGTGCTGGCGATCGGCACCGCGGCACGCTTTTACTTCGTCACCCGGCTGGGCGAGCAGGTCATGGCGGACCTGCGCCGCGCGGTCTACGACCACCTGCTCAGGCTCGAGCAGTCCTTCTACGAGACCACGCGCACCGGCGAGTTGCTCAGCCGGCTGACCGCGGATACCGAGTTGATCCAGACCGTGGTGGGCTCCAGCGCGTCGGTGGCGCTGCGCAGCCTGGTCACGCTGACCGGATCGATGATCATGCTGGTGGTGACCAGCCCGCGGCTGTCGCTGCTGATCGTGCTCGGCATCCCGCTGGTGGTGGCGCCGATCCTGATTTTCGGTCGTCGCGTGGAAAAACTCTCGCGCGAGAGCCAGGACCGCATCGCCGATTCGTCGGCGATTGCCGGCGAAACCTTCAATGCGATCCACACCGTGCAGGCGAATGTGGCCGAGGCGCGCGAGTCGACGCGCTTCGGCGATGCGGTGCGGCGCACCCTGGCCACGGCCAAGCGCCGCATTCGATGCGCGCCAGCCTGACGGCGGCGGTGATCGTGCTGGTGTTCGGCGCGGTCACGGTGGTGCTGTGGATCGGCGCCAAGCAGGTACTGGCGGGCACGCTGTCGGGCGGCGAACTTGGCCAGTTCGTGCTCTATGCGGTGATGGCAGCCGGCTCGGTGGGTGCGGTCAGCGAGGTCTGGGGCGATGTGCAGCGCGCATCCGGCGCCATGGGCCGGCTCGCCGAACTGCTGCAGATGACGCCAAAGATCGCCGATCCCGCTACTCCGGACGCGGCGCCGACTGCGATCCGGGAATCGATCCGCTTCGACGGAGTCGGCTTCCGCTATCCCTCGCGCCCGGACACGCCGGCGCTGAGTGGCATCGACCTCGAAATCCGTGCCGGCGAGACCGTTGCCCTGGTCGGACCGTCCGGTGCCGGCAAGAGCACCTGTTCCAGTTGCTGCTGCGCTTCCACGATCCCGACCAGGGCTGCATCCGGGTGGACGGCGTGGACCTGCGCGAACTACGCGTCGCTGACCTGCGCCGCCTGTTCGCCCTGGTGCCGCAGGATCCGGTGATCTTCGGCACCAGCGCGCTGGAGAACATCCGCTACGGCCGGCCCGAAGCCAGCCGCGAGGAAGTGGAAGCCGCCGCCCGCGCGGCCGAGGCCTGGGACTTCCTGTCGCGCGCTGCCGCAGGGCTGGACACGTATCTTGGCGAGCGCGGCGTGCGCCTCTCGGGCGGCCAGCAGCAGCGTGTGGTGATCGCCCGCGCGCTGCTGCGCGACGCCTCGATCCTGCTGCTCGACGAGGCCACCAGCGCGCTCGACGCGCAGAGCGAGCGCGCCGTGCAGCACGCGCTGGAACACCTGATGGCCGGTCGCACCTCGCTGGTGATCGCGCACCGCCTGGCCACGGTAAAGAAGGCCGACCGCATCGTCGTGCTCGACGCGGGTCGCATCGTCGCTCAGGGCAGCCACGAGGAACTGCTCGCCCAGGGCGGCCTGTACGCGGAACTGGCGCGCTTGCAGCTCGTTTGAGGTTCGGGCCGTTGCCCGGACGGACCAAAAGAGCGTTTGACGCAAAGGGCGCAAAGGGGAATGCAAGGGCGCAAAGAGAAGCCGGTCAGGTGTTCTGGGCGTCCTGCGCTGACGCTGGTCATTGCAACCAGTGTGATTGCCTGGTCGCCATCGATCTCAACGCAGGCCGTACGGCGACCGTGGCTCTCCATTGCGCCCTTTGCGTCCTTTGCGGTAAGACGTCTCTCTGTTCAGTCCTTTTCCCGCCAATTCGGGTGCGCTCCCGCCTCAGGCGCGCGGATCGGTGGCGCACTTGACCTGGGCGCAATTGGGGAAGCGCACGCGCACGGTGGTTCCCTTGCCCGGCTCGCTCTCGAACTCGATGGGCCACTGGAAACGATCGGACAGGCGCTTGACGATGGTCAGGCCTACGCCGTGGCCGCCGCGGCGCCCGTGCTTGGCGCGGAAGAAGGGCTGGAAGATCTGCTGAGGTCCTCCTCCGACATGCCGACGCCGGTGTCCTCGACCGTCACCATGCCGAGTTCCACCGTGACCCGGACGTGGCCCTGGTCGGTGTGGGCCACCGCATTGCGGATCAGGTTGCCGATCAGCACCGCGACCACCTTGGAGGGCGCGTGCAGGCAGAACTGCGCACGCTCGACCAGCTCCAGCTTGATCGGCTTGTCGCCGACCAGCGCCTCGGCGCGCTCGATCTCGTCGTGCACCACCGAGTTGACGGCAAAATCGTCCGCCGGCAGAGCGTTCTCGGCCTCGCGCGCCATCAGCAGGGGCCTCGATCAGCGACTCCATGTCGCGCGCGGCGGCGGCGGCGATCCGCTGTGCGTTGCGCATGCCGTAGTCGTCAGTTGGCCGTCGCTGATGAGCACCTCGCTGGCCATCTTGATCACCGTCAGCGGCGTGCGCAGCTCGTGGCTGGCGTCGCGGGTGAAGATGCGCTCGCGCTCGACGAACTCGCCGATGCGCTTGCCGAAACCATAGATGGCCTCCGCGAGGGCCTGGGTCTCGCCCTCGATCTCCGGTGGCATGCGCTCAGGGGCCAGGGTGCTGAAGTCCGGATTCTTCGGGTCCCAGCCGCGCACTTCGCTGGCGAGCCAGATTACCGGTGAAATGGCGCGCCGCGACAGGCGGTAGGTAAGCCAGGTGGCGAGGTAGATGAACAGCAGCACCAGGGTCAGCGGAATCAGGCCGAAAACAGCGCGAGCTGGCGCGATGTGCGCCTGGTCGATCACCAGGAACAGCCGGCCCGGCTTGGCATCGGACACGAACACCAGCGCCCGGCTGCCGCCCTGCCGCAGGACGTGAAATCCGGGGCCGAGGCCACGCAGGTTGTCCGGAATCACCTCGTCGGTGTCGCCAGGCCGCTGCATGTAGCCCTTCATGTTGTGGGTATCCGGTGTCGGGTGCACCGGATTGCGTTCGAGCAACTGGACGTAGTGCGCAGTCTCCTCGCGCAGCGCGCGCTTGATCAGCACGTCTTCGAGCACCGCCGCGGCGGCGTAGACGCCGAGCACGGTACCGCAGGAGATGGCGGCCGCCTGCAGGATGAATGCGACACCGAGCTTGGCGCGCAGGCCGGAGGGTCTGGAATGAGGCATGGATCCGATCCAAGGTCGATTCGGGCGCCAGGCGGGTACCCGGCGATGCGTAGTCTGCCGTCCTGCGCCTGCAAAGCGCGCGAAGACCGGAACATCGGCCACACCGCAGGGGCATGCGCCAGCCGCGCTGCTCCGCGGCCATCCTTCTGCCTGCGAGACTCGCCATGGCCGGTTCCAGCCTGTTCGCGCTGCTGGACGACATCGCCACGCTGCTCGATGACGTCGCGGTGATGACCAAGGTCGCCGCGAAGAAGACCGCCGGCGTGCTCGGAGATGACCTCGCGCTCAACGCACAGCAGGTGGCAGGCGTGGCCTCGGAACGCGAGCTGCCGGTGGTCTGGGCGGTGGCCAAGGCTCGATGATCAACAAGGTGATCCTGGTGCCTGCAGCGCTGGCCATCAGCGCGGTCACGCCGTGGGCGATCATCCCGCTGCTGATGCTCGGCGGCCTGTTCCTCTGCTACGAGGGCGTGGAGAAGCTGGCGCACAAGTACCTGCACAGCCCGGCGGAAGACGCGCAGCATCACAAGGAACTGCTGCACGCGGTGGCCAATCGAAAGTGGACCTCGTGGCCTTCGAGAAAGAGAAGATCAAAGGCGCGGTGCGCACCGACTTCATTCTGTCGGCCGAGATCATCGTGATCACGCTCGGCAGCGTGGCCGCCGCGAGTTTCGGCAAGCAGGTCGCGGTGCTGTGCGCCATCGCCATCCTGATGACGGTGGGCGTTTACGGCCTGGTTGGCGCGATCGTCAAGCTGGACGACTTCGGCTACTACCTGAATCGGATGGAAGGCGCCGGCAAGGCGATCCAGCGCAAGCTCGGCGCGTTGATCCTGCGCGCGGCGCCGCTGCTGATGAAGTCGCTGTCGGTGCTCGGCACCGCGGCGATGTTCATGGTCGGCGGCGCGATCATCATCCATGGCGTGCCGGCGCTGCATCATTTCGTCGAACATGCGAGCGCGGTGGCCGGCGCCAGCGGCAGCGCGCTGAACCTGCTGACCGCAATCGCCCTGGAGGCCATCATCGGCATCATCGCAGGTGCGATCGTGCTCGCGATCGTGGGCCTGGGCAAGAAACTGTTCGGCAAGAAGGGCGCGGGCGCGCCGCCTTGGCTGGCGTTCCCTACTGGCGGCTGTCGGCGTTCTATTTCGCCTACCTCGGCGCGCTGGGCGCCTTTGCCCCCTATTTCGCGCCCTACCTGGAGACTCGCGGGCTCAGCGCCTGGCAGATCGGCGTGGTGATGAGCCTGTGGTATGGCTCGCGCGTGCTGGCGCCGTCGTTGTGGGGATCGGCCACGGCGCGCGCGGCCCGTCCGATCCTGTGGCTGCGTGCAGGCGCGCTGGCTACGCTGGCCTGCTTCGCGCTGTTCCTGCTGCCGCTCGGTTTTGCTGGCGTGGTGCTGGTGATGCTGGCCTATGCCAGCGTCTACAACGCGATCATGCCGCAGTTCGAGGCGCTCACGCTCGCGCGACTGGGCGAGCGCAAATCGGCCTACGGGCGCATCCGGGTGTGGGGATCCGTGGGCTTCGTGCTGGCCAACCTGGGCTTCGGCTGGCTGCTGCAGATCCTCGGCTACGGCTGGCTGGTCGCCACCCTGCTGCCGGTGTTCGCGCTGCTGGTGGCGGCCGCGTGGATCAACGACGACGCGCCGACGCTGGCAAAGGAGTCCGGCGGCGGCTTCCGCACCGATGTGCTGCCGCGCTGGCGCGAGCGTCCGCTCTGGATCTTCCTGGCCACTGCCCTGGCGATGCAGTTGAGCCACGGTGCCTTCTATGTGTTCCTGTCGCTGCACCTGGACCGGCACGGCTACGCGCCGCAGGCGGTGGGACTGATGTGGTCGATCGGCGTGATCGCCGAGATCGGCATGTTCCTGGTGATCCCGCGCCTGCAGGCGCCAGAGTCGATCCCGCGGCGGCTGATGGTCGTTTGTTTCGCCATCGGCAGCCTGCGCTGGGTGGTCACCGCGATGCTGCCGCACTACCCGCTGGCGATCGGCCTGGCGCAGCTCGGGCATGCCTTCACTTTCGCCGCTTTCCACAGCACCAGCATGCAGGCGATCAGCCAGTTCTTTCCCGGGCGGACCGGCGTGCATGGTCAGGGCTTGCTGTACGGGTTCAGCTCAGGCCTCGGCGGCGTACTCGGCCATTCGCTGGCGGGCGCCCTGTGGGAACTCGGCGATGGCCGTGCGAGCTTTCTTGGCGCCGCGGCGATCTCTGGCCGGGGCGCTGCTCGCATCACGGGTGAGCCTGCCAAGGCGCGACGCGCACGAATGTTGACGATTTCGAATCACCCCGTTCGATATATGCGATCAATCGCCGCGACTCCCATTCAGACCCATACCTGGCCGTAGGGTCAGGCTCTCGCGGATCTGGCCGTTCGTCTGATTTTTCGCGCCTTTGCCGCGATTTCCAGTCACATTTCGGCGCCCGCTGATGGATCGCACTAAACCTTGTGGTTCATGATGCATTCATCCGCCACATCTCGTGCCAGGAGAACCGCATGACGCTGAATCGGCGCGCGGCGGGGCGCCCCACCCTGCTCACCGCCACCCTCACCGGTCTGCTCGTGTCGACCTCGGCGCAATCGACGACCATCTTCCCGGTCAGAATCGACCGATGGCTTGGTCGCCGCGATCAACGCCGCCAATCAGACACCCGAAGCAGACATCATCACCCTGGAGCGTGGGCTGTACTCACTGGGCAAGGTGTACGCCGAGAACCAGAAGGCCGCGCTGCCGGAGATCACCACGCCGATCGTGATCCGCGGCAACGGCGCCGAACTGCGGCGCTATTCCAACAGCGATTTCCGCCTGTTCCATGTCGCCGAAACGGGTCATCTGCGACTCGAGCAGGTCATCCTCGCGGAAGGTTCGATGGGCTCGATCCGCAACCACGGCACCACCGAACTGCGCCGGGTGGCGCTGGTCGACAGCACCGCGCGCGGCGCCTCGGCCATCGTCGAGAACTACGGCGAGATGCGCCTGTCGCATTGCGAGATCAGCTTCAACACGGTGGCCGGCGCCTCGCGCGATGCCGGCACCATCGTCAACTGGGGCAAGCTCTGGCTGAATTCGACCACTTTCCAGGGCAACCAGCTCTCGCGCCGCTATGAAGGCGTCGCGCTGGCGTCCACCGTCCTGAACTACGGCACGGCGGACATCGAGGATGTGGTGATTGCCGAAAACGTGGCCGGCGATGTCGATACCGGCGGTGCGCCGCAGGCGCCGCTGGTGAACCTCGGCAACGGTCGGCTCGATTTGCGCCTGGTGCGCGAGCACGACAACCTGCCCGGCGAAGCCCTGGTGGCGCGCTCGCTGGCGCCCTGAGCCAGGGGAAGCGCTGGACGAGTCTCGCAACACGCCTGAAACGGAAGGCCGGCCATCTGCCGGCCTTTCGCGTTTGAGCAGCCTGTAATCTACCGATCCGTCCACGCGCAGGCCGCCCCGATGTCCGTCGGCACTCCCGAACCGCATCCGCTGATGACACTTGCCGGCCTGAGCCTGGTCGCCGCAGTGCTCATGTATTTCGGCGGTTCGGCCTGGACCGCGCCGCTGGAAATCCTCGTGGTGTTCTTCCACGAGTCCGCACACGCGGCGATGACTCTGCTGACTGGCGGCAAGGTCGTGGCGATGCAAGTCACGGTCGACCGCGGCGGCGAGGTGCTGAGCGCGGGCGGAAACCGCTTCCTGACCCTGAGCGCCGGCTACCTCGGCTCGCTGGTGATCGGCGCTGCGCTGCTGGTCGCCAGCAGCCGCAGCCGGCATGACCGCGCGATCCTCGCCAGCGTGGCGCTGTGCATGGCGCTCGCCACCGTGCTTTTCATGCGCAATGCCTTCGGGCTCGCCTACGGCATCGGCATGGCCGCCGCGATGCTGGCCATCGCCCGCTGGCTACCGCCGGTCGCCAGCGACTATTCGCTGCGCTTGATCGGCGTGATGAGCCTGCTGTACGTGCCACGCGACATCTTCAGCGACACCATCGAACGCTCGCACCTGCGCTCGGACGCGCGCATGTTGGCCGAGGAGATCGGCGGCACCACCTGGCTGTGGGGCGGGATCTGGCTCGTGGTGTCGCTGGTGATTTGCGTCATCGCGGTGCGCTGGAGCCTGGGCGGGCGGCGCGCCGATCCGGCGCCGCCGCCCTGAGGCTCACTTCTTCGCGGTGTCCTCGATCTTCTGGCCGGCCTTCTTGAGGTCCTTGCCCACGCCCTGCACGGTGTTGCAGGCGCTCAGCGACAGCAGCAGGCTCGCGGCCAGCAGCCAGATCCACGGACGCAGCTTGTTCATTGTCGGCTCTCCTTCGGGTCGGTTCGCGGTTCGAAACGGCGCGAAGTATAGGAACAGCGCGTCGGCATGCACGTGAACGGGTGCGCATGGGACGGCCTAGGGCGCACGATCCCCGCCGCTGCCGGCTGCCGCGCGGCCCAGCCGATCGTGCACCGCCGCCCAGTCCTCACCCACCGGCGGCAGCACCACCACGATGCGCGCGGCCGGGCCCGCATCCAGGCGACGCAGCGCGGCGTACAGCCCGCGGCCATAGCCGGCCGGGTCGGGCGGAAGCGATTCACCATTGCAGCCTTGCGGCAAGGGCCCGCTGACCAGCCATGCGATGTCGGCGCCCGCATCGCCGAGACAGCGCGCCACCTCGGATGGCGCCACCAGTTCGAGCGGCTTGCCGGGCGCGTAGTGCGCCGCGAGTCGCCCGCTCGCGCGCGGGCCTTCAGCATCCCCGGGGCGTGCCAGCGGACCAATCAGGGCTTCGATGGCGCTGGCCGCAATGCTGCCCGGGCGCAACAGCCGGGGCAGCGGCCCGCTCAGGTCGACGATGGTGGATTCCAGGCCAACCTCGCTCGGGCCGCCGTCGAGGATCTGCGCGATGCCTTGTGGGAACTCGTTGCGCACGTGTTCGGCGGTGGTCGGGCTGATGCGGCCGAAGCGGTTCGCGGAGGGTGCGGCCACGGCGCCGCCGAAAGCCCGCAGCAGCGCCTGCGCCACCGGATGCGACGGCACCCGCAGGCCCACCGTGTCCTGGCCACCGGTGATCACCGGATCGACCTGCGCCGACTTGCGCAGCACCAGCGTCAGCGGGCCGGGCCAGAACGCCTCTGCCAGCGCGCGCGCCGCTGGCGGCACCTCGCCTGCCCAGTCGCCCACCTGGTCCACGCTGGCCAGATGCACGATCAGCGGGTGATCCGCGGGACGTCCCTTGGCCGCGAAGATGCCGCGCACGGCGTCCGGATTGCGCGCATCCGCCGCCAGGCCGTAGACCGTCTCGGTCGGCATGCCCACGAGTTCGCCCCGACGCAAGGCCTCGACCGCAGCGGTGATGGGAGCAGGAATCGGCAAGGCGGCGGGGTCGCTACGAACGGGCGGCAAGCATAGAGAATTTCGCCGGGAACCATGCTCGTGGGCGCCCTCCGCGCGCATCAACACAAATCACTCCGATCCGCATTGACCTTGATCACAAACGGCGCCCAGAATCGGGCCACCCATCGCCAGGAGACGCCCAGGATGAAAGCCTCGGATTTGTTCGTGCGAGCGTTGGAAGCAGAGGGCGTCAAGTACGTCTTCGGCATTCCGGGAGAGGAGAACCTCGACTTCCTGGAATCGCTGCGCACCAGCAGCATCAAGCTGATCCTGACGCGCCACGAACAGGGCGCCGGCTTCATGGCGGCGACCTGGGGCCGCCTCACCGGCGAGGCCGGCGTGTGCCTGGCAACGCTCGGCCCCGGCGCCACCAACTTCGTGACTCCGGCCGCCTATGCCCAGCTCGGCGCCATGCCGATGCTCATGATCACCGGCCAGAAGCCGGTCAAGGCCAGCAAGCAGGGGCATTTCCAGATCGTCGACATCGTCGACATGATGAAACCGCTGACCAAGTACACGCGCCAGATCGTCGCCTCGGACAACATTCCGGCGCGCGTGCGCGAGGCCTTCCGCCGCGCCCATGAGGAGCGCCCCGGCGCCGTCCATCTGGAGCTGCCGGAGGACATCGCCGACGAGGAAACGGAAGTCCAGGTGCTCAAGGCCAGCCATGTGCGCCGGCCGGTCGCGGACGAAAAGTCGATCGTCTACGCGGTGGAGGCGATCACCAACGCCAAGCGCCCGCTGCTGATGGTCGGCGCTGGTGCCAACCGCAAGACCACGTCGAAGATGCTGACCGAGTTCGTCGACAAGCTCGGCATTCCGTTCTTCACCACCCAGATGGGTAAGGGCGTGATCGACGAGGCGCACCCGCTGTGGCTCGGCAACGCCGCGCTCTCCGATGGCGACTTCGTGCACCGCGCGA
>JADJPR010000019.1 GCA_016713135.1 Rhodanobacteraceae bacterium | reverse complement strand
CGCCCACCTTGAAGCGCCAGCCCATCAGGTTGTCGGTCTCGATCCGGATCAGCTGGCCTTCCATCGCCGCCGGATTGGCCGGGTCGAATCCGCGCGAGAGCTGGAACTCGCCTTCCATCTGCGGCCACGCGGCGGCCCGATACCGTCATCTGCTGGTACCATCGCGCGCGGCCCTCCTCGCTGCTGGTGTCCGCGGCGGCCGCGGCCGCCAGCCATTCGTCCGCCTGGCGGGCGAGGGTGCCGAAAGCCGGGTCGCTCTGCGCGCCCAGGCTGACGCGCAGTTGCTCGGCGAGCCGGGTCATCGATTCGCGCGCCGCTTCATCGTCGCCGGGACGGCTGCCAGCAGCGGTCACCAGCGCCTGGACCGCGGGCATCAGTTTCGC
This sequence comes from Rhodanobacteraceae bacterium, assembly GCA_016713135.1. Classification (NCBI taxonomy): domain Bacteria; kingdom Pseudomonadati; phylum Pseudomonadota; class Gammaproteobacteria; order Lysobacterales; family Rhodanobacteraceae; species Rhodanobacteraceae bacterium. Next base: position 12,382 of record JADJPR010000019.1, on the reverse strand, counting down.
GCGAGTGGCGTTGCGCTCCGCCTCCAGTTCGGCAATCCACGCCGCCGGCTCGCCGCGCTCGCGCGCCTGGGCAAGCTTGTGGTTCGCCAGCTCGAAGCGCTCGAGCGTCTTCGGCAGGCCGAAGGCATTGGCCTCGCGCGAACGGGTGCTGGCGTAGCTATGGCCTGTTCCGCCTCCCAGCCCGTGGTGTCGGCGCTGTCGCGCTGCCAGTACTCGCGCAGGCTGGCGAGCTGCGCCGCGGCCTCGGCGCCGCCGATGTCGGCCTCGAAGGCCCGCGCCACCGCCTCGATGCGCGCAGCGAGCGCCTCGCTACCCGGCAGGCGGGCGGCGTCCGCGCGCAGCCCGTCGATGCTCCGCGCAAAATCGTCGATAGCGCCCTCGCGGCTGTTGGGCGACATCCCGGCCTGGTCCGCCTGGAAGAGCGCCATCCGCCTTCGAGTTCCGTCACCTGGCTCGCGAGACGTTCGCTGTCCTCGGCGGCGGCGAACTGCCGGTACTCGGCACGCGCCTGGGCGAGCGCGGTGCGGTAGTCGTCCACCTGCTGCTTGCCGAGCACGCCCTGGTAGTTGGCGAGCAGGCGCTCGAAGTCTTCAGCCGCGCCCTCGAAGATGACCCGGTTGTGTACCGATCCGCGCAGGTCGTCGAGCGCCGAGTCGGCGCGGCGGGTGGCAGTGGCCGCGTCCGGGACGGACTGCGCGGATGCGCTGGCGGCGGCCAGCAATAGGGCAGCGGTGAGCAAACGGAGCGGGTGCATCGGGATGGCCTCGTCGGGCTGGGAATGGCCGGTTCAGGCTGGCCGATCACTGCCTGACATGCTGGAGCACTCCCGGAGCGCTGCCTGACTGGAAGCTGACATCCTTTGGATTCAGTGGGTTGGAGGAGCCAACTCGCGACAACTCGCCATCCGCAGCAGGTCGGGGTAGGGCGGGTCGATCCAGCACCGCCGGCGCTCTCCGCCCAGGCGCAACGCCAGCAAATCGGCCGATTCGGCGTGGGGTGAGCGTGCGATGCCGCTCGCGCGGGCTCGTCGAGGGCGGCCCGCGCCTGGTCGGAGATTGCCATCGCGCAGAGCGTACCAGCCGGCCACCAGGGCAGGCTCGCCGCGGCCGAAGCGGTCGTCGCTGCGGCCGGCAGTTTCGAGGAAGCGCCCACGCGGGAGCAGGCCGGGCGCGCGTTCAGCACCTCCAGTTCGATCGCCGCGCCGAGTTCCTGCAACTGCAAGGCCGCCGATTCGAGCCAGGCGCGCGCATCGTCGTCGCGTCCGTGGCGGAGTGCAACTTCGGCGGCCAGGCCGAGCAGGGTGGACGCCTTCTCGGCGCGTCCGCCCTCGCGCAGGGCGTGGGCGGCGCGGCGCAAGCGCGCATCGGCCTGGTCCGCGTCGTGGGCATAGAAGGCGCGCAAATGGCGCAGGGCGCCGGCGCGTTCGCCAACCTGGATGTCCAGATGAGCGCGCCGCAAGCGCAGCCGCCAGGCTTCTGGCCGCAGGGTCAGCAGCGCATCCACCGCCGCGCGCTCGGCGTCCTCGCCGATCTCGCCGGCGGCGGCAAAATCGACCATCAGGCGCGCATACGGCGGATCCTGCGGCGACAAGCGCTGGCGCGCCCGCTGCACCAGCTTGGCGGGTGGCTCAGGTCGTCGCTGCCGCGGTGGATCGCGCGCAGGGCGGGCAGCAGGGCGCTCTGCGGGTCGCTCTCGTCGGCGCTGCGCAACAACTGGCGCGCCTGCGCGGCGTCGCCGCGGTCCATCGCCTGTTCCACGGCGCGCAGCAGGCCAGCCGTCTCGGGACGGCTGGCGTGCAGGTCCGCTGCGCGCAGCGCATAGGAGTCGAACACCGGTTCCTCGTCGGCAGGCATCTCCGCCGGGCTGCGCGTGGCCTCGCGCCAGCCGAAGGCGAGCGCCAGCAGGGCCAGCAGGAGCAACGGCAGCATGGTCGTCCATGACCTGGATCGAGCCGGCGGGGGAGCGCCGGCCTCGGTGGCGTCGGGCGTCGGGTTTGCCGCAGCGTCCGGTGGGCGCCGGACGCGCTCGACCGGTGCGTCCAGCCGCAGGCCCTGGCGACGCACGGTCACGATGGCCTCGGCCTCGGCACCGAGCAGTTCGCGCAGCCGGCTGATCAGCTTGTTCAGGGCATCGTCGCTGATCTGCTGGCGCGGCCAGAGGCTGTCGAACATCTCGTCGCGGCTGACCAGTTCGCCGCCGCGGGCTGCACCGCAGTGCCAGCAGTTTCATCGGCAGCGGAGTGGCGGAGACATCGCTGCCGTCCACGCGCAGGCAGCCGCGCGCGAGTCAAGCTCGACCCGCCCGAAGCGATAGCCGACGATGTCGGTCTGCATCTCCATGGCCGGATGCTGACATGGCCCGCGATGGGTGCGTGAGCCCCGCGCGTCAGCAAAATGTCCGCGCTGCCGCCGCGCGGCAGGCGAGAATCCGCGCATCGCGGTCGGACCTGATGCGCATGGATGCGTGGACTTTCGTGCTGGCCATATTGGCCGGCTTTGGTGCGGGCCTGCTCGACAGCATCGTCGGCGGCGGCGGACTGATCATGACCCCGGCGATGGTCAACCTGTTCCCCGAATGGGCGATCCTCAACATCATCGCCACCCAGCGCACCAGTTCGATCATGGGCACCTCGGTGGCGGCGTGGAACTACTTCCGCCACGTAAGCCTGCCGTGGCCGCTGGTGCTCGCCGCCTGCGGCGCGGCGCTGCCGTGTTCGGCGCTGGGCGCGATGCTCGCCAGGCGCACCGACCCGCAGTTGCTGAAGTGGTCGATCCTGGCGATGTGCGTGCTGCTGGCGGTCTACACCTTCGTGCGCAGGACCTCGGCCAGCACCATGAGCCGCGCTTCGCCGGGCGCGTCAATGGATGGTCGCCGGATTGGTCGGCGCAGCCACCGGCTTCTACAACGGGCTGATCGGCCCGGGCACCGGCACCCTGATGGTGTTCGCCTTCGTCAGCGTCATCGGTCTCGACTTCCTGCGTGCGTCGGCGGTGTCCAAGGCGGCCAACGTGGCCGCGGACCTGAGTTCCTGGACGGTCCTGCTGCTCGGCGGCTATGTGCGCTGGATCGTGGTGCTGCCGCTGATCATCGGCAACATGGCCGGCAGCCAGATCGGCAGCCGCATGGCCATCCTGCGCGGCAGCCGCTTCATCCGCTGGGTCTTCCTCGGCGTGGTCTGCGCGCTGACCGCCAAGGTGGCGGTCGACCTGATCCGCGGCTGAGCCGGCGTAAGATGGCGGCCAAGCCCCCGCATCGGAGAATCCCATGTTGCGATACCTGCTGGCGGCGGTCTGCGTGCTGATCGCGGCGACCGCCTGGGGCGATGCGCCGAACGACTCGCCGCAGGCCTTGATGCGCGCGTTGTACCGGGTCCACGCCGAGGGCGACGGCCCGCTGTTGCGCAGCGAAGGCAAGGCGGAACGGCGCGTGTTCTTCACTGCGTCGTTGGTGGAGGCCCTGGAACGCGAGATCGACCGGCCCGATCCGGAGGAACTCGGCAACCTGGACTTCGATCCTTTCTACAACGCGCAGGAAACCGATCTCGGGCGATGGACGTCGCGGTCGCCAAGGTCAGCGGCAACGCCACCATCGCGCTGGTGCGCTTCGAGAACGCCGGCAATCCGATCGAGATCGCCTACCGCGTGGTGCTGGATGGCGAGGCCTGGCGGATCGACGACATCGAGTACGGCGAGGACCGCACGCTGCGCAAGACCCTGCGCGGGGAATGACCATGGCCACACCTGCGCTGATGCTGGCGGGCGCGACCGGGCTGGTGGGCAAGCAGGCGCTCGAGCGGCTGCTGCGCGCCGGGAACTGGACGGTCTGCGTGCCGGCGCGCAGCGACCTCGGCGTGCGCCACGCGCGTCTGCAGGTGGCGGTGGGCGACCTCGACAATGCGGCGACGCTGGCGCGCATCGAGGGCGACCTGCCGACCCTGGACGCCTTCGCCTGCGCGATCGGAACCACCCTGAAGAAGGCCGGTTCGGCCGCTGCCTTCGCCGCAGTCGACCGCGACATGGTGCTGGCGCTGGCCAATCTGGCGCGCCGCCGCGGCGCACGTCATGCCGTCGTGGTGTCGTCGGTCGGCGCTGTGGCAGGCTCGTCCAACCTGTACCTGCGGGTCAAAGGCGAGATGGAGGCGGGCATCGAGGCGCTCGGTTCAGGAACGCTGCGATTTCCTCCAGCCGGGGCTGCTGCTCGGCGCGCGTGGCGAAGCGCCGTCCCGGCGAGCACTTCGCCCAGCGCCTGGCGCCGCTCTACAACCCGCTGTTGCGCGGGCCGTTGCGACGCTACCGAGCGGTCGAATCGGCTGCTGTTGCCGCGGCGCTGGTGGTGCTGCTGCAAGACGCCGGGCCGGGCACCCGGCGCTGGGACAATGTGGGGATCGAAGACCTGGCCCGGCGCGGCTGAGCGCACCGTTCGGCGCGCGACAGACACCGTTCGGCGCCAGGGTGGAACTGCGGACACGGTGTTCACTCCATCGCCACGTTGCCGCTCCGGCAACCTTCAGGAGTGATCCATGCGAATCTTGCTCAGTCTCGGGCTGGCCGCTGTCGCGTTTACCGCCACGACGTCTGCGGAGGCCGGCGACGATGCCAAGGCGCGGGCCGCCGTCGCCCGCCTCGTGCCCGATGCCACCATTGAATCCATTGCGCCGGCGCCGATGGCGGGCTGGTACACCGCCGTGGTGAACGGCTCCGATGTCTACGTCAGTGCCGATGGCGAATACCTGCTGTCGGGTGCCCTGTGGCGGGTGGCGAAGAAGGAGAACCTGACCGAACTGGCACGCACGGACCGCCGCCGCGAGGCGATCGCGGCGCTCCCGGCAGACCACAAGATCAGTTTTGCTGCGGAACAGCCGCGGCATGCGGTGACCGTGTTCACCGCCATCGACTGCGGCTACTGTCGCAAGTTGCACGAGCAGGTGGGTGCCTACAACCAGGCCGGCATCAGCGTCGAATACGTGTTGTTCCCGCGGCGGCCTGCAGTCGCCGGCCTACCAGGAATCGGTGTCGGTGTGGTGTGCGGATGATCGCCGCCATGCGCTGACCCTGGCCAAGCGCGGTGAGCCCGTCGAACCGAAGATCTGCCCGAACCCGATCGCCGACAACCTGGCGCTGGCGCAGAAGCTCGGCCTGACCAGCACACCCACGATTGTTGCCAGTGACGGCACCGTCATGCTCGGCTTCGTGCCACCGGCGGAACTGAGCCAGCGGCTGGATGCGGCGATGTAGGCGCGCCGCGCGGAGATCCCGACGAGGAGAACCAACAGCGGCACCGCTCCGCGTCGCCGCTTCTCCGCTTCCTTCAAGACCCAAAACCCAGAACCCACAACCTGGCCCAGATCAGGCACACCGCTCCAGGGTCACGATGGTCAGATCGTCGTGCTGGCGCGCCGACCCTGCGTGCTCGGTAATCGTCGACTGCAGGCGCCGCGCGGCATCGGCGGCGCCTGCGGCGGCTTTCAGCACTTCGAGCACGCGCTCGCGGCCGAGTTCGCGGCCATCCGGGCTCTGCGCTTCCTCGACGCCGTCGGTGGTGACCATCAACACTTCGCCCGTCGCCATCGCCCGGTGCAGCACGCCGATATCCGGATCGCGCTCGGGGCCGAGCGCGAGGCCGGGGTCGATGCCGAGCTCGATCACCTCGCCGCCAGCCAGCTTGAGCAATCCCGCAGGATGCCCGGCGCAGGCAATCTCGATGGTGTGCTGGTGCGGATCGAGCATCACCGCCATCGCAGTGATGAACAAACCGGGTTCGACCACCTTGTGCAAGGAGCGGTTGAGCCGGCGCAGGATCGATTCCGGCGAGCCGCAGGCGGGCACGATCTCGAACAGCATGCCGCTGACGAAAGCCATGTACATCGCGGCCGCGACGCCCTTGCCGCAGACATCGCCCATCACGACGGCCTGGCGGCCGTCGTTGGCGATCGCCCAATGGATGAAGTCGCCACCGACGCCGAGCGCCGGCACGATCACCTGGCCTACTTCATAACCTTCGATTGCCGGGGGGCGGGTCGGACAGCATCCGCCGCTGCGAGATCCGTGCGAGCAGCAGTTGCGGCTCCACCCGCGAGCCGCCGGGCACCGTGGTCTGGTCGCGGCTGGATGGGACGTGCGTCATCGCCGGCGGGCTCAGGGCCTCGCCGCCGGGTGAGATGAACACCCGCCGGTGCAAATGACCAGGCGCAACTGGTCGCCGTCGGCGAGCAACACCGGGCGCTGGTCGGGCGGGCGGTTGTTGACGAAAGGTGCCATTCGCGCTGCCGAGGTCCTGTACCTCGACCTCGTCCCCGCGCACGCTGAAGCGCACGTGCTTGCGCGAAACGGTCGGGTGCTCGAGCACGATGTCGCCCGCCGGATCGCGCCCGGCAACTCCGCCGCTGGTGATGTCGAGCAGTTGCGTGGCGCCCAGCGCATCGGTGCACTGCAGGCGGACTCGGATGGACAACATGGAAACCCGTGCACAATTCGTGATGGTGCGCGGGTTACCAGTGTTGCGCCGTTGCGGGAGGTTGTGCGAGGGGATGAGGCTTCCGGTTCAGAAGTGCAGGGGACCTGACCGTCGGTTGTCGGTTGTCGCCATTGGATCCGGTGTGCCGAGGACCTGCGGGAGTTCCGTCCCTGGCGCTGCGCTTGTTCGCGCATCGAACTGGATGGCATGAGGGCACGAGGCCACGAGGGCACGAGGGCACGCAAGAGCCTGTTTGGTGCGATAGGAGCGCTTTTGCGTGCCCTCGCGCCCCTTGTCATCGGATGTTTCCAAGCAAAATCAATGTCATACTGATTGTTCGATGGTGGGAACCGCTTCAGCCGCGACCTCTTCCGGCGGCCGTTGGAAAGGTCGCGGGCAAGGCCGCGGTGTGCAGGCTTTGCTGGCGACCACCGACCACCGACCAACCCCGACCACCGAGGAAATCAATCCGACACTCGCGCCATGCCCCCTTGGCGAACGCAATTCCCTTCGCTATAGTTCCGGGCTCTCTTGGGCGCATAGCTCAGCGGTAGAGCACTACCTGACATGGTAGGGTCAGGTTCGATCCCTGTTGCGCCCACCAAGTTCGGCAAACGCAGCGAGGTGGCACATGAGCACTAAGACGGCGATCAACCACTGGCGGCCTGAGTGTCCTCGATGCAGCAATCAAAGGCGCTCGGCGCCTTTTTTTGTGCCCGGATTTGCCCTTCGATTCATGTTCCAGCCGTGTGGCGCTGTCCGCGCGGCGGCAGGAGAGTCCCATGTTGAATGTCCAACTCCCAGACGGTTCCATCCGTTCCTTCGAACAAGCGCTGTCGATCGGCGATGTCGCCGCCAGCATCGGCCCGGGCCTGGCCAAGGCGGCCTTGGCCGGCAAGATCGACGGCAAGCTGGTCGACCAAGCAAGCTCGGATCGTCACCGAGAAGCACCCCGACGCGCTCGAAATCGTGCGCCATTCGACCGCGCACCTGCTGGCGCAGGCCACCCAGCGCCTGTTCCCGGAAGCGCAGGTCACCATCGGGCCGGTGGTCGACAACGGTTTCTATTACGATTTTGCCTACCAGCGCCCATTCACGCCGGAAGACCTCGCCGCCATCGAGGCCGAAATGGCGAAGATCGTGGCCGAGGCGCTGCCGGTGCAGCGCAGCGTGATGGCCAAGGACGCCGCGATCGACTTCTTCAAGGCCAAGGGCGAGCTGTTCAAGGCCGAGATCATCGACGACATCATCCCGCCGGGCGAGGAGATCTCGCTGTACGGGCAGGGCGACTGGGTGGACCTTTGCCGCGGCCCGCACGTGCCCAACACGGGCAAGCTGGGTTCCTTCAAGCTGATGAAGGTGGCCGGCGCCTACTGGCGCGGCGACTCGAAGAACCAGCAGCTGCAGCGCATCTACGGCACGGCCTGGCTGAACAAGAAGGATCTCGCCGCCTACCTGACCCAGCTGGAGGAAGCGAGGAAGCGCGATCACCGGCATCGGCAAGCAGCTGGACCTGTTCCACATGCAGGAAGAGGCGCCGGGCCTGGTCTTCTGGCACCTCGGGCTGGGCGTTGTGGCAAGCCATCGAACAGTACATGCGCGGGGTCTACCGCAGCGCCGGCTACCAGGAGGTGCGCTGCCCGCAGATCCTGGACGTGAGCCTGTGGAAGCGCTCCGGCCACTGGGACAACTACCAGGACAACATGTTCTTCACCGAGTCCGAGAAACGGACCTACGCGGTGAAGCCGATGAACTGCCCCGGCCACATCCGGTGTTCAACCACGGCCTGCACAGCTACCGCGATTTGCCGATCCGCTACGGCGAGTTCGGCTCCTGCCACCGCAACGAGCCTTCGGGCGCGCTGCACGGCATCCTGCGCGTGCGCGGATTCACCCAGGACGACGGCCACATCTTCTGCACCGAGGCCCAGGTCGAATCCGAGGTCTCGGCCTTCCACGCACAGGCGCTGAAGGTCTATGCCGATTTCGGCTTTGGCGAGCCGCAGATCAAGATCGCGCTGCGGCCGGAAAGCGCCTGGGCGACGACGCCACCTGGGACAAGGCCGAGGATGCATTGCGCGCTGCGTTGCGCAACGCTGGCGTGGCCTGGGAGGAACTGCCAGGCGAGGGCGCGTTCTACGGGCCGAAGATCGAGTACCACCTGAAGGATGCGATCGGGCGCACCTGGCAGCTCGGCACCATGCAGGTGGATTTCATGATGCCGGGGCGCCTGGGCGCCGAATACGTCGACGAGCACAGCCAGCGCCGTCACCCGGTGATGCTGCGCGCGATCGTCGGGTCGATGGAGCGCTTCATCGGCATCCTGATCGAAACCACGCGGGCGCGCTGCCCGCCTGGTTGTCCCGGTGCAGGCGGTGGTGATGGGAATCACCGACGGACAGGCCGAATATGTCGCCGGCGTGGCCAAAAGCCTGTCAGATCAGCATTTCCGCGTCATTGCGGACTTGAGGAACCAGGGTCGGCTATAAAATCCGCGAGCACACGTTGCAGAAGATCCCGTACCTGCTCGTCGCTGGTGAGCGCGAAAGGAATCGAAGCGTCCGTCCGCCTGCGCACTGGTGAGGATCTCGGTGTCATGACGGTTGCGGAGTTCGCCGGACGCTTGCGTGCAGACGTGACGCACAGCGCCCGTTGACGGTGCCGATGCCGGCCCCATCGGTTTGATTTCCCAGGAGTTGCCGCCATAGCTGTCCTGGAACGCCCCACCCGGAAGAATGAAGAAATCCGTGTCCCGCAGATTCGCGTGATCGGCCCCTGACGGCGAGCAGGTTGGAATCCTGTCCCGCTTCGGGCCTTGCGCACGCTGGCGCAGGACGCCGGGCTTGACCTGGTCGAGATCGTGCCGAATGCCGATCCGCCGGTTTGCCGCATCATGGATTTCGGCAAGTACAAGTTCGAACTGCAGAAAAAGGCCAACCTGGCCAAGAAGAAGCAGAAGCAGGTCGAAATCAAAATGAAGTTCCGGCCGGGTACCGACGACGGCGACTTCGACGTCAAGATGCGGACGATCCGCCGCTTCCTCGAAGAAGGCGACAAGGTCAAGATCAGTCTGCGCTTCCGCGGACGCGAAGCTGGCGCACATCGACCCTTGGCGACGCGATGCTCTCGCGGATCGCCGGAAGTGGGTGAGGACGGCGTGGTCGAACGGCGCTCGCGCGTCGAAGGACGCGTGATGAGCATGATGAGTCTCGCGAAGAAGCCAGGTGCGGGCCTGATCGCCTGCTCTACGCCGCTGACAGTCTGTCGTCGCCGACCGGCCTGCCGGGGTAAGGCGGAGCCGCTGCTCGTCCGGCCTGACGGCCGGGGCAACCTCCGGGCAACCGGAATCCCGCAGCCAAACGGGTACGGATCGGGAAAGTACCGGTGGCAACACTGGTCACCGCTGGCTCAACCGAGTGGTGAAGGAAAGACAATGCCGAAGATGAAGAGCAACCGGGCGGCGGCCAAGCGCTTCCGCAAGACCGGTGGCGGCTAAGGTTCAAGAGATGTGGTCACGCGTTCAGGAACACACATCCTGACAAGAAGTCCGCAAGCGTAAGCGTGGCCTGCGCGCTCGGACCTGGTTCGGGCGGAAGACGCAGGTCGCGTGGCACGCATGCTGCTGTACGCATAAGGGAGGGTTTCGAAATGGCACGAAAGTGAAGCGTGGTGTAACGGCGCGTGCGCCACGCAAAGCTGCTGTCGCGCGCGAAGGGCTACTACGGCTCCCGCCACGGGTCTATCGCGTCTTCCAGCAGGCGGTGCCGTAGGCGCTGCGGTACGCCTACAGTGGTCACCAAGCTGAAGAAGCGCAGGTACCGCTCGCTGTGGATCGTCCCGCGTCAATGCGGGCCCGTCTGTGCGGCACGGGCTACAGCCGTCTGATCAACGGCCTGTCGAAGGCCGGGATCAGGATCGACCGCAAGGTGCTGGCCGATCTGGCGGTGCTGACATGGTCGCGTTCAAGGCGGTTGCAGACCAGATATGGCTGAAGCTCGCCGCCGCCTGAGCATGCGAGAGCTGAAAGCGGGCGCGCGGATCGTCGGCGCGTCTGCCATCCATGCGCAAGCGTTCGACGAACGGGAAGCTCGCTTTTCCCCGTTCGCGTTTCCGGGATCCCCATGAGTCTCGATCAACTGCTTTCCGGTGCGCAGGCGCGCATCGAATCCGCCGCCGACCTCGCCGCGCTCGATGCGCTGCGGGTGGAACTGCTCGGCAAGTCCGGCTCGGTGACCGCGCTACTGAAGACGCTCGGCAGCCTGTCGCCGGAAGAGCGCAAGACGCGCGGCGCGGAAGTGAACCGTGTGCGCGCGATGCGGTCGGCGGCGCTGAACCAACGCAAGTCGACGCTCGACCGGGTGGCGCTGGCGCCAAGCTGGAGCGCGAGCGCATCGGCATCAACCTGCCGGGTCGCCAGGTCGGGCTGGGCGGCCTGCATCGATCACCCGCGCGCTGACCCGCATCGTCAGCATCTTCGAGCGCCTGGGCTATACCGTGGCCGACGGCCCGGAGATCGAGCGACTGGTACAACTTCGAGGCATTGAATTTCCCGCCGGTCCATCCGGCGCGGACGATGCACGACACTTTCTATTTCCCCGACGGGCGCCTGCTGCACACCCACACCTCGCCGGTGCAGATCCGCGTTGTTTGCAGCGGCAGCAGCCGCCGATCCGCGTGATCATGCCGGGCAAGGTCTATCGCAGCGACTCGGACCAGACCACTTTCGCGATGTTTCGGCATCCAGGTCGAGGGCCTGGTCGTCGGTGGAACATCAACTTCGCCGACCTCAGGGCGTTGCTGAACTTCGTGCGCCTACTTCGAGCGAAGAGCCGAAGCTGTTATTCCACTTGTCGCCTTTGCCTTCACCAGCATGAGCCGTGGACGTACTGATGAACTGGGAACTTCCCGACGGCAGCGAGCGCTGGCTGGAAGTGCTCGGTTGCGGGATGGTGCATCCGAACGTGCTGCGCAACGTCGGGATCGACCCGGAGAAGTACACCGGCTTCGCCTTTGGCCTCGGCGTCAGGCGTTTCCGCCATGCTGCGCTACGGCGTGACCGATCTGCGCAACTTCTACGAGGAACGATTTGCGGTTCCTTGGGCAGTTCATGCAAGGACCAGCTCATTTCAACGCGGGACGGAGGGACGCGGAGAGAGTAGCGAAAGAGGAGGTCGCGAGTCGATGCGAACTCAAGCTCTGCGTCCTTGCGTCCTTTCTTTCCAACTTTAAATCCTTTGCGTCCAACGCTTTTCAGCCCGATCGAAGCGCCGGGCCCCAGAGAAGACTGAACAGATATGAAGTTTTCCGAGAACTGGTTGCGGCAACTGGTTGATATTGCTGCCTCGCGCGCGGAGCTGACGCATCGGTTGACGATGTGCGGCCTGGAAGTCGGAGTCAGGTGAGGCGCTGGGCAGGTCGCTGGATGGCGTGGTCATCGGCGAGATCGGTCAGGGGCCGTGCAACATCGAATACCGACCGCCTGCGCGTGTGCACGGTCAACATCGAGGCGGGTACGCCGCTGCAGATTGTCTGCGGCGCGCCGAATGCGCGAGTGGGCCTGAAGGCGCCGGTGCGCGACCGTCGGCACCAGGCTGCCGGGCGGGCTGCCGGACATCAAGGCGGCCAAGCTGCGCGGCGTCGAGTCGCCCGGCATGCTGTGCTCGGCGAAGGAGGCTCGGCACCGATGCCAGACAACTGCGGCCTGCTGGAACTGCCGGGCGATGCGCCCACTGGCACGGGTTTTGCGGCTTACCTCGGCCTTCCCGATGCCATCATCGAACTCAGCCTGACCCGAACCGCAGCGATTGCCTCGGCATGCGCGGGCTGGCAATGGAAGTCGCCGCCGAGCTCGGTACGGCGGCGTACCTGCGATCTGCGCCAGTCTCGGCGGCGCACGCCGGGAGCTGAAGATCTCGCTGGTGCCGGGCGCC
>JADJPR010000018.1 GCA_016713135.1 Rhodanobacteraceae bacterium | reverse complement strand
GGCTGCGAGCGTGCGTGCAGCTGGGCGAACTCGAAACGGCAGGCCAGCTCAGGCACCACGCTCATTGCCCAGTGCAGGTCGATGTGGCCCGCAGTTACCGGATCCGTGTAACTGGCCTGGTTGCTGGCCAGGTCGTGCTGGCTGAAACCATCGCCCGCGAGACCGGCATCGAGCATCGCCGCATGCGTATCCAGCCTGCGACGCGGCGGAACGAGGATGTCGACATCGCTCGACAGGCGCAGTTCCGGCGCGGGATAGAGCCAACGGCCGAGCGCCGCCCCCTTCAACAACAGAACCGGACAGTCACGCCGCGTGAGCGCCGCAAACACACGCGCCAGCATGGAAGCGTCGGCCGCGAGCTGGCGACGACCATGGGCCACCAGCGATTCCCACATCCCCTCCAGGACCGCGCCAAGCTCCGCGCCGGCCGCGCGCGCGTGGTGCAGCGCAATCGGCAGCAGGCGGTGCCGGCGCAGGCGCTCCAACTGTTGCGACAAGGTCAGCGCCTGCCACTCGATACCCAACGGCAGTGCGAGGACTTCCAGCAGAGCCGCAGTCATGCCGCTGACCTTCGGTGGCTGGCGCTCACGAGCCTGCGCGTGCAGAGCGCGCACGCAAGCGCGAAGACCACCGAGAGCGAAGTGGTGCGCAATGGGTAATCGACCAGCGAATGGCAGGCGAGGACGCCGATCACACCGATCCCCGCCAGGCGCAGCGCGTTCTCCCCCGGGCTCAGCGTGCCACTCGCCGCGAGTTCGCGGACCCGTCGCCATAGCCACCATCCGAATGCCAGGGCGGCCATCGGCAGCAACACGCCCAGTTCCACCCACAACTCGGCCCAATCGTTGTGCGCGTGGTTGAGGATCTTGGGACCGACCAGGTCGATGGGCTCATATGCCGCATACACCGCCGGAAAGCTGCCCAAACCAGTCCCAAGCCAGCCAAATTGGCCGGCGACGGCCAGCACGCTGGCGTTGATGTCGAAGCGCTGGTCGCCCTGCTGCAGCAAGGTCTGCGATGCCGAGGAAGCCGAACTGGAACGCGATCAATCCGCCGAACACGGTAAAGGCCAGCAGCCAATGGAAGACCTGTGGATGCGAGCGCCGCCGCACAAACGCGAGCAGCAGCATCGCGACCAGGACCAGCCCCGCCAGTCCGACACCCGCACGCGAACGGCTGAGCACCACCCCAAGCAACAACATCGAGCCGACCAGCAGCCAGCCAAGCATGCGCAGGGCGCGACCGGAACGCTGCTGAAGCCGGCGCGCGTCGAGGGTCATGCCGCCGAGCACCAGCACCAGAGCCACTGCGAGCAGGCTGGCGTAGTGATTGCGATTGGCGAACAGTCCCACCGCATCGTGCACATTGGTGGGCACATAGGGCCGAGGCCCGCTGTGCGGCCCCTGCGCGACCTGGGCGATGCCGATCGGCACCATCAACAACGCGATGACGATCACGATCAGAGTCAGGCGGCGCAACCAAGCGGTCTCAAGCTGAACAGCGATCAGCGCCATCGCCGCAGCGGGCAACAATCCGCGGAGCGCCGCGAGGGTTCCGTTGGGATCCAGTGACCAGGGTGCGAAAGCAGGCGTATCGAGTCCCAAGGTGGTGTGCTGGGCCCAGATTGCGGCGCGTCCGGCGCCGCTGCTGACCAAACCAAGGAAGCGGCAGGCACTGGAGCAGCGGGGCAAGGCCAGCACCAGCATCAGGACGAACAGCGCGCCGGCGTCCGGAACGATCGAGCTCACGCCAGCGTAGGCGACTCAGGCCGTAGACAAGCACTCCGACCGATGCCAGCTGCACAAGGAGATCGGTGAACAGGTGATTGCGTGTGCCGCCGCCCAGCAGCAAGGCCAGGATCAACAGCGCGGAGGCCATGAAGCCCGCAAGCGCATCAGCGCGGGCGGCGTGCGCCGCGTGACCGTAGTCACCACGATGCCCTGCCACGATGACGCCATACGGGCATGCGGACTGTGATCCACCGCGGCGCCTCCCAGTTCCCCGACATTGCCTGCGCGGCGTCTGACGCATCGCCCAAGCGCTGCACTTCCAGGCGCAACTGCGCGATCTCGCGCTCCAGCCGGGAATACTCATCCTGCTTGCGTCGCAGGAAGTCGGTCGTGGCACGCAGCTTGGCGATCGCTCCATTGGGCGTCAGCACGTAGGCATAGCCGAGCTTGTTGTGGCTGTTGCGGAAGTTCTGCACCTTGACCCAACCGCGTTCGATGAGTGCGCGCAGGCAGTAGTTGGTCTTGCCCAGCGACAGGCCAAGCTCGCCCGCCAGCTCGCGCTGCGAGTGGTTCGGATGCTCGGTCAGCAGCCGGAGCAGGCGGTAGCGGGTCTCGTCGTCGAGCATGGAGTGGTCGTTGAAATCCGGGGACGGCAGCGGGCTGATCCCTGCCCCCCACGCTGCCGCCCTGCGGTGTAGGCCCGCATGGCCGGACAGCCAGGTTTTGCCGAGGTCAGATGCGCGCGCCGAGGACGTGCTTCGGAACCACGATCTCGCGTTCGGTGCCCAGCAGCGACAGCAGCAGGCGCACCCGATCTTCGCCATGGGTAGCCGCGAAGATGGCGTCCATGCCGCTGAAGGGGCCTTCGTTGATCCGGACCTTTGCGCCCGGCTGCAGATCCGGCGGCGCCAGGCGCACGAATCCATCGTCGGGATCCATGCGCAGCCGGATCTGTTCCCCGCGGGTACTGCGGACCGGCTCCAGGGACTGCAAGGACGGATCCGAGTGCAGGAAGATGTAGCGCGGGAACAGCGATTCGGTACGCACCACCATGCCCGACGCCGCCCGCACGCTGCGCCGAGTCCTTGCAAACAAGGTCTCGAAGCCCTGCCGCGTCAAGCAGAGCTGTGCTTCAGCCTCGGCGCGTGGCTTGGTGAGGACAGCGAACCAGGATTGCAAGATGCCAACGATCCGTTCACGACGTGAACAGACCATATCGCCAAGCTGCTTGCTGCGCAAGCGCCGGCCCATGCGGCAACTGGCGATTGCGACACCACTTCAATCCGCGGAACTTGCGGCGACAATCGCTCCGATTGTCAGTTGCCGCGATCGCTCTGACTGTTCCCGAGTAGGGCCAGGCGAGACAACAGTGGCTCCAGTTGCTGGCGATAGTGGCTCCATGCCGGAACCGTATGCGCACTGATTTTGCGGGCGCACCTGCGCACTACTGGCGGTGGCGACCACACCACGCGTCTTCTCGGTGTTCAGCGCTTCTGCCACGAACGATAGACCACAATAGTCGAAGACTTCTTTCGCAACCGCCTCGGTGTCGTTGGTCAAGCGAACGAAATCAACATCGAGAATGCGCCCCGGGAGCACCCGATGCCAATGCTCCATCAATTTGCGATAACCAAGATAATAATCGGCGAGCTCGCCCTGTTGGTAGGAGTACCCGCAGGCCTCGGAAAACAAGGTCCGCAAATTCGAAAAACAGGTCTCCCGCGGGTCGCGAACCAGATGCAGGAATTTCGCATGCGGGAGTGCCTTCGCAATATACCCGACATTCAGAAAATTCGACGGCAGCTTTTCCGTGAACCATTGCCGGCCATTTGCGCGCCGGATACATCGCGCCGTGAAACGTTCACCCACCCGACGAAAATCGATTGCTGCGGCGCGCCGGATCAATTCTGCGTCGAGCATGCCCGGGAAGCCGTAATCGGCCTGCAGCTTCATGTCGACATTGAATGCGTAACTTTCGCCGCCATCGGCGACATCAGGGTGACCTGCAAGCACACGCTCGAGCAAGGTGGTGCCGGTGCGGTGCATGCCCACAATGAAAATCGGGGTCAGCTTCGGTGATTCGATCGGGCGCGCGGCAACGAAATCCGCATCGCATTGCGCCATCAACCGCGGGAAAACGCCCATGGTGTCGGCGTGATCGTAGTGAATGCGTCGGCGCTTGGCCGCGCATCCACGCTCCAATGCTGACCAGGCCTCAGGGTAACGCTCAAGATCGTGCAGCTCATTGAAGAGCGCGAAATTCAGGTAAATCTCTGCCCCCAGCCCTGGCTGAGCCTGCCGCAGTTGTTCCTGAATCCGGGAGACATGATTGCGCTCGGTCGTCTGCGGGTACAGTGACGACAGCACCCATGAGGCCTGCGCAAACCGCGGATCCGCGGACAGGCTGAGTTCCAGCGACCGCTCGGCTTGGGCAAGTTCGCCGGCGAACATGTGCAGGTTGCCGCGAAAGTATCGCGACGGCGCATGCCGGGGGTCCCGCTGCAATGCGAGATCCAGCATGGCGACGGCTTCATCATGTGCGCCGATATTGCTGAGCAAGACTCCCGCCTCGGCCAGCACTTGCGCTGTCGCCGCGCGACGGAAACCGAGGTTGCGCAAGCAACCGATCAGCGCATCGTTCTCGAGGAAGCGGATCAACTGGCGCGCGAGAGAAAGGACCAATTCAGGCTTTTCCGGCTTCAACTCGGCAGCCGCCAACGCGTGCCAATGGGCTCTGCCGAACTCTCCTCGCTGCAGCAGCGCCGACACCAGGCGCACCCGCCCAATGACGTTGCGGGGCTGCAGTTCGACCAGGGTTTCCCCCAACTGGATCGCCTCATCGAGTGCACCACGAGCCAGCGCCGCGTCGATTCCTTCGAGCAGTTTTCTGCTGGACGCCGCGCCGTTGTGATCTGTTGCGCTCAATCCATCGCTCCACGAGGAGATGTTCGAGAAACCCGGCCGCCTGCCAAGCCATTCGCCTTCGCGAGCTGGAGTTGCGGTCCCCGCAAAAGACTGTGGCCCCTCGCGGGGCCACAGTCGTCGCAAACCTACATCAGGATCGCATCAGAAGCGCTGCGAGTACTGCATGTAGTAGAAGCGACCCGGGACTTCGTACTGCGGGTCGAAGCTGTTCGCGAAGGTCGAGAACGACACCGGCGGATTCTTGTCGCCAATGTTGTTCACGCCCACCGTGATACGCGCATCCCACGGGGCATTCCAGTAGCCAGCCAGATCGTGGTACGTGGTACCGCCGAGCACGTTCTGGGCGGCCGGGTTGCCGTCGGCATCGACGCGGTTCGGATCGGAGCACAGGTCACCGAAGCCGTAGTCGACCATGAACTGGCAGTCTTCTTCCTGACGCGAGTAGTAACGCGTGTTCCAGGTCGCACCCCAGTTGCCCATCTCCCAGCGCGTGGCCAAGTTGGAACGCAGGCGCCAGTTGTTGCTGGTGATGCCGTCCTCGTACTCGCCCACGAGGCTATCATCCAAATCTCCATCGAGATTATCATCTCGGCGGTAATCCAGGACGTAGGTGTTGTCCAGCGAGAAGGAGAAGGTGCCGTAGTCGGTATCCGGGAGGACGTAATTGAACGCGACATCGATACCCTCGATTTCCGAGGGACCGAAGTTGTCTGTTGTGTCCAAAAGCTCATCGATCTCACCGCCCGGCAGGCGGCTGAATCGTGCGCAATAGGCCTGATTGTTGTTCAGGATGCATTGATCCAAGATGGGCTGCGCTCCGGCGGACCCGAGCGAATCTTTCAGACGGATTTGCCACCAGTCGACGGACACGTCGAAGCCTTCCAGGAAGGTCGGGCTGAAGACGATGCCGACGTTCTTGGACACCGAAGTTTCCGCCGTAAGATTCGGCTCACCACCGACCAGCGTGCGGATCTGCGGGTTGCCCTGCTCGTAGCCACCGGCGGGCACGCCCTGCGCGCGGCAGCGCGCCTGCGCATCGGCGCTCAGACCACCAAAACGGACCGTGTTGCAGGGGTCGGAAATCTGCGGGAAGTTATCGGACACACCCTGGAACAGTTCGAGGACGCTGGGAGCGCGAAAGCCCTCGCCATAACTGGCGCGGACCAGCAACTCGTCGATCGGCTTCCACTTCATGCCGAAGGAAGAATTGGTAGTGTCTCCGAAGTTGCTGTAATCCGAATAGCGGGTCGCCAGGCTGAACTCGAGCGTCTTGGCCATCGTGACATCGGTCAGCACCGTGCAAATTTCGTAGCCGAACTGGTCGTGCGCTATGAAAGAGCTGAACGCAAGCATGTCGTCCGTGATGGAGCCCGGCGCGCCGAGCAGATTCAAAGGAACGCAGCCCGCGATCGCCGTCGAGGCATTGCCCGGAGTCGAGACGCAGGTCGGCACACCATTCACCAGCATCGACGGGCCAAGAGACTGGCGGAGGGCCAGCAAATTGAAAAGCCCCTTGGTCACGTCGTTTTGGTCGTTCTTGCCATACGTATAGCCGGCGTCCCAGCTGAAGTAGCGATCACCCAGCGAGAACGAACCTTCGAGGGTACCGTTGAAAGCAAAGGTGTCGACGTCCTGCTTGAAGCTGCGGCCACCAGTTTCCACAACACGGCGCTGGATGCGCACGACCGGCGCGCCAAACGGGTTGTAGAGGTTGTTCTGGTGGATCTGCACCGTGCGGGCCTGCAAACCAGCGCCCGGGCCGGTACCCAGCACGACCGGCATCGCCGCGAGCAGCTGCTCGGACTTGCGCTCGTTGTAGGTGGCCATCATCTTGAAGCTGATGTCGTCAGTCAGCTCGACGCTGGCCTGGCCGAAGATGGAGGTGCGCTCCTGCGGGGTCAGCAGGTAGTTGTCCGGGGCGAAGTTGTAGATGTCGTCGGGAACGATGAACGGGCGCCAGTTGGTGCCGGAGGCGCCCGGATTGTAGGTGAACGTGCCAGCCGAGCCGTTCGGCAGCACGCGATTGGCGCCCGGGCAGGACAGCGGTGCGGTCACCGGGGTGGCGGTGTTGCAGATCTGGAAGCGGCCAAACGGGGTGGTGCTGGAACCAAAGGTGGTGCCCGTGCCGATGGTCGGCTCGGCGGAGATTTCGCGATCACCCGCGCCAACCGGCTGTTCCTTGACGTACGAAGCGCCCATCAACGCGGTGAAGCGATCGCCGCTCGCACCGATCGTCATGTCGTACGATTCGCGCTGACCGTCGCCCTCATCGAACTCACCCTGGTAGGTGTTGAATTCCGCGCCGACGAAATCGGAGCGGAGAATAACGTTGACCACGCCGGCGATCGCGTCGGAACCGTAGATCGCGGAGGCGCCGTCCTTCAACACTTCGATGCGTTCGACGGCTGCGGTCGGGATGGTGTTCAGGTCGACCGCGCCACCGAGGCCGGTGCCGCCCACCCAGCGTCGGCCGTTGACCAGCACCAGGGTGCGATTCGAGCCGAGGTTACGCAGGCTGACGCGGGTTTCGCCGTTGCCGCCGTTGTTGTACGTGCTGTTCAGCGTGGAGCCGTTGGCGGTGATGTTCTGGATCACGTCGCCGATCGACGTCAGGCCCTGGGCCTTGATGTCTTCGCGGCTCATGGTGAAGACAGGCTGCGAAGTCTCTGCGTCCACGCGCTTCACGCGCGAGCCAGTGACCGTCACGGTGTCGATGCGGGTCTCTTCTTCGGCATCCTGCGCGAGCACCGGCATCGCCACCGCGGCGACCGATCCGATCGCGAGCGCGCGTGCCATCGCACGGTTCAACTCTCGAAGCTTCAAGTTCATTTTGCACTCTCCAAAGGACTTCACAGATGAATCTCGGGATTTTTTGCCATCCTGACCGGACGCTTGTCCTAGCCCCATCCCTGAGCGTCGGCGAGGCTAACAAAAAGCTAACGGTTGCAAAAGTGCCTTCGACGTGTCGTTTTTTTGCAACAACGGTCGAGCAAGCGGCGGAACGGCCTGGGGGAATGTCGTTTGTCGCCAGCGACACTCGATCGCCGCGAGTCTATGGGCGAACTTTGATCGGCTCAGCGCGAGAGATCGCGGCTCAAGCCGCTCCCACCGGACGTTTCGCAAGAAATTGATTGTGCAGTGTTAATTCGGGGGGCACGAGGGCACGAGGGCACGCAAAGGCGCTCCTTCGCACCGAACCGGCTCCTACGTGCCCTCCAGTTCGATGCGCGAACAAGCGAACCGCAGCGGCGACCGGAACCCACAGATTCCAGGCTCACCGGCTCTTTTAGCTGAAAGCAGGGCGATCGCGACGCCCTGCGCCCACACGCGCCCCCGTCGCGACGTATCCTCCATACCCCCGCGTATCCGCCGAGGTGCCATGCCGCATCCACGCCGCCAGTTCCTGCGCCATGCCGTCCGGCTCGGGTTGACCTCGGCGCTCGTTGGCGGGCTGGGCGGAATCAGCGCCTGCAGCCCGTCGCCGCAGCGCCAACGGACCGCGACCGGCTTGCGGCCGGTGCGTGACGCCACGACCGGGCTGCCGTTGCTGCGCCTGCCACCCGGCTTCCGCTATTTCACTTTCGGCTGGGCCGGCGAGGCGCTGGCCGGTGGCGGACGGATGCCGGCGAATGCCGATGGCATGGGCATCGTGCGTACCGAAGGCAGCGTGCTCACGCTGGTGCGCAACCATGAGATTGTCGACGCCCGCGGGGCGTTCGCGCCAGGCGACGGCGCCTTCGACCCCCGCTGCGGCGGCGGCTGCGTGCGCTTGCGCCTGGACACCGCCGCCGAGAAACTGGTGCACGCCGAGGCGGCGCTGACCGGCACCCTGGTCAACTGCGCCGGTGGCGTCACACCATGGGGCAGCTGGATCAGTTGCGAGGAAATCGTCATCGACCGCGACCAGGTGCGCCCGGCGGACGGGAAGCAGGACCTGGGCCTCCGGCAGCCGCATGGACTGGCGTTCGAAGTGGCTGCGGACGGCCCCGCGACAGCGCGCCCCATCTGGGACCTGGGATTGTTCCGCAAGGAGGCGGCGGCGGTCGACCGCACCACGGGCCAAGTCTTTGTGACTGAGGATCGCGACGAGATCGCCGGCTTCTATCGCTACACCCCGCGGGTGCGCGGCGACCTGCCGGGCGGCGGCACACTGGAGATGCTGATCGCCGAGGGCGCGCCGGACCTGCGCCGCGGCCACCGGGTGGGCCAGACCTGGCGCGTGCGCTGGGCGCCGATCGCCAACCCGATGCAGGGTCATTCGCCGGGCACCCACGACCAGGGCGGCGTGGTGATGCAGGGCCTGGCCGGCGGTGCGTCGCGCTTCATCCGGCTGGAAGGCTGTCTGGAGCGCAGCGACGGCATCTGGTTCACCTCAACCTCCGGCGGCGATGCCGACGGCGGCCAGGTGTGGCGCTATGACCCGCGCGAGTCGCTGCTGCAATTGATGCATGAGGTCTCCGACCGCGACCAGATGGACTACCCCGACAACATCACCGAGGGACCCGGCGCGGGCATGGTGATCTGCGAGGACAGCAAGCTCCGCCGGCGGCAAGGCCTCAAGTGGCTGGGGCGCGATGGCCGGCTGCTGACCGTGGCCGAGAACGACACGCGCATCGATGGCATCGACTACGGCGCGTCCGAATGGGCCGGCTGCTGCGTATCCCCGGACGGACGCTGGCTGTTCGCCAATGTCTACCGGCCAGGGTTTTCGGTGGCGATCACCGGGCCCTGGGAAGAGTGGCTCCAAGCCTGAAGGATTCCCATGAACCTGTTCCCGATCACCTCGATCTACGCCGCGCTCGCCGGCCTGTTGCTGCTGGTGCTCGCCTGGCGCGTGGTGAAGGTCCGCCGGCGTGAGCGCATCGGCATCGGCGATGGCCAGAACCGCGACCTCGAGCGGCGCGTCCGCATTCACGCCAATGCGGTCGAATACGTGCCGATCGCGCTGATCCTGCTGGCGCTGGCCGAGGCCGGCGGGACCCCGGCCTGGGGAATGCACGCGGCCGGCGCCACCCTGATCCTTGCCCGCGTGCTGCATGCGGTGGGCCTGACCCAGAGCCCCGGGCACAGCCATGGCCGCTTCTTTGGCGTCCTGCTGACCTGGCTGGTGATATTGAGTCTGGCCTTGAGCCTGTTGCTGCGCCCCCTGCTCGATTGAACGGAGAAGTCGCGATGTACCCATCCAAGCTGGCGCCCGCACACCGTTTCCATTCCAAGGCCGCCTGGTGGCTGGTAGCGCTGGCGCTGCTGATGCTGGCCGGCTGCGGCGGCGTGCGCCGGGTGCTCGGGCCGCCGACCTTGAGCGTGCAGGAGATCGAAACCGTCGACGGGCATTACATCGCCCGGGTGCGGCTGGACAGCCCGTCGAGCATGCCCATCACGCTGGAACGCTTCGACTGGAAGCTCGCGCTCGGCGGTCTGGCCGCCGGCAAGGGCAGCCAGGCGCTGGCGCAGACCTTGCCGCCGGTGGCCGGCGACATCGTGCGTATCGACCTGGGGCCGGCGTCCGCCCTGCCCTCGCTCGGCGCGCTCACGGGCGACGCCAGCCTGACCTATGTGTTGGAGGGAGAACTCAAGTGCTCCGAGCCTAATGTGCGGTTCCAGCTGCGCTACGAGGGCCGGCTGCGGCCGACGCCGGGGAAACCGGGCTCCTTCCGTTGATCGCTCGAAACGTCCACCTTGAATTGCCGATGAGGATGCACCCATGAAGTACACCGCTCCCCAGACCGACATGCGCTTCGTGCTGTTCGACGTGCTCGACGCGCCCAGCATCTATGCGCAGCTCCCCAACGGCGACCAGTTCACCCGTGAATTGATCGAGGCGGTGCTGGAGGAGGGGGCAAGTTCTGCGAACAGGTACTTGCGCCGACCAACGCGATCGGCGATTCGGAAGGCTGCCATTTCGACAAGGACAGCAAGTCGGTGACCACACCGGCGGCCTTCAAGGATGCCTACGATCGCTTCGTCGAAGGCGGCTGGACCGGCCTGTGCGGCTCGCCGACTTACGGCGGCCAGGGCATGCCGGAGAGCGTCGGCTACGTCTTCAAGGAAATGATCGAGTCCGCCAACGTGGCCTGGGGCACCTACCCGCTGCTGTCGGCCGGTGCGGTGGATGCGATGACCAACCACGGCGAAGAGTGGCAGCGCGAGGTGTTCATCCCGCGCATCCTGTCCGGCGAGTGGACCGGCACGATGTGCCTGACCGAGCCGCACTGCGGATCGGACCTCGGCCTGCTGCGCACCCGCGCCGAGCCGAATGCGGACGGCAGCTACCGCATCTCCGGCACCAAGATCTTCATCACCGCCGGCGACCACGACCTGTCCAAGAACATCGTGCACCTGGTGCTGGCGCGCCTGCCGGACGCTCCGGCCGGGACCAAGGGCATCAGCCTGTTCATCGTGCCCAAGTTCAAGGTTGCGCGCGATGGCACGGTGGGCGAGCGCAATCCGGTGGCGCCGGGCAGCATCGAGCACAAGATGGGCCTGAAGGGCTCGGCCACCTGCGTGATGAACTTCGACGAGGCCGAGGGTTACATGATCGGCCAGCCGAACCGCGGCCTGGCCGCGATGTTCACCATGATGAATACCGCGCGCTTGGGCGTGGGCGTGCAGGGCCTCGGGCTGATCGAGGTCTCGCACCAGAACGCGCTGGCCTATGCAAAGGACCGCCTGCAGATGCGCGCGCTCTCCGGCGCCCGCCGCCCGGACAAGCCGGCCGACCCGATCATCGTGCACCCGGACGTGCGCCGCATGCTGATGACCCAGAAGGCCTGCGCCGAAGCCGGCCGCGCGCTGTGCTCCTATTCGTGACCTGGTCTCGCACCACACTGACGCCGCGGTGCGCCAGCGTGCCGATGAACTGCTGAGCTTCCTGACGCCAATCAGCAAGGCGATGCTGACCGAGTTGGCCATCGAGTGCACCAGCCACGGCATGCAGGTGTTCGGCGGCCATGGCTACATCCATGAGTGGGGCCTGGAGCAGTTCCTGCGCGATGCGCGCATCACCACCATCTACGAAGGTACCACCCAGATCCAGGCGCTGGATTTGCTGGGGCGCAAGATCATGGGCCAGCAGGCCGTGGGCCTGCGCCACTTCCTCGGCGAGATCGGCGCCTTCTGCCACGCGCAGGCCGGCAACGCGGCGATCGCCCCGTGGGTGGCCAGCGTCGCGCAGTACGCGAAGGAGTGGGAAGCGCTGACCCGCGAGATCGGCATGAAGTCGGCGCAGAACGCCGAGGAAATCGGCGCCGCGGCGGTCGACTACCTGTTCTACTCCGGCTACGTGACCTTCGCCTACTTCATGGCCCGCGAGGCCGAGGCCGTCACCCGCGCCAACTACGCCGGCACCCCGGAGTTCCGCGAGGCCAAGCTCGCCACGGTTGGCTTCTACTTCGACCGCCTGCTGCCGCGCACCCTGGTGCACGCCGCCGGCGTGCGCGCGGGCGCGGCCTCGGTGACGACCAAGGTAGAAGCGGCGCTGGCCTGAGGGTCTAGCCTCACCCAGGGTGGGAGCCGCTTCAGGCATTGATTTCGCGTAGGGCGGTGTATCGCGCAGCGATTCACCGCCGGCGACTGGCAGCAAGCACCCGGGGAACGCGCTGTGCGCGTACCCCGGCTATGCGTCCACGCGGAGGCGGAGCGCCCCCGGCAGGAGCCGCGGGCCGGCAAAACCGGCATGATCGCCGAACCCTGACCTACGGGCCTGCCGTGTGACCCCCTGCAACCTCGCCTTCCTCTGCCGCGCCGGCTTCGAACGCGATTTGTGCGACGAACTCTCGGCTTGGTTCGCGGCGAACGGCGGTGCGGCTGAGGTCGGTTCATCGCAACCGGCGGTGGTGCGCGTGCTCGGCGCAGCGTGCGTGCCGCCCCTGCATGACCTGGTCTACGCCCGCGATCTGCTCATCGCGCACGCGGAACTGCCGGCACTGGGCGTGAAGGACCGGGTGACGCCGTTGGCCGACGCGTTGCAGCCGCTGCGCCCGATTTCCGCGCTGGCGCTGCTGGCGCCCGACAGCGATGACACGCGTCCGCTGGCCCCGCTGCTGGGGGCGCTGGACGCGCGTCTGCAGGCGCAGGTCAGTGCCGATGGCACTCCGGCGGCAGTCTGGATGCTGTCCGGCACTCACGCGCTGGTCGGCCGTCCGCCAACTGGCGGCGGCGCGCCGTTTCCCGGCGGCATCCCGCGCCTCAGGTTTCCGCGCGAGGCACCGTCGCGTTCCACGCTCAAGCTGGAAGAAGCCTTCCACGTACTGCTGACGCCTGCCGAGCGCGAGCGTCTGCTGCGCAGCGGCGGGACAGCGGTCGACCTGGGGGCGGCACCCGGCGGCTGGACCTTCCAGTTGGTGCAGCGCGGCATCAAGGTCTGGGCGATCGACAATGGCCGCATCGACCAGCGGCTGATGGACAGCGGGCGGGTGCAGCACTTGCGCGAGGACGGCTTCCGCTACCGTCCGCCGAAAACCGTAGACTGGCTGGTCTGCGACATGGTCGAGCAGCCGGACCGGGTGGCGGAACTGGTTGCCCGCTGGTTCCGCGAGGGTCTCTGTCGCGCGGCGATCTTCAACCTCAAGCTGCCGATGAAACGCCGCTTCGAAGCCTGGCAGCGCGCGCGCGGGCTGCTGGCGCCGCTGGTGCGACAGGGCTACGCGCTGCGGGCACGCCAGCTCTACCATGATCGCGAAGAGATCACGGTCGCGGTGGTGCCGACCGCTGCGGTAGCAGCCATCGCAACGGCCAGGCATGCGCGGCCGGAGCCAGCGCCCTTCGCCAAGTCTCCACACCCGTTGCACCGACGGGATGCCGCCGCGCCTTCCGGCAAGGGGCGTGGCGAAGGCACGCGGGCGGAGCCCGCGCCCACAGGACCGACGCGACATCCGGGCAAGCGGGGCAAGCCAGGGCCGGCCAGCGCAAGCCCGCGTGGGAAGCCTGCCCGCGACAGCAAGCCCGCGCGTCCAGGCAAGGCCACGCAAACGCGCAAGCCCACGAACACCGGCAAGCCCGCACGCCCTGGCAAGCCTGCCGGCGGAAAGGCCGCTCGTCGGCCTGTCGGATCTAAATCGCGCCCGTCGCGCATCCGTTGAAAGCGATTCGCGCGTACCCCGGTCTGTTGCGCCGTGCCGGTTGCGAATGATTGTGTTTGTCACGCGGCCGGCATAACGTAATGCGGCCGATGACGGTCGGCTGCACCGTGGCTGCGCAGGCAGCCCAAACTTGCCCCAGCCGGGGCCCCATTGTGATTCGGAGAGCACACACATGAGCAGCAAGATGATCAAGCCGGTTTCCCTGGCCGTGGGCGCAGCCTTCCTGGGCAGCCTGAGCTTCGGCACGTTCGCCGCCGACAGCACCGGCATGCAGGCCACCGACCTGGCGCAGGGCTACATGCTGGTCGGCGACGAGAAGGCCAAGGAAGAAGGCAAGTGCGGCGAAGGCAAGTGCGGCGGCGACAAGGCCAAGGAAGAAGGCAAGTGCGGCGAAGGCAAGTGCGGCGGCGACAAGGCCAAGGAAGAAGGCAAGTGCGGTGAAGGCAAGTGCGGCGGCGACAAGGCCAAGGAAGAAGGCAAGTGCGGCGAAGGCAAGTGCGGCGGCGACAAGGCCAAGGAAGAAGGCAAGTGCGGCGGCGCGGCCTGATCGATTGATCTGACGGGAGCGACTCATGAACCGACTGGCGCCACTGCGGGCCGGGCTCGGGTTACGCCGCAGCATGCTGCCGGAACTCGAAGCCGCCGGCGATCTGCGCGCTGAGGTCGATTTCTTCGAGGTCGCTCCCGAAAACTGGCTGGGTATCGGCGGAAGGCTGGGCAAGGCCTTCCGCCGCTATACCGAGCGTTACCCGTTCATCTGTCACGGACTCTCGCTGTCGCTAGGCGGCCCAGACCCGCTGGACGAAATCTTCCTGCAACGCCTCAAGGGCTTCCTCGACGAGCACGGAATCGCGCTCTACAGCGAGCATTTGAGCTGGTGCAGCGATGGCGCCCACCTTTACGATCTGCTGCCAATCCCGTTCACTGCCGACGCGGTGAAGCACGTGGCGGCGCGCATCCGCCGCACCCAGGACATCCTGGGCCGGCGCATCGCAATCGAGAACGCCTCGTTCTACACCCCGCTGGCGAGTGAACTGTCGGAACCGGAGTTTCTGCTGGCCATTCTCGCCGAGGCCGGCTGCGACCTGCTGCTCGACGTCAACAACGTCTACGTCAACAGCGTCAACCACCGCTACGACCCGCGCGCCTTCATCGACCGCATTCCGGCCGAGCGCGTGGCCTACCTGCATGTGGCCGGCCACTACAACGAGGCACCGGATCTGATCGTCGACACCCACGGCGCCGATGTGGTCGACCCGGTCTGGCAACTGCTCGAGTACACCTACGGCCGCGTCGGCGTGAAGCCGACGCTGCTGGAGCGCGATTTCAACATCCCGCCGCTGCCACAACTGCTGGCGGAACTCGGCCGCGTGCGCGCGGTGCAGGCGGCTGCCGGCGCCGGTTCTCCCCTGCACGACTTGCGGCGCCATGCCGCCGTTTGAAGATCTGCAGCTGGCGCTGGCGCGCCACTTGCGGGATCCGGCCGCGGTGCCGGCGCCGGAAGGTCTGGAAGACCGGCGCGTCGGGATCTATCGCGAGCTGTTGTTCAACAATGTGGCCGGGCTGCTCTCCGGCAACTTCCCGGTGATCCGCAGGCTGCTCGACACCGAGCAATGGACTGCTCTGGTTCGCCGCTTCTACGCCGATCACGCCGCACATACGCCGCTGTTCCACGAACTCGGCAGCGAGTTCGTGCGCTTCCTCGGCGAGCACCCTGGGCATTGGGCAGCCGAGCGGCCTTTCCTGCACGAACTGGCGCACTACGAGTGGGCCGAACTGGCACTGGACCTGGACGGCAGCGACATCGACGCGGTGGCCATCGAGACCCGCGACGGCGACCCGATCGAATCAATACCAGTGCCCGCGCCCTGCGCCTGGCTGCTCGGCTACCGCTACCCGGTGCATCTGATCCGGCGCGAATTCCAGCCCACGGAAGCGCCGGCGCAGCCGACCTGGCTGCTGATCTACCGCAACCGCGCCGACAAGGTGCAGTTCCAGGCGCTGGAACCACTCGCCGCGCGCCTGCTGGCGCTGGTGCAGGAAGACAGCGGCCGCAGCGGGCTTGAGCTGGTCGAGCAACTGGCGCGCGAGTCCGGCCACCCGGACCCGGCGGCGCTGGTCGAACCGGCGCGCGCGCTGCTCTGCGGATGGATTGAACGGGATGTGATCGCGGGACTGCGCTAGCGCCGGTTGTGGGTTGTGGGTGTGGGTTGTGGGTTGTGGGTTGTGGGTTGTGGGTTGTGGGCGGCAAAGCACGCATGCCGCACACTGTGAGGGCGAACTCTGTCCGCGATCTCTCCATCGGCCGCCAGAGATTGTCTGCGGCCGAACCCGCGCTTCGCTGCCCACGACCCAGAACTTTCAGCCCACAACCCACGCAGCGCGCACGCGCTGCCTGAAGCGTCGCTGGCCGCGATGCTGCACCGCGGGTAGAGCCTGCAACCCAACGGGGCTATCTTTACGGTTCCTTCGCAAATCAGCGACTTTCGCCCGTCATGAGCGCAGCACATAACGCCGACGCCAGCCTCGCGCTGGTGCAGGTCCAGGATTCCCTGAAATCCCTGGTGTCCGGTCCCAAGCTCAAGGAAGCCAGCGCCTTTGCCGCGCGGCTGTTCGAGTTCCTGCCGGAGGACGAGTACGGCGACCGTACCTCCGCGGTCTGGGCGGCGCTGACGCTGGACCTGCTGCGTTTCTTCCGCGAGCGCCCGGCGCATGCCGCCAAGGTGCGGGTGTGCAATCCGACCCACGAAGACGATGGCTGGGAGAGCACCCACACGGTGATCCAGATCGTCAACGACGACATGCCCTTCCTGGTCGACACGGTCAGCATGGCGATCGCCCAGGACCACACCCTGACGCACCTGATCCTGCATCCGGTGATCAAGGTGCAGCGCGATCCGGGCGGCCACATTCTCGGTTTCGGTCAGGACGACGGGCTCAAGTCCGAGTCAATCATGCATATTGAGGTGGACCGCCAGACCGAGCCCGGACGCCTGGAGACGCTGTGCGAGCGTATCGAGCGCGTGCTCGCCGACGTGCGCGCTTGCGTGCGCGATTTCGACGCTATGCGCGAGCGTCTGCTGGGACTGGCCGAAGGCTTGTCGGCGCGTGAACTCCAGCACGATTCCGAGCATGTCATCGAGTGCGGCGATTACCTGCGCTGGATGGCGGACAATCACTTCACGCTGCTCGGCTACCGCGCCTACGAGACCAGCGGGCCTGAGGGCAATGAAGTGCTGCGCGCTGTTCCCGGCAGTGGCCTCGGGCTGCTGCGCGGCGACGAATCGCAACTCCCGGCGCGCCCGCTGTCCTCGCTGGCGGCACGCGACTTGCCGCAGGGCACCCTGCCTGACCTCCTGATCCTGTCGAAGACCAATGCGCGCTCGACCGTGCATCACCCGGGCTACATGGACTATGTCGGCGTGCTGCGCTTCGACAGCGAAGGCCGCCCGGTTGGCGAGGATCGCTTCCTCGGCCTTTACACCTCAACCGCCTACACCACGCGGCCGAAGGACATCCCGCTGATCCGCACCAAGGTGGACGTTGTGTTCGCGCGCAGCAACCTCCACCGCAGCGGCCACGGCGCCAAGCGGCTGCAGCACATCCTGGAGACGCTGCCGCGCGACGAGCTGTTCCAGGCAACCGCCAACGAATTGTTCGATACCGCCGTCGGCATCCTCAACCTGCAGGAACGCCAGCGCACCCGTTTGTTCGTGCGCCGCGACCGCTACGGCCGCTATTTCTCCTGCCTGGTCTACATCCCGCGTGACCGCTTCACCAGTGAGATCCGCGAGCGCATCGAGCAGACCCTGAAGCGCGCCTTCGCCGGCGAGCGCTTCGACTCCTCGGTGCACGTCTCCGAGTCGATGCTGGCGCGCCTGCATGTGGTGGTGCGCCCGAAGGCCGGCGAGAAGCCGGTCTACGAGGTGCGCGAGATCGAGCAGCGGCTGGCGCAGATCGTGCGCAACTGGCAGGACGAGCTGCGCGACATCCTGATCCAGAAGCACGGCGAGGAACGCGGCACCAAGCTGAGCAACCGCTTCGGCAAGGCATTGCCTGCCGGTTACATCGAGGCGGTCACGCCCTGGGTGGCTGCCGCCGATGTCGAGGCCGCGGCGCAACTCAGGGACAGTCAGGATGTGCGCCTGCAGTTGTACCGCCCGCGCAAGAAGAGCGACGGCGCGCTGCGCTTCAAATCGTTCCGCATGGGGGCACCGATCGGCCTGTCGGACGCCCTGCCGATGCTGGAGAACATGGGCCTGAGGGTGCATTCGGAGCATCCCTACGAGATGCAGGTGCCGGGCATCAACATCCACATCCAGGATTTCGAGGTGGAGCCGCTGGTGCACCTCGGCGAGAACCTGGACCAGGCGCGCGAGCGCTTCCAGGCGGGCTTCGAGCAGATCTGGCGCGGCCGGGTGGAGAACGACGGCTTCAACCGCCTGGTGCTGGGTGCCGAGCTCGACATCCGCGACGTGGTGATCCTGCGCGGCTACTGCAAGTACCTGCTGCAGACCGGCGTCACCTACTCGCAGGCCTACATGGAGCGCGTGCTCGCGCTGCACCCGATCACCACGCGCATGCTGGTGGAGCTGTTCCACGCTCGCTTCGATCCAGCGCGCGAGCAGAAGGCACATGCGGATGCCTCGCGCCGGCGCATGGAGCGGGATTTCACCTCGCTCGCCAACGAGGAACTGCGCACCCGCCTGCCCAACCTGATCGCCACCGTGCTCGACATGTACATCAAGCCGCGCGAGGAACAGATCGCGCTGCTGGAACAGGTGCTGGGCGACCTGCTGGAGGTGGTGTCGAGCCTGGACGAAGACCGCATCCTGCGCGCGTTCAAGGACACCATGCGCGCGACGTTGCGCACCAACCATTACCAGCGCCTGGACGGCAAGCCGAAGGACTATGTGTCGTTCAAGTTCGACTCCAGCCGGGTGCCAGGACTGCCCAAGCCGGTGCCCTATCGCGAGATCTTCGTCTACTCGCCGCGGGTGGAAGGCGTGCACCTGCGCATGGGCACGGTGGCGCGCGGCGGCCTGCGCTGGTCGGACCGGCGCGAGGATTTCCGCACCGAGGTGCTGGGACTGATGAAGGCGCAGACGGTGAAGAACGCGGTGATCGTGCCGGTCGGCGCCAAGGGCGGCTTCGTCGTCAAGCAGCCGCCGGTCGGCGGCGACCGCGACGCAGTGCTGGCCGAGGGCGTGGCCTGCTACCGCACCTTCATCCGCGGCCTGCTCGACATCACCGACAACATCGTCGACGGCGCGGTGGCGCCGCCGGTGGATGTGGTGCGTCACGACCCGGACGATCCCTACCTGGTGGTCGCCGCCGACAAGGGCACCGCGACCTTCTCCGACATCGCCAACGCGCTCAGCCAGGAATACGGCTTCTGGCTCGACGACGCCTTCGCCTCGGGCGGATCGAAGGGCTACGACCACAAGAAGATGGGGATCACGGCAAAGGGCGGCTGGGAGAGCGTCAAGCGCCATTTCCGTGCGATCGGCAAGGACAGCCAGGCCGAGGACTTCACCTGCGCCGGCATCGGCGACATGTCGGGCGACGTTTTCGGCAACGGCATGCTGCTGAGCCGCCATATCCGCCTGGTCGCGGCCTTCGACCACCGCCACATCTTCCTCGACCCGAACCCGGATTCGGCGCGCAGTTTCGTCGAGCGCGAGCGCATGTTCGCCCTGCCGCGCTCCTCGTGGGCGGATTACGACGCCAGCCTGATCAGCGAAGGCGGCGGGGTGCATCCGCGCAGCGCCAAGTTCATCCCGATCACGCCGCAGGTGCGCGAGGTGCTGGGCATCGACGACGAGGTCACCCAGCTGACCCCGGCCGAACTGATGCGCGCGATCCTCAAGGCGCCGGTGGAGCTGCTCTGGAACGGCGGCATCGGCGTCTACGTCAAGGCGACCAGCGAGTCCAACGACGAGTGCGGCGACCGCGGCAACAACGCGGTGCGCGTCAATGGCCGCGAGCTGCGCTGCCGCATCGTCGGCGAGGGCGGCAACCTCGGCCTGACCCAGCGCGGGCGCATCGAGTTCGCCCAGGCCGGCGGTCTGCTGAACACCGACTTCATCGACAATTCGGCCGGCGTGGACACCTCGGACCACGAGGTCAACATCAAGATCCTGCTGAACACCGCGATCGAACTCGGCCAGCTCACGCTGGAGCAGCGCGACGAACTGCTGGTGGCGATGACCGACGAAGTCGAACGCCTGGTGCTGTTCGACAACTTCCGCCAGAACCTGGCGATCAGCCTGATGCAGGCGCTGTCGGTGCCGCGCCTGGGCTCCAAGCAGCATTTCGTGCGCACCCTGGAGCAGCAGGGACTGCTGGACCGTGGGCTGGAATACCTGCCAACCGACGCCGAGTTCGAGGAGCGCAAGGCCAAGGGCCAGGGCCTCAGCCGGCCGGAGCTGTCGATCCTGCTCTCGTATTCGAAGATCGTGCTGTACAAGCAGTTGCTCGATTCGGACGTCCCCGAGGACGCCTACCTGTCGAAGGAACTGCAGATGTACTTCCCGACGCCGCTGCGCGAGCGCTTCGCGCAGACCATGGAGAAGCACCGCCTGCGCCGCGAGATCATCGCCACCCAGGTGACCAATTCCATCGTCAACCGCATGGGCGCCACCTTCATCATGCGCATGGCGGAGGACACCGGCAAGAGCGCCGCCGAGATCGCCAAGGCGTTCACCATCGCGCGCGAAGTGGTGCATGCGCGCGAGTGGTGGGCGGAGATGGACAGCTGTGGCGGCGTGCCCGAGCGCGTCTACATCGACGTGACCCTGAGCATCTGGAATCTGCTGCGCAACCTGACCCGCTGGCTGCTGCAGCTACCCACCCAGAAGCTGGAAATCGCCGCGATCGTCGATCGCTTCTCGGCGGGCTTCGAGCAGTTGGTCACGGCGCTGGACCAGGTGCTGCCGGAGAGCTATCGCCTGCGCTATGCGGAGAAGGAGCGGGAACTGACCGCCGCAGGCTACCCGCAGGCGATGGCCCGCCGTATCAGCGCGCTCGGCGCGCTGAATTCGGCCTTCGACGTGATCGACCTGGCGCAGGAGCAGAAGGTGCCGGTGGTCGAAGCCGCACGGGTCTACTTCGACATCGGCGAGGCGCTGCACCTGAAGTGGTTCTCGGACGCGATCGAGACCCTGCCGGTGTCCGGCCGCTGGCATGCGAATGCCCGCGGCGTGCTGCGCGACGAGTTGTTCAGCCAGCGCCGTGCGCTGGCGGCGCAACTGCTCAAGCGGCCGGCGCCCGCGGGCCAGGGTCGGGTGCAGGCCTGGGTCGAGTCGGCCGACAGCACGCTGACCTTCACCCTCGGCATGTTCAACGAGATCCGCACGCAGAAGTCGCTCGATTACCCGACCATCTCGGTGGCCGTGCGGCGTCTGGCGTTGCTGGTGGCCTCGGGGGCCTGATCCTGGGTAGCCCGAAGTACCGCGCAGCGGTGCTTCGGGTGCTTGCCGCAAGTACCCGGAGCACGCGCGCTGCGCGTACTCCGGGCTGCGCAACGCGAGCCTTCGGAACCTGGACAGCGATCCGGGTGCTGTGACCGAAGCCTGCAGCCGCCGGCTGCCACCGAGCAAGCGGTGGCGCTTGCCCCTACACTGGCGGCCTCGGATCGATCACGGCCCCGGATGGCGCAGGAACCCGCGAAGACCTCCATGGTGGGCGAGCATCCGACCATTCCGGTCCCGCAGCACGACGGCCCGGCGGATGCGCCGGGCCCTGGCGAGGCCACCACCGCAGCGGCCGGCGAACCGTCGATCGGCGCGATGGTCGGCCCGTGGCAGCTGCGCCGGCTGCTCGGCCACGGCGGCATGGGTGCGGTCTACCTGGCCGAGCGCACGCGCCAGGACTTCCAGCAGCGCGCGGCGCTCAAGCTGATCAAGCTGGGCATGGACTCGGGCGAGATCCAGCAGCGCTTCCTCGCCGAGCGGCGCATCCTGGCGCGGCTGGAACACCCGAACATCGCGCGCCTGATCGATGGCGGCGTCGACCAGTCGGGGCGCCCCTACTTCGTCATGGAATGGGTGGATGGCCTGCCGCTGATCGAGTACGCGGACAGCCACAACCTGGATGTGCCGGCGCGCCTGAAGCTGTTCCTCAAGCTCTGCGATGCGGTCGCGCACGCACATCGACAACTGGTGGTCCACCGCGACCTCAAGCCCGGCAACATCCTGGTCGATACGCGTGGCGAGCCGCGACTGCTCGATTTCGGCATCGCCAAGGTGCTCGAGTCCGATCGCGAGGACGACACCTCGGCCACCGGACCGCGCTTCTTCACCCGCGCCTACGCCGCGCCGGAGCAAGTCCGTGGCGAACCGGTCAGCACCGCAACCGACATCTACGCGCTCGGCGCGGTGCTATTCGAACTGTTGACCGGAACAGCGCTGCACCGCGCGCGGATGGCCGGCACCGACACCCGCGACCTGCTTTCGCTGGCGCGTCGGCGTGCCGGCGACGAGGGCCCGGCAGCGGTCAGGCCGACGGCGCTCGGCGGCGACCTGGCGCTGGTGGTGGCCATGGCCGTGCGCGCCGAACCGCAGCGGCGCTATGCCAGCACCGAGGCCTTTGCCGACGATCTGCGCGCCTGCCTCGACGGCCGCCCCGTGCGCGCGCGGCCGGACACCTTCAGCTACCGCGCACAGCGCTTCATCCGACGTCATTGGGTGGTGGTGGGGGCAAGCGCCGCGGTTGTGCTTGCAGTCATCGCCGGCGCGGCGCTTGCCCTGTGGCAGGCCAACATCGCGCGCCGCGAGGCCCTGCACGCTGAAGCGGTCAGCAGCTTCCTGTCCGAGGTCTTCGAGAGCGCCACACCCGAGGGCGCCGCCAGCGGCGACATCACCGCGCGCTCGCTGCTGGAGCGCGGCAGCCAGCGGATCGAACGCGAACTGGCCGCCGAGCCGGCGGTGCGCGCACGGCTGTACGCCTCGCTGGCGCGCGCCTGGTTCTACATCGGGGACTACGCGCGTGCCGCGGAGATGTACGAATCCGGCCGTGGGCTGGTCGATGCGGACAACTGGCTCACCGAGGTGACCCTGCTGCGCGGGCTGGCGCAGGCCGAACTGGCGATGGGCCAGATCAAGCTGGCGCGCACGCATGCCGACCTTGCCCTGCAGCGGCTGGCCACCGCGGCGGCGGACGATGCCCTGGAACACGCGCGCACCTTGGCGGTGGCCAAGAGCATCACTGGCGCGGAGGGCGACCCGGTGCGCGCGCGAACGCTGGCCGGCGAGGTGCATGCCACCCTGGCGCAGCGACTCGGCGCCAGCGACGAGGAAACCCTGCTGGCGCTCAATGACCTGGGCGCCTGGACCCTGGAGAGCGGCGATGCCGCCGGCGCCCTCCCGATCTTCGAGCAGGTGATCGCGGAACGCCGGCAAGTGTCGGGCGGCGACCACCCGGAACTCGCCACCGCCATGCACAACCGCGTCCTGGCACTGTCCGCCCTGGGCCAAGTCGCCGACGCGCTGATCGCCGTCGGCGAAGTGGTCGCGCTACGCCGCCAGATCCTGCCTCCGCTGCACCGCGACCTGGCGCGCAGCCTGGGTGCGCAGGCCAACCTGGAATCCCGCCAGGGCAATTATCGGCGCGCTCGCGAACTCCGGCGCGAGGCGCTGACCATGCTGCGTGCACAGCGGCGAACGGACCAGTTGTTGCTCGGCCAGGAGCTGACCAACCAGGCCACCGACGTGTTGCGCCTGGGCGACCTGGCGAGCGCCCGCGTCGACCTGGTCGAGGCCATCGAGCGCCTGCAGCCACAGCTCGGAGCGGAGGATCCGCGCGTGCTCGCGGCCAGTTCCTACCTTGGCCTGGTCGAATTGCAGCTGGGCGAATTGCAGCCCGCGATCGACCGCCTGCGCGCGATCAGCCAAGGCGAATCGGACACGACCGCGCTGCGCCAGCGGCTGGCGACGCGACGCTACCTCGCACGCGCGCTGCGCTGGCAAGGCAAACCGAGCGAGGCACTGGATGCGCTGGCGCCTGCGCTGGCATGGCCGGCCGGCGAGTTCCCGCGCCAGAGCGGCACGGCGCGCGGCCGGGCCTGGATCGAGTACACCCTGGCGCTGATCGATATCGGCGACCGCCCCGCCGCCGGACGCGCGATCGATTCCGCCGGACAGGCCTTCGCGGAAAGCGGCGCCATCGGTGCCGAGGACGCAGCGCAATTGCAGATCGCCCGTGCGCGGCTGGCGCTGGCGGACGGCAAGCCGGGCGACGCACTCGACCAGGCGCAATCCGCGTACGACGCCCTGGGTCGGATCTACGGCCCGGAGCACTTCGAGGTCACCGAGGCGCGCGGCGTGCTGGCCCAGGCGCGTTGGCACTCACATGCCGACCGCAGCGCCCGCGCGGCGGTCAGCGAGGCGCTCGAGGAATACCAGCGACAGCGCCCCTGGCACCCGGATGCCGTCGCGCTCCAGGCGCTGCTGACGACTCGATAGCGCCGCACAGGCGCGCCGCGCCCGAGCCCCGCCTCGCCGCGACCCCCCCCCCCCCCCCCCCCCCCCCCCCCGCGTCCCTGCACGGCCCCCCCCCGGCCCGGCAACGGCCCTAGTTTCTCCAGCACCGCTTCTGCGCTCGACACCTTGAACTCGCCCGGCGCCTCGACGAACAAATGCGTCACCACGCCGTCCTTCGCCACCAGCGCGAAGCGCTGGCCGCGTACGCCCATGCCGAACTTGGTCGCATCCAGTTCCAGGCCGAGCGCCTTGACGAAGGCGGCATTGCCGTCGGCCAGCAGGTAGATCTCGTCCGGCACGCTCTGGCTCTTGCGCCAGGCGTCCATCACGAAAGCATCGTTGACCGCCATGCACACCACGGCATCGACACCCTTGGCCTTCAGCGCATCCAACTGGTCGACATAGCCCGGCAAGTGGCGCGCCGAGCAGGTCGGCGTGAACGCACCCGGCACCGAGAACAGCACCACGGTCTTGCCGGCGAACAGCTCATCGGTGGCGATCTGCTGCACACCGTCCTTCAGGTAACTCAGGGTGGCGCTCGGGATGCGGTCGCCTGTTTGGATCGTCATGACATGGTTCCGTCTGGTCTGAGGGCTTTCGATTCTAGGTTGTGGGTTGTGAGTTGTGGGTTGTGGGCGGCGGAAGCTGCGAGTCCGCAGCACTGTCGCGACAACCGACTGCTGCCCACAACCCAGAACCCACAACTCACATCCCGCTGATCAATCCCATCGATCATCCCGCACCCACACCACCCCGTCCTCGATGCGGATCGGGAACACCGCGGTGGCTTCGTAGGCGGGCGCGCACAGGGCGGCGCCGGTGCGCAAGTCGAAGCGCGCGCCGTGGCGGGGGCATTCGATTTCGTGGCCGCAGATGGCGCCGCCAGTGAGCTGGCCGCCATCGTGGGTGCACACGTCCTCGATCGCGTGGAACGCGCCCTCGACGTTGACCACCGCGACCTGCGCGCCGTCGACGTCGAGCACGCGGCACTGGCCGGGCTGGATCTCGTTGATGGCGCACACGCGCACCCAATCGCTCATATCTGGCTCCGTTGGTTGGCGGCGCGCGCCGGCGGCAGCGCACCGCGGATGTCGATGTCGGTGGAGGTGGCGAGGCGCCCGGCAAGCGCGCCAGCGAGCGTCGCCCACGGCAGGGTCACGGTCTTGATCCGGTTGGGATGACCCATCACGCCGATCAGCGCGTTGTACTCGCCCAAGCGAGGATCCTCCGCCCGCGCGGGGTTTCGCGTGACCAGGTCGATGGCAGCCTCGCACAGCGCCGCGGCTTCGTGGACCGACTGCCCGGCGATCAGGTCGCCCATGATCGAGCAGGCCGCCAGGGTCATCGCGCTGGCCTCGGCCTCGAAGGCAAAGTCGGCGATGCGACCGTCGGCGAGCGCAAGGTCCAGCGTCAGGGAGTCGCCGCACAGCGCATTGACCCCGTGCGCGCTCAAGCTGGGCGCGACCAGGCGCCCGCGCCGGCGCGGCGCGCGGTTGTGGTCGAGCACGACCGTACGGTAGGCATCGGACAGGGTCATCCGTCGATTCTATCGGCGAAAGGTGAACGCCTGGTCGCCCGCACCTTGCCGCCTCGGTGACGTGCACCTTAGGCTGCCCGCATCCTGGCTGTCGGTATGGGCATGCGTCGCTTCGCCTGTTTGATGCTCCTGCTTCTTTGCAGCCGTCTGGCGCACGCCGCCGCCGTGGAGCCGTCGACGCGATTGCCCGCCGACACCGGGCCTTGGGTCGTGCGCGCCTATTTCGACAGCAAGGCGCAACTGAACCTGGCGGCGCGGCGCAGTCCGCCGTGGGAGGTCAACCACGCGCAGCACTACGCGGTGCTCGAAGTCGCCAACCGCTTCGAATACTCGCAACTGCTGGCGCAGGGCTTCCGTATCGGCATCGATCCCGACTTCACCCTGTTGCTGCGCGACCCGGCCGCGGCGCTGCGCTCGGTGCCCGGCTTCGGCTGCTACCGCACGGTGGAAGAGACGCTGGCGAGCCTCGACGAGTTGGTGGCGACGCACCCGACGCTGGCCAGCAGCATCGACATCGGCGATTCCTGGGAGAAGACCCGCAACGCCGCACTCGGCTATGACCTCAAGGTCCTCAAGCTGAGCAACTCGGCGATTCCGGGCCCGAAGCCGCGGCTGTTCGTCGTCGGTGCGCTGCATGCGCGCGAGTACACCACCGCCGAGACCGTGATCCGCTTCGGCGAATGGCTGCTGGCGCGCTATCCGGTCGACGCCGACGTGCGCTGGATGCTCGACCATCACGAGGTGCACCTGCTGCCGCAGGCCAATCCCGACGCGCGCAAGAAGGCCGAGGCCGGCCTGATGTGGCGCAAGAACGTCAACGAGAACTACTGCGGTGCAACCAGCAACCGGCGCGGCGCCGATCTCAATCGCAATTTCACCTTCGAGTGGGGCGCCCACAGCGGTTCCAGCGGCGAAGCCTGCGACGAGAGCTTCCGCGGCCAGGCTGCCGCCTCCGAGCCAGAGACGGCGGCGATCATCAGCTATGTCGCCAACCTGTACCCGGACTTGCGCCCGCCGGACCTGGTGACGCCGGCACCAGCCGATCGCAGCGGCGTGTTCCTGGACGTGCACAGCTACGGCGAACTGGTGATGTGGCCGTGGGGCTTCGACGCCGCGCTGGCGCCGAATGGCGCTGCCATGCGCACGCTCGGCCGTCGCCTCGGACACCTCAACGGCTATCGCCCGCAACAAGGCGTCGAGCTGTACGTCACCGACGGCGGCACGCGCGACTTTGCCTATGGTGAACTCGGCGTGCCGGCGCTGAGCTTCGAGCTCGGCACCAGCTTCTTCGAGCCGTGCGAGCGCTTCGAAGGCCAGGTCCTCGACGCGAATCTGGCCGCCCTCGTCTACCTGCTGCGGGTCGCCCGGCTGCCGTACCTGGAGCCGTCCGGTCCGTCGATCGAGGAACTCGGGCGCAACCTCGCGGAAGTCGGCGAGTCGATACGCGTGGTCGGGCTGGCGGAAGACGCCGCGTTCAACCAGGCGAATGGCAGCGAGCCGGTCGATGCGATTGCCGGCGTCGATCTCTACCTGACACAGCTGCCGTGGGATCCCCTGGCGACATCGCGCGCGGCGCAGGCCGCGGACGGCGCCTTCGATGGCGCCAGCGAATGGTTCCACACCGATGTGCTGCTCGAGGACGACGCGCCGGGAACCCACAGCGTGTTCCTGCGCGCCCGCGATGGCATCGTCGGACCGGCCTACGCCGCCAGCATCGAACTGGTCGCGCCGGGCAGCAGCGGGCGCGTGACTGGCGAGCTGCGCAATGCCAACACCGGATCCCTGCTGACGGTTCCGGCCGTGCTGCAGCTCGATACCTCAACCACCCTCGCGCTGCCCGGCGAGCAGATGCAGTACGCCCTGCGCGCATTGCCCGGCAGCCGCACCCTGAAGGCCAGCGCGGAGGGCTATGCACCGCTGGAACTGGCAGGCTTGAATCTCACCGCCGGACAGACCCTGGTGCGCAACCTGGCGCTGGTGCCGGTCTGCAGCCTGGTCGAGGACTCGGCCAGCGGCGGCCTCGGGAACTTCAGCGCGCAGCCGCCCTGGGGCATCGGCAGCGCACGCTACTTCAGCGCCCCCGCTGCCTTCACCGATTCGCCCGATGGCGACTACGCCCCGAATGCCGACATCGCGCTCTCCCTGGTGCCGCTCGACCTGCGCGACGTGTCCCATGTGCACCTGCAGTTCCAGTCCTGGTGCGACACCGAGGCCGGCTTCGACCGCGGGCGCATCGAGATCTCCACCAACGGCAGCGCGTGGACCGAGGTCTGGACCTGCAGCGGCAGCGCCGAATGGCAAGCGGTGCAACTGGACCTCGGGGCACTGGATGGTGCTTCCAGTGCCCACATCCGTTTTCGCCTGACCAGCGATGGCGCGGTGCAGCGCGAGGGCTGGAGCGTCGACGACATCGTCCTCACCGGCGCCGGGGCAGTGTGCGGCGGGTCACCGGATGGGTTGTTCGGCGATGGGTTCGAGTGACGGACTGGCCTTGCGGCTAGCAGTAAAAAGTGAAAGGTGAAAAGTGAAAGGGGGCGAGCTCGCGCAGTGGCGCATCGGTTCGCCTCTGCCGCTTCACCCTTTCACTTTTTACTTTTCACCTTTCACTGCTTTCCCCCTGCCCGGATTCGTTCTGGACTCGCCTACAGGCCGTGCATGACAATTCGGCCATGCTTGAGAATCAAGGGCTTCACGACTTGTCCACGTTTGCGCTGCTGAACACGATCAACGACCCGAAGGACCTGCGCCGGCTGCCGCGCGAAAAGCTGGCGCCGCTGGCCGATGAGTTGCGCGCCTTCGTGCTCGAATCGGTGTCGCAGACCGGCGGCCATCTGTCGAGCAATCTCGGCACGGTGGAGCTGGCGATCGCCATCCACTATGTGTTCAACACGCCGGAAGACCGGCTGATCTGGGATGTCGGCCACCAGAGCTATCCGCACAAGATCCTGACCGGTCGCCGCGAGGGCATGGCCAGCCTGCGCCAGCTCGGCGGCATCAGCGGTTTCCCCGCGGCGCGAGGAGAGCGTGTACGACGCCTTCGGCACCGCGCATTCCTCCACCTCGATTTCCGCCGCTGCCGGCATGGCGCGCGCTGCGGTGATCAAGGGCGAGAAGCGCCATGCGATCGCGGTGATCGGCGACGGCGCGATGACCGCCGGCATGGCCTTCGAGGCGATGAACAACGCCGGGATCGAGAAGGACCTGCCGCTGATCGTCATCCTCAACGACAACGACATGTCGATCTCGCCCCCCGTGGGCGCGCTGAACCGCTACCTTGCGCGCCTGATGAGCGGCCAGTTCTACGCGCACACCAAGAAGGGCATCGGCAAGGTGCTGTCGATGGCTCCGCCGCTGTACGAACTGGCGCGGCGCTTCGAGGAACACGCCAAGGGCATGGTGGTGCCGGCGACGATCTTCGAGGAATTCGGCTTCAACTACATCGGCCCGATCGACGGGCACGACCTGGAATCGCTGGTGCCGACCCTGCGCAACATCATGTCGCGCATCGATGAGGGCGACGGCCCGCAGTTCCTGCATGTGGTCACCCGCAAGGGCCAGGGTTACAAGCTGGCCGAGGCCGATCCGGTGCTCTACCACGGCCCCGGCAAGTTCAACCCGAGCGAGGGCATCCGCCCGGCCAAGTCGACCAAGGTCAGCTACACCCAGGTGTTCGGCGACTGGCTGTGCGACATGGCCGCG
Organism: Rhodanobacteraceae bacterium; assembly: GCA_016713135.1. Lineage (NCBI taxonomy): Bacteria > Pseudomonadati > Pseudomonadota > Gammaproteobacteria > Lysobacterales > Rhodanobacteraceae > Rhodanobacteraceae bacterium. Next base: position 102,655 of record JADJPR010000018.1, on the reverse strand, counting down.
GCCGATCCGCGCCTGGTCGGCATCACCCCGGCGATGCGCGAAGGTTCGGGCATGGTCGAGTTCGAGCAGCGTTTCCCCAAGCGCTACTTCGACGTCGGCATCGCCGAGCAGCACGCGGTGACCTTCGGCGCCGGCATCGCCTGCGAAGGCATGAAGCCGGTGGTGGCGATCTACTCCACCTTCCTGCAGCGCGGTTACGACCAGTTGATCCACGACGTGGCGCTGCAGAACCTGCCGGTGACCTTCGCGCTGGACCGCGCCGGCATCGTCGGCGCCGATGGCCCCACCCATTGCGGCGCCTACGATCTTGCCTACCTGCGCTGCATCCCGAACATGGCGGTGCTGGCGCCGGCCGACGAGAACGAGTGCCGCCAGTTGCTGTCCACCGCCTTCGCCCACGATGGCCCCGCTGCGGTGCGCTACCCGCGCGGCACCGGTCCGGGCGTCGAGGTGAAGAAGACCCTGGACACGCTGCCCTGGGGCAAGGGCGAGATCCGCCGCCGCGGCCAGGCGGTGCATGGCCAGCGCATCGCGATCCTCGCCTTCGGCGCGCCGCTGCAGGCGGCGCTCGGTGCCGCCGAGAAGCTCGACGCCAGCGTCGCCAACATGCGCTTCGTCAAGCCGCTGGACGAGGAACTGCTGCTGGAACTGGCGCGCTCCCACGACGCGCTGGTCACCGTCGAGGAAGGCTGCGTGATGGGTGGCGCCGGTAGCGCTTGCCTGGAAGCGCTGAGCGCCCATGGCATTGCGCTGCCGCTGCTGCAGCTCGGCCTGCCCGATGTGTTCATCGAGCACGGCGACCCGGCACGCCTGCTGGCGCTGAACGGCCTGGACGCCGACGGCATCGCGCGCAGCATCCGCGAGCGTTTCCCGCAGGGCCGCAACGTCCGCGCCGCAGCCGCCTGAACCGATGAGCCGGTCGGCGCCCGGGGCGGATTGGCGGCGAAAGGCATCTGGCCGACACCGCCAGATCACGGGTCTTTCGTTACACTGGCGCACATGTCTGCCATCGCTGCCCCGCAGTCGGAACTGGAACTCCTGGCCCGCGTCTTCGCAGCGCCCGAATCGCTGGCGGTGGTCACGCGCCTGCGCGACAGTGCCATCATCGCGCTCAGTCCCGGATTCGGATGTCGCTTCGGGATCCAGCCCGGCGAGGTGATCGGCCGCACCGCGCTGGAGGCCGGCCTGTGGCGCGATGCCGCCCATCGCGCCAGCGTGCTGAACCTGTTGCAGCAGCAGGGGTCGATCACCGGCGAGCCGGTGTCGATCCGCGCACGGGACGGCCGCCAGTACGACGGCCTGATGACCTGCGCACTGATCGAGCACGCTGGCGAGCCGCACCTGTTCAGCCTGATCCAGCAGGTCCGCGAATACGCCAGCGAGGCCGAAGCGCGCACCCGCGAGATCGAGAGCCTGCGCACGCTGATCCTGGAGTCCGAGGTCGGCGTGTACCGCCGGCGCGGGCTGCCGCACGGGCTGATCGATGCCAATCCGGCGCTCGCGCGGATGCTCGGAAGCCCATCGGCGCAGGCTTTGCTGGCCGCCTGCGCCGGCCGCGCCGAATTCGACTACGTGGATCCCGCGCACGCCCGGCATCTGGACGAACGCTTGCGCGCGGAGGGACGATTCGCCCACGTCCGCGCCGAGATCCGGCGCTTCGACGGCAGCAGCGTGTGGGTCAGCGAGAGCGCGCGGGCGGTCTTCGATGCCGACGGCCGCCTGCTGCACGCCGATGGCACCATGATCGACATCAGCGGCCAGATGCACGCGGAGCAGGCGCTGGCGCAGAGCGAGGCGCTGCACCGCAACCTGGTCGAGAACTCGCGCGATGCGGTGTTCCTGATGCAGCATGGCAGGTCCAGTACGCCAACGAGGCGCTCGCGGTCATCCTCGAGTGCCGCACCGAGGACCTGATCGGCGCGAGTTATTTCGACTGGGTCGCACCCGAGGACCTCGATGCGCAGGCGCAGCGCCGCCAGGCGCGCGAATCGGGTTCGCAGGAAACCCAGGACTACGAGATCCGCCTGCTGCGACGCGACGGTGCCGGCGCCTGTGCACCGTGCGTGCCGGCGCGGTCCAGTTCCGCGGCGAGCCGGCATCGATAGGAACCCTGCGCGACATCACCGAGGAGCGCGCCCAGCAGACCCGGCTGGAGGCGGCCGAGGAGCGTTACCGCCTGCTGTTCCAGCACGCCGTGCTCGGCATGTACCAGAGCACCCTGGACGGACGGCTGATCGAGGTGAACGTCGCCTTCGCACACATGTTCGGCTACGACGCGCCGGCGCGGATGTGCGCAGAAGTGACCGACATCGGTACCCACTACGCCGATGCCGAGCTGCGTCCGCGGGCGATGGCTGCGCTGCAACGCGAAGGTCAGTTGCTCAACTGGGAAGTCGAGCTGGTGCGTCGCGACGGCACCCGCTTCTGGGCCCTGGCGAGCATGCGCCTGGTGCGCCACCACGAGGGCGACAGCGGCCATCTCGAGGGCAGCCTGATCGACATCAGCGCGCGCCGCGCGGCCGAACTGGAACTCGACTACATCGCGCACCACGACAGCCTGACGGGCCTGGCCAACCGGCGCAGCTTCGAGCGCAGCCTGAGGACCATCCTGGAACGCCTGCAGGCCGGCGTCGAAGGCCCGCATGCGGTCCTGCTGCTGGACCTGGACCGTTTCAAACTCGTCAACGACAGCCTTGGGCACGCGGCCGGCGACGAATTGCTGGTGCAGTTTGCGGCCCGGCTGACGCATGAATTCGGTCGCGACCTGTGGCTGGCGCGCTACGGCGGCGACGAGTTTGCGCTGCTGTCGCGTGCGCGCCTGGACCGAGCCGGGGCGGTCGATGTGGCGCGCCTGGTACAGGATCTTGCGGCCGCGCCTTTCCAGGTTCGCGGGCACCAGGTGTTCACCGGGGCCTCGATAGGCATTGTCATGATCGACGACGGCGACATGCCGCCCGAGGACATCCTGCGCGATGCAGACACCGCGATGTTCCGGGCCAAATCGCAGGGCGGCGGACATGCCCTGTTCGACCGCCGCATGCACGCCGCAGCAAGCGCGCGCCTGGCGCTGGAAACCGAGCTGCGCTTCGCGCTGGCGCGCGGCGAACTGGTGGCGCACTACCAGCCGATCGTGGAACTCGGCAGCCGGCGCGTGGTTGGCGTGGAAGCCCTGGCGCGCTGGCAGCATCCCACCCGCGGCCTGCTGCCGCCTTCGCAGTTCCTGTGCGTGGCCGAAGAGAGCGGGATGCAACTGGAGATCGATTTGCGCATCCTAGATCAGGCGCTGGCGCAATGGACCGGTTGGCTGCGCGAACGCGGGGAGCAGGCACCCGCGAGCCTCAGCGTCAATGTTTCCGACCGACTTTTCACCTCTGCGGAGTTTCCAACCCGACTGCGCGGAATGCTCGAACGCTGGGGTGCCGATGCCGCCCGCCTGCATCTGGAAATCACCGAGAGCGTGTTCCGCAGCAACCATGCGAGCCTGCGCGAATCGCTGGCGGCGTTGAAAGCGCTCGGCGTACGCCTGGTGGTGGACGATTTCGGCACTGGCTATTCCTCGCTGGTGTCGTTCTCCGAGGCGGCCTTCGATGGCTTGAAGATCGACCAGGGCTTCATCCGCGATCTCGACAGCAATCCCCGCCACCGCGCCATCGTGCGCACCATCGTGCAGTTTGCGCACGACCTCGGCCTGAGCCTGGTGGCCGAGGGCGTGGAGACTGAAACGCAGGCGGAACTCCTGCGCGAATTCGGCTGCGAACTGGCCCAGGGCTTCCTGTACGCCCGCCCGATGGCGCCGGAGCAGGCGCTGGACATTGGTCGCTGAGACTGCACAGGTGTCGCAGTCGGTTGTCGGACGCGGCGTCGCCTTGGCGGGATGGAGCGCCCGGGTCGTCAAAGGCCAAGAGCGATCCGCAGCCGCGGTTGGGCGGATCACTCGAAACCGTCGCTGAGGAATCATCCGGGCGATACGCGTAGACATCGTCGACGAACCAGCTGCTGCCGCTGGCAGTGCTGCTGTCGCTGCCGAACCAGACCGAGCCGACCCCGGGCGTGGTCAACCCGTGTGCGCGATCGGCGGCGATCCGCGCGCCATTCAGGAAAATGTCGTAGCGCCCTGTGTCCATGCGAAAGCGCAGCTCGAACACCAGCGTGGCGCCGACGCTGTAGCTGCCGATGGCCGTCGTCATCGGCGCCGCCGCGTCAGCAATCGCAATCGTGCCGCCACTGCCCAGGCGCAGGGTCGCATAGTCGTTGGCGGCGCCGTCGCGTTCGCGCACATTGATGATGAAATTGTCCAGTTGCGCCGGCTTCAGCACGAAGCCGATACGGGCCTCGCCGGCCGCCACTTCAGCGCCATCGAGGAAGGTGAAGACCACGAAGCGGGCCGTTCCGGTGGCCAGCGGGGTGATCCGCAGCGACGGTGTCGGCAGCACGCCGGCCGGCATCACGAATGCCTGCAACTGGCTGGCGATCGATACCGGCTGGCCCTGGATCGCGCCGCCAGTGCCGATCTGCGCGCCCAGCGGCTGATCGTTGAAGGTGGCCGCGAGCAAGAGGATGTCGGGATTGCTCCCGGCGCGGGCCGGGGTTGCGACAAGGAGGCCGAAGGGCGGACAGGCAGGACAGCAGACTTCAAGACACAGCTCCGTTCAGGTGGGAAGTCCACCGCTTCGTCGCCAGTGTCGGGGTGCCCGGACGCCAGGTGTTGCAGGGACTGTCTGCAGCCCCTCAGCAAATGCTCAAGGCCAGGCCCGGGTCCTCGGCAGAACCATCAAGCAACCATCAAGTCATTGATTCGTCCGGCGAATCAGAACGCCGCCGCCGGCAGGCGCAGGGCGCCGGCCAAGCCATCGCGCGTCAGCTCGCGATCCACCGCGGCCCGCTCCGGCGAATCCGGCGCAAGCATTTCGCGACGGACGAGACGCGCGAGCAGGTCGAAACCGTCGGCCCTGGCGGCCTGGCCCAGTGCCTCAAGGCGACCCTGGCGCAGGCTGTCCTCGCCTGCCAGCGCCAGCAGCCAGTCGAACTGCAACTGCTGCGCCCGGGTGCCGCGGCTCTGCACCGGTCCGCGCAGTGCCTGCGCGCGCCGCGCCGTTTCTGCAGCATCGCCCGCCATCCAGGCGGTTTCCAGCGCCGCCAGGCTGGCGCCAAGGGCATAGCCGTCCTCGCCGAGACGCAGCAATTCGCTTTCGATCGCCTCGACCGCCAGGCGCGTCGGGCCGGCCGATGCGCCCGCGGCGTAGTCCAGCCGCAGCAGGCGCAGATCGACATCGAGCACGGCCACGCGCACCGCCGCGCGCTCGCGGATCTCGCGGGCTTCGCGCAGCAGCTCACGTGCCCGGTCGCGCTCGCCGGCAAGTTCCCGGACCCGCGCCATCGCCGTCAGCCAGGCGGATCGCGGCAGCCAGGCTGCCTGTTCGCGCAGACCGGCGACAGCGTCGAGCGCCCGCCCGGCGGTCAGCTGGTCCCCCTGCAGCAGCGCGAGATCGGCGCGCGCGGCACCCACCATTACCCGGATGTCGACCGCGCCCGCCTGGTCCAGCGCCGCGGCGGCAGCGTCGAAGTGCGCCGCCGCCGCGGACAGTTGCCCGAGATCGCGCTCGCTGATGCCGAGGTTGAAGGTGACGCGGCCAATCTCACGCGGGATGGCCAGTTCCTCGAGGCGGGCGAGTGCTTCGCGATAGGCCTCGCGCGCATCCGCGCGGCGCCCGGAGCGCTCCGCCATCAGCGCCAGGTTGGCCAGTGCCAGCGCCTCGCCGCGCGTATCGCGCAGGCTGCGCCAGGTTTCCGCCGCCAGCCGGTAGGCTTGCTCCGCTTCGTGCAGGCGGCGCTGGTGGGCACGCACATTGCCCAGGTGGTAGCGCGAATTTGCCTCGCGCGCGACATCGCCCGCTTCGCGAGCGAGGTCGATCGCACGCTGCAAGTTCTCCGCAGCAGGCTCCAGCCGCCCCAGCCCGGTTTGCGCCCGGCCCAGGGCTTCGAGCCATTCGCCCCTCAGGCGCGAATCGCCACTGCGCTCGGCCCTCGGCGGCCAGGGCTTCGGCCAGGGCCAGCGCGCCGGCGTGCTCGCCGGCGCGCAGCGCCACTTCCACCCGTCCCAACTGCGCGGCCCGGGCTTCGCCGGCCAGGCCGCGGGCACGCCAGATCGCCTCGGCGCTGTCCAGCTGCGTCCGCGCGAGCGCGAGTTCGCCCTGCTCGGTTGCCAGCCGGGCTCGCAAGCCAAGCGCCTCCGGATCGTCGCCGGTCAGTCCTTCCAGGGCAGCGGCGGCCGCGACGAGTTGGCTCCGGCCCAACTGCCAACGCGCCAGCGCCAGCTGCGCGCGCCGCAGGCTGGCCATGTCGCCCGCCTCGCGCGCCCGCTGCACCGCCCATGCGAAGGCCGCCGGGGCATCGCCCGGTTGCATCGCTCCCAGCCAGAGCGCGCGTCGCCATGCCAGGGTGGGCGCCTCCTCCCCGAGTTCGGCGCCGAGCGCCTCCAGCGAGTCAGCTGCCGCAGGCCACTTCGCGAGCGCCAACTGCAGGTCGAGCACCTCCAGCCGTGCATCGATGGCTTCGGGATGCCCCAGGGCGTATGCGGTCAGCGCCGCGAGCAGTTCGGCCGGGCTCGCGCGCAAGCGAGCGCGCAGGATCTCGGCCTGCAAAGCCAGCGCGCGGTCGCTGTCGCCGCGCAGGCTGGCGAGGCGCTGGCTCGCGCCGCGCCAATCCCCGCTACGGACAAGCGCTTCAGCATGCAGCAGCGCCGGCCATCCGGCGATCTCCGTCGCCTCCGCCACCCGTATGTAAGCGGCAAGAGCATCCACATGGCGATCCTCGGCCGTCGCCAGCGCCGCCTCTGCCAGAGACTGGCGCGCATCCAGACCCGTCGGCCAGCCGTCCGGATCGCCGGCGGAAGCACCGGGCCTGATCGACGCCTCCAGGGTACGCAGCAAGGCCTGGGCCTGGGTGGCCACGTCGGCCTGCGGCAACATTCCGCTGCTGCGTTCGCTGCCCGCCGCGTCGCGCAACTGCCAGCGACCATCCGCGGCGATCGCGAGCCTCCATGCGGTCGGCCCGGCAGCGGCGCCCGGCGCGGCAAAGATCCAGCCGCTGCTGCGCGCGCCAGCAGGCCGAGGTAGGCACCCAGTGCCGCTGGCGCCGACTCCAGGCGCAGACCCGGTGGGTTGACGGCGACCTCGGCGACCGCCGGTCCGGGCCTGGGGCGCAGCGCGATCCACCCGACCCATCCGGCCAGCACCAGGAACAGCGCGCCGAGCGTCAGCCAGAGCGCTGCGTACCGCGGCCAAGCGCTCGTCCCAGCGACTGCGGCGCCGCCAGGCTGTGCAACCGCCGGACGCTCGGAAGCCGGGTCCGATCCCTCGGCGGACACCGCGACAGCGGCGACCGGCCATGCGGGCGACTCGTCGGCAAGGATCTCCACCGGCGCGATGAATGCGTAGCCGCGGCGGTGACGGGTCTCGATGAAGCGCGCTTGCTGCGGGTCGTCGCCCAGTGCCTGGCGCAACTCACTGACCGTCTGCGGAATGACATTGGGCGACAGCGCGTGATGGCCCCACAACTCGTCCATCAGGGCATCGCGCGAGACCAGCGCCGGTGCGCGCTCGACCAGGAAGCACAGCAAGCGGTAGGCCTGCGGGCGCAGGTTGGCGACACCGGCCGGGCCGATGAGCAGTTCACGCTGGGTGTCGAGTAGGAACTCGCCGAGGCGATAGCGCATGGCACCAGTCTAGCCTGCGCTCCCCCGCCGATGAGCGGCAGGTCCCCTTGGGGGCTTCAAGGGCCGGTGAATCAACGCCTTGATCGAATCTTGATGAGCCGCTGAACCCACCGGCAAGTCTTGCCGGGCGCGGATCCGGATGCTTGGGGCAGATCGGTCGCGGTGGTCGCGTCCGAACTGAACCGATGGAGGATCCCATGTTCCGATGGCTTGCCACCCTGCTGCTCCTGTGCCTGCTGCAAGCGGGCAGCGCGACGGCCAACAACTTCCCCACGGCCGCGCAAGTGGAGGCCGATGCGCGCGCCGCGGTGACCAATGGCCGGGTCACCCGCGTCGAGATCGATGGCGGCTGGAAGCTGGAGCGCGAGGGCGGCTATACCTTCGCCAACCTGGCGAAACAGGCGATCGTTGCCGAAAAGCAGAACACCGATGGCACGCGCCAGCAGTTCAACGCGCTGGCGATCTATCAGCGCGGTGCTGCGGGCGATCCGTGGGTGTTCGACCGGCTGTTCTCCTATGGATGGAAATCGCTCGATGGCAGCGCCCGGCGAGCGGCGCCATGGACGCCGCGAAGCGGCACGCGCTCACCTTGAAGGCGATGCGCGAGAATCCGGGCGGCTGGATGCCGGTGGACCCGCGCAACGTCTACCGCGTCGATGCCTTCGTGGTGGTCCCGGGATCGATCCGCCAGATCAGCGACCTCGAACACGCGTGGGAGATCGAGGGCGAGTTCATCGTCGACGACACCACCCAAGCCACCGACCCCGGCGTCAAGAAGCTGCGCCAGCGGATCAAGGTGGAGGGCGTGCAGCACGCGCAGACGCGCGAATGGATCCTGAGCAAAGCGGCCGAAGTCAGCAGCACGAACCTGGGCCGGCAGGCGCTTACCCGGGAGCAGAAGGCATCGCTGCCGACCCTGGCGGACGCGCCCTTCGACCAGCTCTATTTCGGCAACAAGTGAGTTGCTCGTGGCGGGGCACGACCCCGGATCCATGAACCATGGGCGCCCTCCGGAAACTTGAGAGCGCCCTGCTCAAGGCTGGCCAAGGCAGCCCCGCACGCGGCTGCCGCCCTGCTACCATCACGCCAGTATCACAATCGGTCACCAGTCACGCATGGAATTCCTGGGTCTGCTGTCGGTGCTGTTCTTCCTGTACCTGCTGATCGCCCCGGCGATCGCATGGGCCAAGGCCAACGCCGCCCGCGCCGACATGGAGAAGCTGGCCGAGCGCCAGGCGCGCGAGGTGAGCGATTTGCGCAGGGAAATCCGCCAGCTGCGCGAGCATCAGGCCGCGCTGCTGCAACGGGTGGAACGGCGGGGGACGGCGTCGACGGAAGACGTCGCGGAGCCAGTGCGCGCGGCCACGGCGCCCGAGACTGCGCCTTCCGCAGAACCGGCGGAGCCTGTTGCGGGGCGCGCCGTGTTCAAGGTCGGCGAGCCCGAGCCGGCCCCCGCGGCGCCACCGGCACCGCAGCCAACCCCGGTCATACCCGGCTTCGATTTCAGCGCGGCGGATCTCGGCATCCCGGAGGCCCCGGCCACAGCCGCCCCTCCACCGTCCGCCCCGGCACCCGAGCCCCCGCGCAGCACGCCCGCCGCGACCCCGCGCCGGCCCGCGCATGCGAGCTGGAACCTGGAACCGGTCGAGAAGCCGGCGGAGCCCGCCGAAGCGGCCGAACCAGTGGCGCAGGCCGCCACCCCGGCCAGCGCCTGGGCCGAGGCGGGCGCGCGACCGGCGCCGGCGCAATCCAGCGAACGCGAGCCGGTCTGGAAGCCCAAGCCGCCGGTCGAACGCCCGCTGCCGCCACCTCGCGAGCCGCAGGAACCGGGCCCCATCGCACGCCTGCTGACCGGCGCCAAGGATTGGCTGTTCGGCGGCAACCTGGTCGCACGCCTGGGCCTGATGATCCTGTTCATCGGCGTCGCCTTCCTGCTGCGCTTCGCCTCCAGCTATGTGGTGGTGCCGATCGAAGTGCGCCTCGCGGGCATCGCCGCCGGCGCCATCGCGCTGCTCGGCTGGGGCTGGCATATCCGTACCAAACGACCGGGCATCGCGCTGCCGACCCAGGGCGCGGCGCTGGCCACGCTGATGATGGTGGTGTTCGGCGCCTACAAGTTCTGGCAGTTGCTGCCCACTGGCGCGACCTTCGGTCTGCTGCTGGCGCTGGTGGCCTTCACCAGCATCCTCGCGGTGCTGCAGGACGGGCTGTGGCTGGCGATTTTCGGGATCGTCGGCGGCTTCGCGGTGCCGATCCTGGTCTCCAGCGGCAGCGGCAACCACGTCGCCCTGTTCAGCTACTACGCGCTGCTGAACGCCGGCATCTTCGCGATTGCCTGGACGCGCTCCTGGCGTGTGCTGAACTTCCTCGGCTTCCTGTTCACTTTCCTGATTGGCACCGCCTGGGGCGTGCAGCGCTACGAAGCCGAGCATTACCAGAGTTCGCAGTTCTTCCTCGCGCTGTTCGTGGTGATGTACGCGGCCATCGCGATCCTCTACGCCTGGCGCCAGGCGCCGAAGCTCAAGTCCTACGTCGATGCGACGCTGGTGTTCGGCGTGCCGATCGTGGCGATGGGCCTGCAGTACGGCATGGTCAAGGACATGCACCTGGGCAGCGCGCTGTCGGCGGTGGTCTTCGGGCTGTTCTACGCGAGCCTCGGGCTGGCGCTGTGGCGCTGGCGTGCGGGCAGCCTGCGCCTGCTGGTCGAGTCCTTTTTCGCGCTCGCCGTGGTGTTCGCCACGCTCGCCATCCCGTTGGCCTTCGACGGCCGCTGGACCAGCGCGGCCTGGGCGCTGCAGGGCGCCGGCATGGTCTGGGTCGGCCTGCGGCAGAAGCAGGCGTTGGTGTGGCGCTTCGGCATCCTGCTGCAGTTCGGTGCGTGGATCTCCTTCGTCCGCGTGCTGACCGGAATCGACCCGCTGCGCGCGATGTCCGAGCACATCAGCCTGGGCTTCCTGCTGCTCGGCGCCACCGGCATGTTCCTCGCGCTGACGCTGCGCCGGCAGAGCATGCCGGTGGGCGACGACGAGGACGCCGTGCGCGCGCGCTTCGGCGGCTGGGCCAGCGCCTTCATCGCCATCGCGGTGGTCTGGCTGCTCGGCGGGCTGTGGGTGGAGGTCTGGCTGCGGGTGGCACCGGCGCAGCGCGCCAGCCTGTATGTGCTGACCGCGATGCTGCTGGTCTACGGCCTGCAATGGCTGGGCAAGCGCGCGGACTGGCGCCTGCCGGCAGTGCTTGGCGGTGCGGTGACTGCGGTCGCGGGGCTGACCTTCCTTGGCCTGATGGCGCAGTACATGCGTTGGCACAACGTCGCGGTCTACTCCGAACAGAGCATCGGCGAGGTGCTGAGCGGTGGCGCGCTGTTCGGCGGTGCGCTGCTGGCGGCGGGTGCGCTGGTCTCTGCCTTCGCCTTCAAGCGGCGCTGGCAGACGGGCAGCGGCGTGGAGCAGGACCGCGACCGCAGCGCGACCGTCGCCTGGCTGTGGCTGGCGATGTTCTGGTTCTGCGGCTTCGCCCTGCATGGCGCGGCGCATGCGCTGGCCTGGGCCACCGCCCCGGCGCCGGATGCGCTGCCGCCCTGGTACCAGATCAGCTTCTGGGCGGCCTGGAGCATCGGGTTGGCGCTCTCAGCTTATGCCTGCATGGCGCTGACCCAGCGTTTCGGGTTCCCCAACGCGGCGAATGTGCAGCGCCTCGGCTGGCCGGTGTTGACCGCCGTGGGCACCTGGATCTTCCTGGTGCAAGTCAGCGACAGCCTGGCAGTCGAACGCCTGCTGCAGTTCGACTGGACCCTCGGCCTGGCCGGCGACGGCAGCCCGCGCGATGCGCTGCTGGTCTTCCTCGGTGGTCCGCTGGCCGGAACCCTGATTCTGCTGGCGCTGGCGTGGATCGGCGTGACGCGGATGCTGGACGCGCGCCGTTCGCCTTCGCTCAGCGAGGAGCAGCGCGGCACCGGGCTGGCGGTGTGGCTGATCGGCCTGGGCATCGTGCTCTACCTGCCGCTGGTCGATGTGCTGGCGCAACTCGGCACGCGGCTGTTGTTCGCTGCGGGCGCGGTCCACGGCGAGTCCGGATGGCTCGGCTTTGCCGATACGCGCCTGATCCTGGCCGCGGCGATGGCGACCCTGTCCGTGCTCGCGGCCGGCGCCTGGCGCGCGCCCGCGCTGCGTTGGCTGGCGGTGCCGACAATGGTGCTGCAGGCGCTGGCCTGGATCACACTGCTGACCCAGGCCTACCAGCGCGAGCAGTTGCCGCCCCCGGGCACGGGCGTGGCGATGCTGCTGGTGTGGCTGGGCATGGCCTGGTGCCTCAGGACCTGGCGCGCACGCTGGGAGATCTCGGAGACCGGCTTCAAGGGCTTGCACTTCAGCCGCGTGATTGCGCCCTGGCTGATGTTGCCGCCGGTGGTGTCGCTGAACCTGATGCCGTGGCTGGTCGGCACGGACGTGATCGCTCAGCAAATGGAGGAATCCGGCTGGGTGGTCGCGGGCATGTGGCCGGACTACCTCGCGGCCTGGGCGGCCATCGGCCTGCTGTTTGCCGGCCTGGTGCAGGTGCGCCGCGCGGGCTGGCCGCTGGAGCCGGTGCACGCCTGGTACGGGCGCGTGGTGATTCCGCTGGCTGCGCTGTGGTCGCTGCTGCTGGTGGTCTACTGGAACTTGCGCCAGGACGGCAGCATGGCCCCGCTGCCCTACCTGCCGATCCTGAATCCGCTGGACCTGACCACCGGCTTCGTGGCGCTGCTGCTGGCGGACCTGTGGCGGATGCACGGCGCGCAGGCCAACGACGACCAGCGCCGGCTGGCGCTGCGCGCGTCGATGGCGCTGGGCTTTGGCTGGTTCAACCTGATGCTGCTGCGCACCGCCGCCCAGTTCCTCGGCCTGCCCTACCGCTTCGAACCGCTGTACCACTCGCAGTTCGTGCAGGCGATGCTGTCCATCGTGTGGACCCTGTGCGCCTTCGCCGTGATGCGCTACGCCGTGCGCCGGCTGTCCAAGCCGCTGTGGATGATCGGCGCCGCCCTGCTCGGCGTGGTGGTGCTCAAGCTGTTCCTGATCGATCTGAGCAACGTCGGCAGCGTGGCGCGCATCGTGTCCTTCATGGGCGTCGGCGGGTTGATGCTGCTGATCGGGTATCTGGCGCCGTTGCCGCGGGAGGACGGGAAGTGATGCGGCCTTTTTCCGGGTTGTGGGTTGTGGGTTCTGGGTTGTGGGCAGCTCGCAAACTGGCAGCCTGGTGGAATTCACTTGAGCTTCGGGCACGCGTTGGATGTCCGCGCTTGCCCGCTTTTGCCGCCCACAACCCACAACCCACAACCCACAACCGGACCCTCCCCGCGCTGCTCGCAGCCGCCCTGATGTGCGCCCAGACGTGCGCCAGCGCCGAGCCCCCGCCGCCCCACGATCCACGCCTCGACGAATTCGCGACGGTGTTTCCGCTTTCCGTGGAAGGCGACGACGGCGTGCTCCAGGTGCAACTGCCGCTGCCGGTGTACCAGGCCTCGCGCGCGCCGGGGCTGGCGGATGTGCGGGTCTACAACGGCGCCGGGCAGTTGCTGCCGTACGCGCTGCACTATCCGGAGCAACGCACCCGCATCGAGGTGCGCGAGCAAACGACGACCCAGTTCCCCTTGTACGAAACCGCGGTGACGCCGGGCGCGGCGGGAGGGATTGACCTGCAGTTGCGCACTGGGCCGGATGGCGCGCTGGTCAGCCTGGATGCGCGCACCTCCGCGCCGCAGCCGGCGCCATCGCGCAAGCTGGCGGCGCTGGTGGTGGATCTGGGCCCTAGCGCGCGCAACGAGGTGTTGCAGAGCCTGCGTTTCCAGCTCGCGGAATCGGTGGGCGACTACCACGCGCGGCTGGCCATCGAGCGCAGCGACGACCTGAAACTGTGGGATGGGGTGGCGCACGGCACGCTCGACTGGATCAGCGCCAGCGACCAGACCATCCAGCTGGTCAGCGACCGCATCGAGCTGCCGCGTGGCGATGGCCGTTATCTCAAGGTTCGCTGGGTGGACGGCGAGCCGCTTGCCTTCGCTGCCATCGTCGGCGAGTGGCGCGGCGCCACGGCGACGCTCGATCCGCAACTGGAACTCACGCTGCAGGCGCAACCCGGGCGTGTCGGTGGCGACTGGGTGTTCCACACCAGCCCGTCGATCGCCGCGACCGCGATCGGCCTCGACCTGCCGGAAGCCAATACCGTGATGCCGGTGACCATCGGCTTCTATCGGCGACAGCGCGTGCCCAAGCCGGAGTGGCTGCTGGCGCCGCAGCTCGGCAGCACCTTCTACCGCCTGAACCACAACGGCCGCGAGCGGGTGTCCAGCCGCATCCATGTGTCGCCCCAGGGCAATGCCGAATGGGTGGTGCGCCCGCACACCGCCGGCCACGCGCCGCCGCAGCTGGTGCTCGGCTGGCGCCCGCAGACGCTGGTGTTCACCGCGCGTGGCGAGGACTTCAAGCTGGCGATCGGCGCCGATCCGGAAGCGGTGCGCCACTGGCGCGGCGGACCGGCGGCGCTGGCGCAAGTGGCGCCGGGATTCAGCCCTGGCGAGATCGCGCAACTGGACCGCGCGGTGGTGGGTCTGCCGCAGCCGCCGCCCGCCAAGGCTGAGGCCGTCGCCCCTGCCCCGCCCGAAGCCGATGCGGAAGCTGCCGCACGCCAGCGCCGCTTCGCCCTGTGGAGCGTGCTCGGCCTGGGCATCGTGTTGCTGTGCTGGATGACCTGGCGGCTGTACGAGCAGATGGTCGAGGGCCGGTCTGGCAATTCGGGCGGCTGAGCGGTCCGAAAAACGCCGGTGGTGCGCGTTCCGCCTATCCAGGCGCGCGGCCCGGAGTACGCGCATCGCGCGTGCTCCGGGTGCTTGCCGCAAGCTCCCCGGCGGTGAATCGCCCTACGCTGAATCAAGGGTACCCGCGACGCAACTTTCAGCGATCCAGCATGCACCGCAGTTCCGCCCCCTCCGGACTGGCGCACAACTCATCGACCAGCCGCTGCCACCAGCCGCCGAACTGCAGGTCGCCACCGTCGCGCTCGGCGCGTTCGTCCAGCCAGTTGAACAGCGCGGTGGGCAAGGCCAGTCCAAGCCGGTCCAGCGACCAATCGCCCGACGCCAGCGCAGCGCCCAGCGACGGATCCTCGCGCAGGCGCGCAACCAGGAGCGCGCACAGTTGCGCGCGCATTGCGGCATCGGCCGTGGTGCGCGTCGACGTCGCCTCTTCTTGTTCGCCGCCGAATGCCTGCCGCACCCGCTTGGCCACGCGCTGCAGCATGCCCTTGGGTGCGGCGGCCACCGGCGCCGGCGCGCGGCGGAGCCGGCGACGGCGCAGCGAAGTCGGCGTCAGTGGCGCGAAGCAGAAGGCCGGCATGTCGAGACTTTCGCCCGCGCACTGCATCAGCATCGGCGGCTCGGCACCAACATCCTGAACCGCAGTGCCGCCCCAGCCCGCCGCCAGCATATGCTCGACCTGGCGCAGTTCCGGCAGCTGCTGCTGGCGCTCGCCCGCCGTGCGCTCGAGCACCAGGGTGATTGCGGTGTCCGGCGTCACCAACTGGTAGTCGACCGCCAGCGCGGTGGCGGCGGCCACATCGCCCAGGCTCGCCAGCCGCTCGCGCGCCAGCATGCGCGCCTGGGTTGAGGGTGCGGTGGTGTCGACCGATGCGTTCGCCACCAGCGGGACCTGCGCCTGGCGGCGCTCGCCATCCGGCGCCAGCCAGCTGACTTCGACGGACTCGGGCCGCACATCGAGTCCAGCCGCGAGGATGGCGCCATCGCCGGGAAACACCGCCTCAGGCCCGAGGTTCCAGCCGGGCGTGCCGGGCCATTCGACGCGGATCTCGCGCAGCGCACCGCTGCGCATGCGCGCGAAGTGGCGCTCGATGCGCTCGGCCATCGCGTCGCCCGGCAGCACGCGTTCCAGCGCACCACCGGTGGCGCGCGTAAGCGGCGCGAAGGTGGCCTCGACCGCCGCGGTGCCCACCGCGACCGCGTAGACCTGCACGCGCTCGCGCCGACAGCGCTCGAGGAAGGCGCGCGTGTCGAGGTTCCACACTTCGCCGTCGCTGATGATGAACAGCACGCGCTCGCCCACCACCTCCGCCGGCAGGCGCGCGAGGTCGTCGAGGCCGGCGTTCAGTGCCGGCAGCAACTCGGTGCCGCCGAGGTCCGCCTGCAGGTCGTCGGCGCCCTGCTGCAGGGTGTTGCGCACCGCGGGTGTCGCCGGTTGCGGCCGACGCAGCAGCCACTGGTGGCTGGACCCGAAACGCAGGATGTTCACCAGGTCGCGGGCGTCCAGGTGCGCGACGATCGCGCGCACCGCGGCGCGGGTCTGGGTAATCGACACCCCGCCCATCGAGCCGGAGCAATCAACCACGATTTCGGCCACCAGCGGGCGCGCGATGCCCGCATCGGCGCTGGCGCAGAAACTGATCATCGCCGCGTGGCGGCCGGCGAGATCTGCATCCACGCTGCCGGCGATGCGTGCGCCGCTGCCGGCATCGCGCAGATCGATGACGATGTCGCGGTCCAGGTGGCCGCGCTCGATGGCGAAGTCGATGCCTTCGGCCACCGCGCGCACCGCCAGCCGGTGCGTCGCCGACGCCAGTTCGGCCCGCGCCAGCAGGCCGCGCACGCTGCCCGTCAGCGCGAAGCCGTGCTCGGCGAGCAGGTCCACGACCGGCTGGTCGGCCGGTTGCAGCCGGCTCTGGCCGTAGCGCGGCGCGATCGTCGTCGGCAGCGTCAGGCGCACGCGGTTGCCGTTCCAGTGCAGCCATTGCGCCATGCGGATGGTCAGGGTCAGCCGCTCGCCCGGCAGCAGGTTGCCGAGCGCGATATTGACCAGCCCGTCGTCGACCATGCGGATGGAGAAGGCGCTGTGGCCCTCGGCCAGCGCCTCCTCGTAGCGCGCCTCGGCGCGCTGCTTCGGCTCCACCCGGCCGCGCAGGCGGCGCTCGCCGATCTGGACCTCGACGTCCAGCAGGCAGGCTTCCAGCGGCAGCGCCAGGTGTAGCTGACCTCGATCGCACAATCCTCGCGGTTGGCGTAGTCCTGGGTCAGGGTCAGCGAGGCCAGCAGGCCGTCGATCTCGACGCGGAAGCGGGTGGCGGACAGCGGCGACGGCGCCCGGACGATCGCGCGCGGCGCGGTTCGCTGGGCATGCAGGGCGTCATTCATCGGAATCTCCTTCGGTGGATGCCGCCGGCGCGGAGGCGCTCACGGCGGCGTGGGCTTCGAGCACCGCGCGCACCAGCGCGCGCAACTGCCCGGGGCTGAGCCGGGCCTGGTCCGGCGTGATCACCAGTTCCAGGCCCTCGGCCAGGTGCACATGCGTGCGCACTTCGATGGCGCCCGGCGCGTGGCGCGCTGGCGCAATGGTGTCCGCCCCGCTCAGCAACTCGGCAATGCGCGCCAGCGACAGGCCGGCATCGCTCCATTTGCGGATGCGCAGCAGCGTCTCCAGATGGCTCGCGTCGTACCAGGCCGCGCGCGTGCTGCCGTGCGGCCGCGCCAGCAGGCCCTTCTGGATGTAGAAGCGCACCGTTCGCAGCGGCAGATCGGCCGCTACGGCCAGTTGCTCCAGGGACAGTTGCGTCGGATCAGTCATTGATACACTCATGGTGTTCAAATTACTGATCGAATTGCACGCTGTCAAGATCTACGCGGCACGGCCCCCGCTGCGGTCGACTCGTCCACCGCTGACCCGCTCATGGCCGCCGAGGTCGCGTTCAGTCGCAACGTCCCGGTAGTCCAGGGATTCGAGCAAGGCGCGCACCGCCGCCCCTTGGGTCCAGCCGTGCTCCATGAGCAGCCAGCCGCCATCGCGCAGCACGCGGCAGCCCGCGCGGGCGATGCGCGCCAGGTCCGCGAGTCCATCGTCGTCGGCGACCAGGGCCAGCCGCGGCTCGCCGCTGGCGAGCAGTCCGGGCAGGTACGGATCGTCCGCGGCCAGGTAGGGCGGATTGGCCAGCAGCAGGTCGAGCGAGCTGTCTGCCAGCGCCGAGAGCCAGTCGCCGCGCCAGAAGCGCACTGGCGCGCGTAGCCGCAAGGCATTCGCCCGGGCCACCGCCAACGCGGCCGGGCTGTAATCGACCGCGCACACCATCGCCTGTGGGCGTGCGAGCTGGAGGCTGATCGCCAACGCGCCCGACCCGGTACCGGCGTCCACCACCACACCGGAATGTCCTGCCGGAAAGCGCTGCAGTGCGGCCTCGAGCAGGATCTCGGTGTCCGCACGCGGGATCAGCACCGACGGGGTGACGGCAAATGCGCGCCCATGGAATTCGCGCGTGCCGACCAGATAGGCGTAGGGCTCTCCAGCGCAGCGTCGCTGCCACAGGTCGCCAAAACGCGCGGCGACTTCCGCGTCGACCTGATCGCTCAGACGTGCATACAGCCCAGCCCGGTTGCGGCCGAGCGCATGGGCCAGCAGCAATTCGGCATCCAGTGGCGCCACTTCCGCCGGTGCGCCGACCTGCGCGCTGCGCAGCAGTTGCGACCAGGTGAACACGGGCGAAGCAGGCTCAGTTTGTTTCACGTCGCCAGGGGACCTGATCATGGGCGGGCGATATGCTCGCCCCTCTCCCACGCCGATGCCACTGCCCGATGCGCCAGAATTTGCTGCTGTTGCCTGCACTGCTGTGCCTCCTGCATGCGACCGATGCGCTGGCCTGGGGCCAGAGCGGGCACCGCATCGTGGGTGCGATCGCCGAGGCCAAGCTCGATCCCAAGGCGAAGGCGGCGGTGGCCGATCTGCTCGCCGGCGAGCCCGACCCGACGCTCGCTGGGGTTTCGGTCTGGGCCGACCACGTGCGCGAGCACGAGCCCGAATACACCTGGACCGTGCCCTTGCACTGGGTCAACTTCGAGCGTGGCGCATGCAGCTATGAAGCGGCGCGCAACTGCCGCGATGGGCTGTGCGTGGTCGAAGCCATCGAGCGTTACACCGCGCAACTCGGCGACCGCTGGCTGCCGCGGTCGGCCCGGCGCGACGCGCTGAAGTTCGTGGTCCATTTCGTCGGCGACGTGCACCAGCCGCTGCATGCCGGCTACGCGGCGGACCGCGGCGGCAACGACTTCCAGATCAGCCTGATGCGCGAGGGTTGGAACCTGCACTCCGTCTGGGACACCCTGATCGTCGAAAGCCTGAAGCTCGAATGGCCGGAATACCAGCGCCGGGTGGAAGCGATGGCATTCACCGCCGATTCGCAGGGCCGCGTAAGCGCCGCGCAACCATCAACCTGGGCCGAGGAGTCTTGCGGCATCGCCCAGGCGGATGATTTCTACCCGCCGAAGCACAAGATCACCGGGCGCTACCTCGAAGCCAAGCGCCCGCTGGCCGACCAGCGCCTGAAGCTGGCCGGCGCGCGCCTCGCCGCGCTGCTGAATCGGGTGCTCGGCGAGGGCTGAGCCTGGCCTGAAACCGCCCCGCCGGCGGGCATTCCGCCGGCGGGGCACCGTGGGTCACTTCGCGAGCAGTTGGCGCACGACCCCGAGGATCCGGTCCATGCCGAAGCCGAGGTGCTGGTAGAGCACCTTGTCCGGCGCCGACGCGCCGAGGCGGTCCATGCCGATCACCGCGCCGTCCAGGCCCACGTACTTGCGCCAATAGTCGGCGATGGCCGCCTCGATGGCGACGCGCTTGCGGCACCAACCGGGGAGCACCGACTCGCGATATTCGAGCGGCTGCGCATCGAAAGCCTCGGAGCAAGGCATCGAAACCACGCGGATCGCGTGGCCTTCGCTGGCTAGGGCGCGCGCGGCCTGCACGCACAGATCGAGCTCCGAACCGGTACCGATCAGGATCGCGTCGACCTTGTCGCTGGCGGTATCGAGCAGCACATAGCCACCAAGCGCGATGGCGGCGATCTGTTCCGGGGTGCGCGGCTGGTGCGCCAGGTTCTGACGCGAGAAGGCCAGGCAGCTCGGGCCGTCGCGACGTTCCAGCGCGCACTTCCACGCCACCGCCGACTCCACCGCATCGGCCGGGCGCCAGACGCGGTTGTTCGGGATGTAGCGCAGGCTGGGCAGGTGCTCGACCGGCTGGTGCGTGGGCCCGTCTTCGCCCAGACCAATCGAATCGTGCGTGTACACATGCACCACGCGGGTGTGCATCAGCGCGCTCATGCGCACGGCGTTGCGCGCGTAGTCGCTGAACACCAGGAAGGTCGCGGTGAACGGCAGGATGCCGCCGTGCAGCGCCAGGCCGTTGGCGATCGCGCTCATGCCGAATTCGCGCACGCCGTAATAGACGTAATTGCCGCCGTCCTCCGCGGTCTGCACATCGCGGCTGGCCTTGACGATCGAGTAGTTCGAATGCGCCAGATCGGCCGAGCCGCCGACCAGTTCCGGCACCACCGGGACGAGCACTTCCAGCGCGCGCTGGCTGGCCTTGCGCGAGGCGATCGCCGCGCCGTCGCGGTTGAAATCGGCGATCAGCTGGTCGATGGCGACATGCGCCTCGGCCGGCAGGTCGCCTGCGAGGCGCCGCGCGAACTCGGCCGCCAGCTCCGGATACGCATTTCGATAACTGGCGTACACCGCCTCCCAGTCGCGCTGCCAGCCGGCGCCGGCGACGCGCGCATCCCACTCGGCGCGGATCTCGGCCGGGATCTCGAACGGCGCGTGCGGCCAGCCGATCTGCGCGCGGGCCAGCGCGATTTCGTCCTTGCCGAGCGGCGCGCCGTGGCTGGACTCGGACCCGGCCTTGTTCGGCGAACCCCAGCCGATGACCGTCTTGCAGCAGATCAGCGTGGGCTTCTCCGGATCGGCCGCGGCGGTCACCAGGGCCGCCTTGATCGCCTCGGCATTGTGGCCGTCGACATCCGGGATCACTTCCCAGCCATAGGCCTCGAAGCGCTTGGGCGTGTCGTCGGTGAACCAGCCGCCGACCTTGCCGTCGATGGAAATGCCGTTGTCGTCGTAAAGGACGATCAACTTGCCGAGCTTGAGCGTGCCGGCAAGCGAGGCGACCTCGTGCGAGATGCCCTCCATCAGGCAACCGTCGCCGGCGAACACATAGGTGTAGTGATCGACCAGGGTGTGGCCCGGACGGTTGAAACGCTTCGCGAGGATCTTCTCCGCCAGCGCCATGCCGACTGCGTTCGCCAGCCCCTGTCCCAGCGGGCCGGTGGTGGTTTCGATGCCCGGCGTTTCGTGCACTTCCGGGTGACCGGGGGTCTTGGAATGCAGCTGGCGGAAGCGCTTCAGTTCGTCGATCGACAGGTCATAGCCGGCCAGGTGCAGCAGCGCGTAGTGCAGCATCGAACCGTGGCCGTTGCTGAGCACGAAGCGGTCGCGATTGAACCAGCTCGGGTCGCTCGGGTTGTGGCGCAGGAAGTCGTTCCATACCACCTCGGCGATGTCGGCCATGCCCATCGGCATGCCCGGATGACCGGAATTGGCTTGCTGGACGGCGTCCATCGCCAATGCGCGGATCGCATTGGCCAGATCGCGGCGGCTGGGCATCAGGAGGCTCCTGGGTATCGAGGCAGGGGGCGGATTCTGCCGCAAGCAGTCGCGGCTGTCGTTGACCATTGCGCGGCGCCGGAGGGGCGCTTGTGGCGCCAGTCAGACTGTGATGCCGCGCCGCTTGCCCGGCGGGTGCGGCCACGTACAATCGCCGCAGCTCGAATCCGCCTTGACAATGCTCGCCAACCTGCTGAGTGTGCTGGAGAACAATGCCGGGGCCCTGTGGCTGGCCGCGGTGTTGCTCGCGCTCGGATTCCGGCGCAACCGCTATGTCCTGGTGCTGGCTGCGCTCGCGGTCCCGATTCAGGACACCTCACTGCATCCGGTCGTGCTATTGGGCGTCGCCACTCTGGTGTGGGTGGTAGTGGTGACCCCGGAACCCCCTTTGCGCTCGCTGCGCAGCCTTGCCACGCTCGGCTGTGCGCTCGCGCTGCCATGGCTTCCCGAGTACGCACCAACGGCAACCGCCATTCTGGCGCCCGCGGCGGCGTGGCACTCGCCCAGACCGACAGGATTTGGCGCCGGCGCATGGCTGACGGTCATCGCCGCGGGCTGGGCGATGCTGCGCTGGCTGCGCCACGGATGGCCATTGGATCTTTACCTCGCGCTGGCCCTGCTGCCCGTCATCCTGGCGTTCTCGCAGGGCGCAGCGCATGGACCGCGCGCGTGGCTCGCGGTGTCGGCGGCGTGCATCGGGATCGCCGTGCTCTACGGTGCGTATCGCATGGCCTTCATCGATGCGCTGACTGGCTTGCCGAATCGCCGCGCGCTGGATGAGCGTCTCGCCCGCAGCATCGGGCGCATTGCGGTGGCGATGGTCGATGTCGACCACTTCAAGCGGTTCAACGACCGGCACGGCCACGAGGCGGGCGATCGCGTGCTACGCGCAGTGGCGCGACGTCTGCGTCGCTGCCGCGGTGGCGACGCCTACCGCTATGGGGGCGAGGAGTTCGCGATCGTGTTCGAAGGCCGCCAGGTCGACAACGCGGGCGAGTCGCTGGAGCTGGTACGTGGTGAGGTTGAGGCGCTGCGTGTGCGCCTTGGCACGAACAGCGGCAAACGCGCCCAGGCTGTACGCCGCGGCCAGGGCGACGGCGAAGTCGGCGTCACCGTCAGTATCGGCGTCGCCGAGCGCGACCCGGAGCGTCGTACCTGTGCGGCCGTGATCGATGCCGCCGACAAGGCGCTCTACCGTTCCAAGCAACGCGGGCGCAACCGTCTGACCCTCGCTGGCGCGGCGCGGAGTTGAGGGCGGCTGATCGCGCAAGCTGAATCGGCGCCCACTCGCCAACGAGTTCCCAACTTTCGGGCTACGTGGAATTCATCGGAAAGGCGGATGCTTGGCGCAGCCGGCGACGGTAGCCGCTCGCGTGCAACGCGCAGATCGGCGCCATTGCGGCGTCCCCGACACAAACAAAAGCGAGAATCTTCATGCGATCACTGAACCTCTTTGGCCTGGCGCTGGCCGCTGCCCTCGCGCTGCCGACGCTGGCGGTTGCCGACACCGGGCTGTATGCAGATGGCGCGATCGGTCAGGCATCGGTCGATGACGAAGGCATCGACGACAATGACACGGCGTTCCGGCTGGGTGTGGGCTACCGTTTCCTGGAGAACTTCGGCGCCGAACTCGGCTACCTGGATCTCGGCAAGGTCAGCGAGGAAGTCGCCATTGGCGGAGCGACTGCCTCCATCGAGGCGGACGGTTTCTACGCCGGCGTCTCCGGTCGCATTCCGCTGTACGACGCGGATACCGGCTTTTTCCTCAGCGCACGCGCTGGCCTCTATTTCTGGGACGCCACCGGCCGCGTGCGCCAAGGCGCCACCACCGTGCGCCTGGATGACAGCGACAACGACTTCTACGTTGGCATCGGCGGCGGCTATGACTTCAACGAACAGTTCGGCCTGGGCCTGACCTATGACCGCTACCAGTTGGGCGATGGCAACGCCGACCTGAATTACGGCGTGGTCTCGCTCGCCGGAGAGGTTCGCTTCTAGGCGGATTCGTAGGTGACCGACGTGGCCGGACCAGTGGGCCGGCCACGTCGGCGTTGCTCATGCACAGAACTCCGCGAGCTCCGGAGCAATCTTGAGCGGGTCCTGGATTCCCGGGTCCTGCGGCCGTCCTACCAACCAACCCTGCAGGTAACGGACGCCGAAACTCTTCAGTAGACGAGCCTGCTCTATGTGCTCGACGCCCTCAGCCACGATCTCTGCGCCCATTCCAAGGAGCATCCTGGCTATTCCCCGAACCAGCGCCGCCGCCTTCGCGTCTGCGGGCAGCGCTTTTACGAAACTCTGGTCGAGCTTCACCGAGTCGAAATCGAGCTTGTGCAGATGACCTAGTCCCGAGTGACCGGTGCCGAAATCATCCAGCGACACGCTGATTCCATGGATCCGGCAGCGGGCGATCAGCTCCGATACCCGCGGATAGTCCAACGCGAGGCTCTCGGTAATCTCCGCCTTCAACCTGCACGGGTCCAGTCCCGCGCCCCGAGCGGTTTGCGCCAGAAGATCGGCAAAGTCGGGCACAAGCGACTGGCGAGCGGAAATGTTCACCGCGATCCACGGCTGCATTTCCGCGGGAAGCCGCGCGCCGAGCTCGGCCAGCAACTGGCAAGAACGTCTCAATGCATACTGGCCCACGGGTACGATGAGCGAAGTCTCTTCCGCCAGCGCGATGAACTCTGCTGGCGACACTTGGCCACGCGTCGGATGGTCCCAGCGAACCAGAGCCTCGAATCCTGCCACCAGACCCCGGTGCAGATCGAAGATCGGTTGGAACACCACACGCAACTCGTCCTTTTCCAGTGCTTCCAGCAGTTCCCGCTCAAGACGGATCTTGTCGGCAACTCGGCGCTTCTGGTCCGCAGTTGCGAGGTCTTCGCCAAGGTCCTGCTCGATGGCTCCTCCGCGAGCAACATGCATTCCGCGACGGTAACGCGAGAGCAACCCGATCAACAGACCACGAAGCACCGGGTCCGCTTCGTCCAGTCGGGCGCGCAGTTGGTCTGCGCGGATCTCGGTCGCCACGACATCCGTCAAGGCATCTGCACTGGCACTCCGGGGAGCCAGATCTATCACCGCCATTTCGCCGAGGATCTCGCCTGACCCGAGGTAGCTCAGTGTAATTCGGCGGGCCCCGTGCCCGGTCCATACCTCGATTCGACCCGATTCGATCAGATAGGCCACGTCCGGGGGGTCACCTTCCGAGAAGATGCGCTCCCCTGCCCGAAACACGCGACGAGCACTGACAGCCGACATGAGGTGTCCCTGGAGTTCTACGGAGGGAGAATAGAGCCAATGCGGACGCCGGACCTACCTGCCGCAAGGCGTTGCGTGCAAGAACCGGGCTTCGAAGAGCTTTGCCGCCATACCCGGCTGTACCTCCTTGTAACCGCTTCCCATTCGTCAGGCCAGTGCGCTTTGCCTGCGGCTTCTTCCAGATTCGCAGTGACCCACGACGCCCTGGCCTTGCCGTTCGGCTGACGCTTCCCGTTGCCGGGCGTGTAGAGGGAGGTCACCTCAAGACCGGTACGCCCTGCCGGGCGCACAAAAAAGGGGGCCTCTCACGAGGCCCCCTTTATTCGCAGCTCGAACCGAAATCAGTTACACGCGGGTGAGAAGAAGATCGAGCAGAGGTTGATACCCTGCATCGTCACCGTCGCCTGTGGCGAGCCACCCGCAGCAACAAAAGTGCACTGTCCACTGGCAGCACCTTGCGGTTGGTCGAGGTTGATGGCCGTGATGCGCGCTGTGGTCTCACCATTCGCGTTGGTGATTCCCGGCGGCTCTGGCATCTGGACCTGAGCTCCACCCGCCGCGGTGCAGGTCCCTGTAATCAGCACGCCCGGAATCGGCTCGGCGTTGCCGTTGATCAGGCGCAGACGCACCGGACCGCCATTTCCGCCAAAGAACGCCGACGGGAACGCCTGCAGGATGGAGATCGTCGGCGGCACCACAGTGACAACCGACGAACCACCGACCCCGAAGAAGGTAATCGACGGCGCCTGGACGGAGTTGGCCACACCCGCAGTGGTTACGGTCGCTGTTGTGCAGCCGCCGGTTCCGGTACGTGCGTTCACCACACCGGTATTCGACTGGCCGTCGACCGTCGTGGTGGACGACGCATTGGCAACGCTGAACCCGATCGGCACACCCTGGATCGGCGCCGCGAGTGCGTCCTGCACGCAGATGGTGACCGTGACAGTCTTGTTTGCCGGAATTTGGCTGGGAGAAGCCACCAACCGCCCCGGAGCGGCACCCGGGAAGACAACCATCTCCGCATCGGTGACGAGTTCCTGGTTGCCGCTGACGATCTCACCCGCACCACGCGCCCAGATTGCCGCCAGGCGTCCCAACTGGTTCACCGGATAGTTCATGGTCGTCGTGGCCACACCGATGTTGTTGGTCAGCACATTCGGCGTGATGTTCGCGACCGTCGCGCGTCCGATCACATAAGGAATGACCGGACCGTTGTTGACCGATGAACCGGTGTCGTTGTTGGAGTTGAAGCGTTGTGTGACGGTCAGGCTGGTAGCGCTGTTGATGCGGTCGATCCGGCGCGCACTTTCCAGGTCGCGATTCGGATTGGACTGCTCCGCGAACAGCAGCAGCGTGTCACCCGGACCCGCGCCACCACCGGCGCTGGTGAATGCCCCCGTCGGTGCAGTGAACAGGAAATTGCCTTCCTGCGGATCGCCGTCGCCGCCACTCAGCAGGAAGCTGCCAGGGCCAGAGACCGGGAAGCCGCTCACGGGCGCGTCGATCAGTCCAAAGTCAATCGGCGTGTTGGGCAGCACCGGATTCCCCTGGCGGTCGGTCGCGAGCACGCTGATCGTCAGGCTGTAGGTTCCATTGGGATCTGTCGGGATCGCGGTCGAGCCCCCGATCGGCTGCACGCCACCGGAAACGCGGTTTGTACGCAGCGCATTGACATCTGGCGAGGTGATCTTCAACGAGAAGAGCTTGCCATCCGACATGATGACGGTTTCGTCGCGAATGACCGGCGAGGTGATTCCGTTGTCCACGTTGTTGTCCGCCGCGTCGGAGCTCGCCCGGATCAGGAAGGTTCCCTGACGCGTTCCAGCGACCAGTGTACCGGTCGCGATTCCCTGCTGGGTGCGAACGCGGATGGAGCGACCCTGGACGTTCTGCCCGGCTGCATTGACGCCGCGGAAGACTTCACCGCCATTCGCACCCTGGTCGATGATCTCCCACTGGACATTGTTGAACGTGGCGGTTGACGGCGGATCGGGCACCAAGGCCGCTGCTGCGTCGGTCACCTGGGCCTGCATCAACAGGGTGTTGTTGCCACCGGAACCTTGCACGTAGAGCGCGCTCGACGGCCGGATCACCGCGATGTTCGCCGGCAACTGCGGCGCCCCCGCGGCAATCGTAAAGACTTGCTGCTTGGAGATGTTCGCACCCGAGTCAGGATCAACCGCAGTGATGGTCAGCGTGAACGGACCTGGTTGCGTCGCCTGCCCATCGATGTTGTAGGAATGAACGAAGAGCGTGAGCTTGCCGGCAACAAAGTTCTCCGGCCCCTGGCCAATCAACTGCTCGAACTCGTTGATATCTGGCGTCGCCGGATCGTCCAGAGTCGAGTACGCAGTATTAGTGATCGGATTCAGCGAGACATTGACCGAACCGGAATTCAGCAAGTCGCCGCGCAGGCTGCGCCGGGTGACCGTTGTTTCCGCAATGAATGGCGATCCCCAGAAGGGCGAGATGCCGAAGACGTTGGCGGGAAGAACCGTGCGCTGTGGCTCGATCGTGATGCGCTCGAAAGGCTCTGGGCCTTGGGTGATTGTGAACGGAATATCGATCGACAGCGTACGTCCCGCATTCTCCGGATCCGGTGAGGATGCGGTGATCGCGATGCTGCCGGGGTCGTTCGACGAATGCACGAAGAAAGTCGCCTGCCCGCCGGTGGTCTCGGCAAAGATCGTCCCGAAATAAGTCGTGAACTCGTTGACGTCGCTTGTTTCCGGGTCATCAAGGCGCGACAACACGGCGCTACGCACATTGCTCGTACGAACATTGATCGTAGTCCCGTCGGCCACCGGATTGCCGTTCGCCCTTTGCACCCGGATGTTCAACTGCACCCAGTAGGGCGAGTTTCGCTCCGGCGGAATACCGGCGCGGTTAGTCGGCAGCGAAGTGATGCCGCCAACGATATCGTAGCGCATCGTTCCCGGGGCGGGTGCGGCGAAGCCGTCGTCGCCGTTACTGCCACCACCGCCCCCACAGGCGCCCAGCAGTGTGCTTGCGAAGCCCACCGCCAGCAATTTCTTCCAGGCGCTCATCGTCGCTCTCCTGATGTTCATCTTGATGCTCATGTTCTGTGTGGGCCAGTTTACTGGGTGTCGGCCAGGATCTTCGGCGTGACGAAAATGAGCAGCTCTACCTTGCTGTTACGACGATCCTTGTTACGGAAGAGACTGCCCAACGCCGGGATGTCACCGAGTACCGGCACCTTGGTCAAAGTGTCGTTTCGCTCGAACTCGTAGATACCACCCAGTACCACCGTCTGGCCATTGTCGACCAAGGCGCCGGTCTGAACCTCGCGCTTGTCGATGATCGGGACCTGACCGCCGGGAGTTGCGATGAAGCCAGCCAGATTGTCCTTCTTGACCTTCAAGGCCAGGAACACTCGGCCATCGGCGGTGATTCGGGGGGTCACGAGCAATTCGAGCACGATCTCCTTGAACGCAACAGTCGCAGTGGCTTGCCCCGTCCCGCCCGACTGGAGTGTGACGTAACCGACCTCCTGACCCTGTTTGATGACGGCTTCCTGCTGATCCGCTGTGATCACTTTCGGGCTCGACAACAGCTCTCCACGGTCTTCCGACTCAAGCGCGGAAAGCTCCATGTCGAGGATATAGTCAGCACCGAGAATCGTCGCTGCAAACGACCCGGCGCCCGATTCCGTGACCGGCAGGTTGAAATTCAGCCGGTTGAGCGCGCTTGGGGCAATCACGCCGCCACCGATTGCATCACCCAAGCCGACCGGAAGCGCAGAAGAACTGCCACTGCCATTGAGGCGATTGGAGAGTCCAATGCCGGTCATCTGGTCGGTTGCGGCCAAAGTGCCACCAACGGTAATCAGATTGCCGTCACTGTCCTCACTGGCCCCGGAGATGCCGAAGCGAGCGCCGATCTGTTTGCGGAAACCTTCCTGCGCAATCACGATGCGCGACTCGATGAGCACCTGACGCACCGGCTTGTCGAGCATTGCGATGAGCTGGCGAACTTTTTCGACCCTCTCCGGAATGTCGCTGACGATCAAGGTGTTGGTCCGCTCATCGAAACTGATGGATCCGCGTGTGGACAGCACGCCGCGCTGCTGCGCCTGATCCTGATTGCCGCCCTGGTTGTTGGCAGTCAGGGAATCGGTTGTGAGCAGCTTCGCGAGATCTTCTGCCTTGCCATAGCTGATCTGGATGTAGTCGATGATCAGCTCTGCGCGATCTTCCATCGCGATCCGCGCATCCTCCAGCGCCTGCTCGCGATCAGCGATTTCCTTGGTCGGCGCAACCCAGATGACCGAGCCATTGCGCCGCTTGTCGAGGCCCTTGGCCTGCAAAATGATGTCGAGGGCCTGATCCCAAGGTACATTCACTAGCCGCAGCGTGACGTTGCCCTGCACCGAGTCCGCCACGACTATGTTGAGCTCCGAGACGTCTGCAACCAACTGCAGGACCGAACGGACCGGAATATCCTGGAAGTTGAACGTGACGCGATTGCCGCTGTAGACGGGAGGATCACTGGCCAGTCGCTTCTTTGGTTCCTCGCGCTTCGGCGAGATCTCGACCACATATTCCGAACCCGCCTGATAAGCGAGCTTTTCGTACTCACCCGAGGTGGCAAATGTCATGCGGGTACCACCTGCCTGCGTGCGCACGTCGATCGACTCGACCGGGGTGGCGAAATCAACGAGTTCCAGCTTGCGGCGGTATTTCTCCGGAGCAGTGACGTTGGGCAGGTCAAGCACCAGACGCCCAGCTTCCTCGCGGAGGTTGGCGCTGGCGTTGTCGCCGGAGAACTTGAGAATCAGACGTCCTTCGCCTGCCTTTCCGCGACGGAAATCCAGGGAGCTGAGTTCGATGTTGGTGTTGCCTGCGACCGATTTCGCCGGGTCGCGTGGAGCACTGCTGCTGATCACATCAGCGAAGCCATTGGCGATCTGGATGATGTACGACTTACCTTCGCGGCGCGCCTGATACGGCGCAGAGCGGTAGAGGTCGATCACCACTCGCGTGCGGCCGCCCGCCTCGACCGCAGTCAGGCCTTTCGCCGCACCCGTCGAGATCGAGAGCATGCGCTCGGCGAAACGATTCGACGTTTCCGGCAGATCGATCGCGATCCGAGGTGGGTCGCTGGTGGCGAACACCTTCGGATCTACAGTCCCGCTCTCCAGTTCCAGGCTGACGTCAACGACGCCCCCGGGCAATGGCTGGAAGCTGACGTTCTTGAGAGCGTCAGCCGCGCTGGCGGCAGTGGTTACCAGGAGGCACAGAGCTGCGAAGCCCAGGATTTCTGCCTTGCGGTAAGTTTGTTGGAGCTTCGGCCCGAAATACTTTCCGAGCATGCGCGAGAGGCTCTTCTCAGTCATGTCGTCAACCCCCAAAGGCATCATTCGTTCTCAAGAGCAATCGCGGAACGGCGTTCTTCCCAGCCACCGAGTCCGTTCGGGAACAGCTCCACCAACTCGATCCGATCCTCATAAACACCAAGGATCTTCCCGTCATTCTGTCCGAGATAATTGCTCGGTCTCACGCGGTGTACTACTCCCGTCGGATCCTTGATCAGGCCGAAGATATCGGCGCCCCCACCCATGGTTCCGACCATGTCGAGCGCGTCCAACGGAAATCCTTCGAGTTCTTCCTTGCGGCGGTCACGATCCGGTCGCGGTCCGGCCACCGCGACGTCCGTCACACCCTCGTCGCGCTCATCGGTCGCGATCCGCGAAAACGGGTCGCGCATTTCGTACGCCGCGTATTCGAAGGTCTCGAATTCCTGCATCTTTGGCAGTGGCGGCAAAGGCTTGCCGGGCCGCGCCTTCACGGAAGCCACGTAGGCTTCCAGTTCGCTGCGGCTCTCGGCGCATCCGCCGAGGGTAATGGCGACCAGCGCAACGCTGGCGGCCAAGAGGACGCGATTCATTGTGGCCTCCCCGTGGTCGGTGCTGGCGAGGCGATCTGCTCGCTTTCGTCGAGATAACGATAGGTCTTGACGGTTCCTTCAAGCACCAACTGACCAGCGGGTGCTCCCGGGCTGCGCTCTGCGCGCTTCAATGAGATGTCGTGCATCGTGAGGATGACGACGCGCGGCAGTGACGCCACGGTACTCACAAACTCCCCGAACTGGTGGTAGCTACCGACCATCCGCAGCGAGATTGGCTTCTCGGCATAGAAATCCTTGCTGATCTCGACCTGGGGTTCGAACAGCTCGTTCGAGATGCCCGAGGCCAGAGCCGATTGCGAGATGTCGACAAGCAGATCAGGCATCTCCGTCTTGCCCGGCAGCTGACGCAGCATCTGCTGCAGGACGAGTTCGATCTGCTGCAACTGTTCGCGGTAGGCCTGAAGGTTTGCCGCCCGTTCCTGCTTCTGCTCGAACTCGCCTCGCAATCCCGTCTCCCGTGCGACGAGGGTATCGAACTCCTGGTGCTTGGGATTGAAGTACATGTACCAGCCGATTGCACCGATAACCACGAACAAGATCGAGGCGAATACGACTTGCACACCGAACGGCGAGGATCCCAGGTTGTTGACATCTGCCTTGCGCAGATCATCGAACAGACTCATGGTTGCGCCCCCCCGTTGACGACGGCTACCGCAGCCTCGGCATTCTCATCCTTGGCGTTGGGGTCCTCCAGATTAACCTTCAGGGAGAAGGTGTAGGGAATCGCCTTGTCGTTGCCCTTGGCCTCGATCTTGATGATCTCGGATTCCTTCAGCCACGCCGATGCATCAAGATTCCGCATGTAAGCGGATACGCGCGCGTTGGACTGCGCAACGCCCTCCAGCGTGAGCGTTGAACCGCCCTGCTTGATCGAGCTGAGCTGGACCCCATCAGGTAGCGTGCGCACCAGTTCGTCAAACAGGTGCACCATTTGCGAGCGGGTCGCCTGCAGTTGCTCGATGATCTCCTTTCGGGCGATCAGCCGGTCTCGCTGCCGGTCGAGTTCTTCGATCTCGGCAATCTGTGCGTCGAGCGCCTTGATCTCCTGTGTCAGGAGGTTGTTGCGCTCGTTCTGCGCCTCGATCTGCGACTCGATGTACCAGAGACTCAGGAACACCGCGATGATGGCTACCACCGCGGACGCACCGAGCAGGACATAGAATTCCTGTTGGCGCTGCTTGCGGCGCTCCTCGCGCCAAGGGAGTAGGTTGATCCTGGCCATCAGTCGAAGCTCCTCAGTGCCAGGCCGCAGACGATCATCAACGCCGGCGCGTCAGCGGCCAGCGACGAGGCCTGGATCTTGGGCGACACCGCCATGCTGGCGACCGGAGAGGCAATCAGCGTAGGCACGCCGAGTTGCTCCTCCACCAGTTCCTGCACCCCATTGATCGACGCGCAGCCACCGGCAAGGATGATGTGGTCGACGCGATTGAATTCGCTGCCCGCAAAGAAGAACTGCAACAGGCGACTCACCTGCTGGACCATCGCTTCCTTGAACGGCTCCAGGACTTCGATCTCGTAGCTCTCCGGCAAACCGCCCTGACGCTTGGCGAGGCCGGCCTCTTCATAGGAGAGCCCGTAACGCCGCATGACCTCGTCTGTCAGCTGCTTGCCTCCGAACACCTGCTCACGGGTGTAGATCGAGCGTTGGTTGCGCAGCACGTTCAGCGAGGTCATCGTGGCGCCGACATCGACGATCGCCACCAGACCATCGCGACCGGCCGGCATCTGGTCGGCAATCAGCTGGAACGCGTTTTCCATCGCAAACGCTTCGACGTCGACCAGTTTCGCGGTGAGTCCGCCCATTTCGAGGGCGGCCACGCGCAGGTCCACATTCTCGGTACGAGAAGCCGCGAGCAGGACATTGACACTCTCGGGGTTGTCCTTGACCGGCCCCAGCACTTCGAAGTCGAGGCTGACTTCCTCGATCGGGTACGGAATGTACTGGTTCGCTTCCACCTGGATCTGGTCTTCGAGGTCTTCCTCGCTCAGATCGGCAGGCATCTGGATCACCTTGGTGATGACCGCAGACCCCGCCACCGCGGCGGCGGCAAACTTGGTCTTGACCCCGGAGCGCTGGACCGCGCGCTTGATCGCTTCCCCCACCGCCTCGACCTCGACGATGTTCTTTTCGACCACTGCGTTGGGTGGCAAGGGCTCGACCGCGTAGTGTTCTACACGGTAGCGACCCCCAGTCTGGCTGAGCTGCAAGAGCTTTACGGCCGTCGAACTGATGTCTACACCCACCAGCGGCGGCCTCTTCGGCGTGAACAGACCCACGGATTTTTCCCCTTCCGACGAGCCCTTACGAGCGATACGTGTGCTTTTACATTAGATCGGAAACTTAAATGCTTGGCAACATGAACTTTGTTGGAACGCTCACACATTGATCCAGCCGGATCTGGCACGGGCGCGATCGCCTCTACGGTGCCCTGCACCGGCCTCCGGCGTGCCCTAGAATCCCGCGCCTGCCCGATGCCGGACCTTGGCCTTGATCAAACGCTGGAAACGTCTGTTGCGCTGGCTGGCGCTCCTCTCCATTGCTGGCGCGCTGATCGGTGCGCTCGCCGTGTACCTGGTCTATCGCCACTACGCGCCGCAGCTGCCGGATGTCGCCACGCTGCGCGACGTGCGTTTTCAAGTGCCGCTCAAGGTGTACTCCCGTGACGGCAGGCTGATCGCCAACTTCGGTGAGGCGAGGCGCTTCCCGGCAGCCATCGGCGAAGTCCCCGAAGTGCTGAAGCAGGCTTTCATTGCCACCGAGGACGAGCGCTTCTACGAGCATCCCGGGGTCGACTACCAGGGGATGGCCCGGGTCGGCTGGGAGTTCATCCGCGCCGGCGGCGAGTTCGGTTCCGGTGGCAGCACGATCACCATGCAGCTGGCGCGCAACTTTTTCCTGACGCCAGAGCGCCGCCTCGAGCGCAAGCTCAAGGAGATCCTGCTGGCGCTGAAGATCGAGCGCGAGCTGAACAAGGACGAGATCCTCGGCCTGTATCTCAACAAGATCTTCCTCGGCCAGCGCGCTTACGGCGTGGCGGCGGCGGCGCAGGTCTACTACGGTAAGGCGCTGCCAGAGCTGAGCCTGGCGGAAGCGGCGATGATCGCAGGCCTGCCCAAGGCACCCTCCGACCTGAATCCGATCCAGAATCCGCAGCGCGCCCTCGAACGGCGAAATTATGTCCTGCTGCGCATGCGCGAAGTGGGCTACATCGAGGAGGCTGCTTACCAGGCTGCAGTGTCCACGCCCGAAGTTGCGAAGATCCACGAACTGCCAATCGAACTGGAAGCACCCTATGTCGCGGAGATGGCACGACTCGAAGCGGAGCAGCAGCTCGGCAGCGAGGAGGCCCTGACTGGCGGCTACTCGGTCTACACCAGCGTCGACTCCCCGCTGCAGCTTGCGGCCAACAGCGCACTGCGCCAGACACTGGTGGACTACGAGGAACGCCACGGCTATCGCGGGCCGGAAGCGCATGTCGAGATCGGCGCCGACGGCGATACCGAGGCTGCGCTGCGCATGCTGAAGGGGCTGTCCGCGAGCGGCGGTCTGCTGCCGGCCCTGGTGACCCAGGTTTCCGGTGACGAGGCGGCGCTGCTGCTGCAGGACGGCACCCAAGGCGCCCTCGCCTTCGCCCAGACTCAGTGGGCGCGCCGCTATGTTTCTCCCGACGAGCGCGGGCCTGCGCCGAAGAACCTGGCCGACGTGATCAAGGCCGGCGACGTGATCCGCGTGCGCGCGCTCGAAGACGGAGGCTGGCGCCTCGCCCAGATTCCGTCGGCCCAGGCTGCGCTGGTCGCACTCGACCCGGAAAGCGGCGGCATCCGGGCGCTGGTCGGGGGCTTCAGCTTCGGCCGCAGCAAGTTCAATCGCGCCACTCAGAGCGAGCGCAACCCGGGCTCCAGCTTCAAGCCCTTCGTCTATTCAGCGGCATTCGAGAAGGGATTCACGCCAGCCTCCATCGTCAACGACGCACCGATCGTGTTCGAGATTCCTGGAGTGGAGAAAGCCTGGCGTCCGCAGAACGACAACGAGACCTTCTCGGGTCCGATCCGGCTGCGCGAGGCGATGGTGCGTTCCAAGAACCTGGTGTCGATCCGGGTCCTGGATGCCATCGGCGTCGGGTACGCGCGCGGGTACATCCAGCGCTTTGGCTTCGATCCCAAGCGCCTGCCGGAGAACCTGTCGATCGCTCTCGGCACCGCGTCGGCACCGCCGTTGACGATGGCACGCGGCTATGCGGTGTTCGCCAACGGCGGCTTCCTGGTCGATCCTTTCCTGATCGAGCGTATCGAGGACAGCCAGGGCAAGGTGGTCTACCAGGCCAATCCGGCGCGTGCTTGTGCTGAATGCCCGGAGCGCATTGCCGAAGAGTTCGCCCTGGAACCGGCCGTGCTCGACCCGGCTGTGGAGTCCGTCGCCCCCATCGAAGCGACGCCAGGCCCCGAGGCGCCCCCCGAGCCGCCTGCCGACCCTGCAGGCACCGCAGACGCGCTGCGCCTGGCGCCACGCGCGATCGATGCCCGCAACGCCTGGCTGATCACCTCGTTGCTGATGGATGTAGTCAAGCGCGGTACCGGGCGCAAGGCGATGGAACTGGGTCGCAACGACCTGGCCGGCAAGACCGGCACCACCAATGAACACCGCGACGCCTGGTTCTCGGGCTTCAATCAGTCGCTGGTCGCCACGGCGTGGGTCGGCTTCGACGACTTTTCGACCCTCGGGAACGGCGAGTTCGCGGCCAAGTCCGCGCTTCCGATGTGGACCAGTTTCATGGGAGCGGCACTCAAGGATGTTCCCGAGGAACTGCCGTCGATGCCCACCGGCATCACCACGGCGCGCATCAACGCCGGCAACGGCCAGCTGACCTCCGCCTCGGATCCGGACGCGATCATGGAGACCTTCCGCGTCGAGGATCTTGAACGCCTGGGCCGCAGCGCCAGCAGCACCGGCCGGCAGGATCCCTACGAGGTCTTCTGAGCGCGGCGATGGGGATTGGACCGACATCGGGCGCCGTCTTGCGGCGCCAGCTGGATGGCGCGCTGCAAGCGATGACCTTGCTGCAGCCTTTCGATCCACGCCTGGCCGGACCGCTGGTCACGGGAATCGCAGATCCGAGCCTGCCGGTCGTGCTGCACGTCCGCGCGGAGCATGTCGACGAAGTACACCACGCCCTGGCCGTGCACGGCATCCCCACGCGCACCTTCGAGACGCGCCTGCACATCCCGCGCGAGGGCGCGCAGCCGTTGCCGGGCATCGGCTTCCTCGCGGGCGAGCAGGAATTCCTTATCCTGGTGTTCAGCGAAGCGCAGTTCCGCCAGCGCCTGCGTGTGGGCGACGAGCCCGAGCCGTCGAAACGGGTGGGGCTCGCGGCGGTGCGGCGGTGGCTTGAGAACCTCTGAGGGACGGTGTTGGTGTGGGTTGTTGGTGTTGGAAGAAGCCGCCAGCGGCATTTCAACCAACACCCGCAACCAACACCAACATCCGCTTCAGCTCAGCGCTGCGCCAGCGGCACGTAGTCGCGTGCGCCGGCGCCGACGTAGATCTGCCGCGGACGCCCGATCTTGACGTCGCCGGAACCATTCTGCTCCAGCCAGTGGGCGATCCATCCCGCCGTGCGCGCGATCGCAAACATCACAGTGAACATCTCGACCGGGATGTTCAGGGCCTTGTAGATGATGCCCGAGTAGAAATCGACATTCGGGTACAGCTTGCGCTCGATGAAGTAGTCGTCCTTGAGCGCCACATCCTCCAGCGCCATAGCCACTTCCAGCAGCGGGTCGTGGATGCCGAGTTCGTTCAGCACCTTGTGGCACATCTCGCGGATGATCTTGGCACGCGGGTCGAAGTTCTTGTAGACGCGATGACCGAAGCCCATCAGGCGGAAGGAGTCGTTCTTGTCCTTCGCACGCGCCACCGCCTTGGCGACCTGCGACTTGTCGCCGATCTCGTTCAACTGCTTCAGCACTGCCTCGTTGGCGCCGCCATGCGCCGGTCCCCACAGCGCGGCAATGCCGGCGGCGATGCAGGCGATCGGGTTCGCGCCCGTCGAGCCGACCAGACGGACAGTGGAGGTGGACGCGTTCTGCTCGTGGTCCGCGTGCAAGATGAACAGCAGGTCGAGCGCCTTGGCGGCGATCGGGTTGACCTTGTAGGGCTCGGCCGGCACCCCGAACATCATGTCGAGGAAGCGCGAGCAGTAATCCAGGTTGTTCTTCGGGTAGACGTAAGGCTGGCCGACCGAATGCTTGTAACAGGCGGCGGCGAGCGTCGGGATCTTCGCGATCAAGCGGATCGCCGTGATCATGCGGTGGGCCGGATTCTCCGGGTCCAGCGAGTCGTGATAGAAGGCCGCGAGCGAACCTGCGATGCCCACCATCATCGCCATCGGATGCGCGTTGTAGTGGAAGCCGTTCATGAACAGCTTGAGCGACTCGTGGATCATCGTGTGGTTGGTGACGTGGTACTCGAACTCCTTGTGCTGCTGCGGCGACGGCAGGTCGCCATTGATCAGCAGGTAGGCCACCTCAAGGAAGCTGGAGTGCTGCGCCAGCTGTTCGATCGGGTAGCCGCGATACAACAGCACGCCCTGGTCGCCATCGATATAGGTGATCGCGCTCTTGGTCGAGCAGGTCGAGACGAATCCCGGGTCGAAGGTGAACAGCCCGAGCTCCTTGTTGAGCTTGCCGATGTCGACCGCCGGATCGCCCATTGCGCCAGAGACGATCGGCATCTCCGCGGTCTTTCCAGTGCGCGCATCGGTAATGGAAACGGTGTTCGACATGGTCTGCTCCGGGTCGGGTCGACGTCGCTGTCGCCGCAAACGGCGACCACAGGCGCCGGGGTCTGGGTCGGTCCGCTAACACTACCATCGCCACTCTCGCGCGTGCGCACGGGGCGATGCGCATGCGACGAATTATTGATCCCCGCCGCCGATGGTTGCCGCCACCGTTCCACGCCGACCAGCGCACGCAAGCCGCCCATCCCAAGCCCGGCCGGCAAACAAAACCGCCCCGGTGCCTCGCGGCACCAGGGGACGGGATCAGGCTGTCGTCAGCCTGGCTGCGCAGGTTGCCGGTTTCCGGCAGCCGCAGCCAGGAAACGCTTACTTCTGGCCGTAGCGCTTGCGGAACTTGTCCACGCGGCCGCCGGTGTCGATGGCCTTGTGCTTGCCCGTGTAGAACGGGTGCGACTTGCTCGACACGTCGATCTTGATCAGCGGGTACTCGTTACCATCGGTCCACTTGATGGTTTCCTTCGACTTCTTGGTCGAACGCGTCAGGAACGCGAAGTCGGTGGTCACGTCCTGGAACACGACTTCGAAGTACTTCGGATGGATATCGGGCTTCATGGCTACGCCTCTCCTGGCGACACACAGCTAGCCCGCGAGCATAGCACGCGATTCGACGCCAGATCAAAGCGTGCGATCGATGCGAAGCATCGCGACGTATTCGCGCGGTTCAGGCCTTGGCGTAGCGCGCCGCCGAGCCAACCCAGCGGCGCACCAGTTGCTCCGCAGCGGCGTGGTCAGAAGCCAGCAGGCGGTCGGCCAGTTCCCGCGCGTGGTCGAGCCAGCCGGCATCGCGCGACAGGTCGGCGACGCGGAACATCGCCTCGCCGGTCTGGCGCGTGCCGAGCACCTCGCCTGGCCCGCGCAATTCGAGGTCGCGCTCGGCAATGACGAAGCCATCGGTGGTCTCGCGCAGCACGGCCAGGCGCTGGCGCGCAGTCTGCGACAGCGGCGGCTGATACAGCAGTACGCAGCTCGATTCGGCCGATCCGCGGCCGACCCGCCCACGCAACTGGTGCAGCTGCGCCAGTCCCAGGCGCTCGGGATTCTCGATGATCATCAGGCTGGCGTTGGGCACGTCCACACCCACCTCGATCACAGTGGTCGCCACCAGCAGGTCGACTGCGCCGGCGGCGAAGGCTTGCATGACGCCCGCCCGTTCGGCCGCTTTCAGGCGCCCGTGCACCAGGCCGATGCGCAGTTGCGGCAGCGCCGCAGTCAGGTCGGCCGCAGTCTTTTCGGCCGCCTCGGCCTCCACCTCGTCCGACTCCTCGATCAGCGTGCAAACCCAATAGGCCTGGCGCCCGGCGGCGCAGGCGTCGGCGATGCGCTGGATCACTTCCTCGCGACGCACGCGACTGACCGCGACGGTCTGAATCGGCTTGCGTCCGGGCGGCAACTCGTCGATCACCGAGGCATCCAGGTCGGCGAACTCGGTCATCGCCAGCGTGCGCGGGATCGGCGTGGCGGTCATCACCAGCTGGTGTGGGCGCAGCTCACCCACCCGGCCCTTGTGTGCAAGCGCCAGGCGCTGATCGACGCCGAAGCGGTGCTGCTCGTCGATGATGGCCAGGCCCAGCGCGCGGAACTGCACCTGCTCCTGCATCAGCGCGTGCG
The DNA here is from genome assembly GCA_016713135.1 of Rhodanobacteraceae bacterium. Lineage (NCBI taxonomy): Bacteria > Pseudomonadati > Pseudomonadota > Gammaproteobacteria > Lysobacterales > Rhodanobacteraceae > Rhodanobacteraceae bacterium. Next base: position 63,876 of record JADJPR010000018.1, on the reverse strand, counting down.
TGCCGACCGCCCACGGCGCACCCTCGGCCAGGCGACGGAGCGCGTCCTCGCGCCCTTGCCCTTGACCCGCGAAGACAGCCAGACGCCGTCGATGCCGAGTGGTGCGAACCAGCGCTCGAAGCTGCGCCGGTGCTGCTCGGCGAGCAACTCGGTGGGTGCCATCACCGCCGCCTGCATCCCGCTCTCGATCGCGGCCAGTGCGGACAGCGCCGCCACGATGGTCTTGCCCGAACCGACGTCGCCCTGCAACAGACGCAGCATCGGCGCACTGCGCGCGAGGTCCTGGTCGATCTCGGCGAGCACGCGGGCCTGGGCGCCGGTCAGTGCGAACGGCAGGGCGGCGACCAGTTGCCGCCGCAGCCGTCCCGAGGCGCGCAGCACCGGCGCGCGCTCGCGGCGGACCCGCGCGCGCACCAGGCGCATGCTGAGGTGGTGCGCCAGCAGTTCCTCGAAGGCCAGGCGGGTACGTGCCGGATGCGCGCCGCTCGCGATCGCCTCCAGCTCCCGCCGGTCGCGCGGACGGTGCAGGCTGCGCACGCCGGCACTCAGCGACGGCCAGCCCTTCGGCAGCAAGCTCGCGAGCACCCCATCGCCGCCCTCGGGCAAGCGTTCCAGCGCGCGCTCGACTGCCCGCTGCAGCCGCGCGTTGCCGAGGCCTTCGGACTTCGGATACACCGGCCGCAGGCTGTCCTCCGGCGCGACTTCCTCGTCCTTGCCGAGCACCTTGTAGCGGGGATGCACGATTTCGAGGGAGAAACCTCCCGGCCGCGGATCGCCGTAGACCAGTACGCGCGTGCCCGCCTTCAGCTGGTCGGCCTGCGCCTGCTTGAAGTGGAAGAAGCGCAGCAGGATGCGCCCGCTGCCGTCGCTGACCGAAACCAGCAGGGTGCGCCGCCGGCGGAAGCTGACTTCGGAGTGATCGACCGTGCCGACGAACTGTGCGGGCGCGCCGGGCCGCAAGGCGCCAATGCGCAGGATCTCGGTGCGATCCTCGAAGCGCAGGGGAAAGTGGAACCAGAGGTCGCCCAGGGTCTCGAAGCCGGCCTCCTTGAGGTCGCCGATCAGCGACTTTCCAAGACCAGGCAGGCTCGCCAGCGGCTCGGCAGCCGCCGCCGCAAAGGCATCGACTGCGGCATCGATCACCGCTTCAGCCCAGCACGAGGATGGCGTCCATCTCCACCCGCGCGCCGCGCGGCAATTGCGCCACACCAATCGCTGCGCGCGCCGGGTACGGCTCGCTGAAGTACTGGCCCATGATCTGGTTGACCACCGGAAAGTTGGTCATGTCGGTCAGGAATACGTTGAGCTTGACGATGTCCGCCAGGCCGCCACCCGCCGCCTCGCAGACCGCGCGCAGATTGCGGAACACGCGGTCGACTTCGGCCTCGATGGTCGCGTTGTCCATCTGCATCGTCGCCGGATCGAGCGGGATCTGGCCCGACAGGTAGACCGTGCGGTCGAACCGGATGGCCTGCGAATAGGTGCCGATGGCGGCGGGTGCGGCGTCGGTGCGGATGATGGCGCGCGACATGTGGGTTCCTCAAATGCCCGGCAAGAGGGTGGGCTTCGTCGCAGTCTAGGGCCGGTTGTGGGTTCCGGGTTGTGGGTTGTGGGCGGCAGAGCACGCAGGCCGCGGTCTACCCGCCTTTGCCGCCCAAAACCCACAACCCAGAACTCACAACCCTCTCCTCACACCTGCTGCCGGTGAACCACCAGCACCACATCCGCTCGGCGCACGCGCTTCATGACTTCGGCGAGGTGCTCGCGGTTGCGCACTTCGATGGTGAACAGCAGCGAGGCGCTGTGGGCGTCGCGATCGAGGTACTCGACGTTCTCGATGTTCGAATTGGCGGCGGCGATCGCGGCGGCAACGGTGGCCAGCACGCCAGGGCGGTTGGCCACGTCGATGCGCAGTTGCACGCGGTAGTCGCCGGTGACGTCCGGCTCCCAGTCGACGCGCACCACGCGCTCGGGCTGCTTGCGCATTTCGGCGACGTTCGGGCAGGTGGTCTGGTGCACCACCAGGCCCTTGCCGGCGGACAGGAAGCCGATGATCGGGTCGCCCGGGATCGGCATGCAGCAGTTGCCGAAGGTCAGCACGCCGCGCTCGGTACCGCTGATGCGCACCACCTGGTCGCGCGCGCTGCCGCCGGAAGGGCCGTCGCCGCGCCACAGTTGGCGCGCGACCAGCGCCGGCATTCGCGTGCCGAGGGCGATGTCGGCCAGCAGTTCTTCCAGCCGGCGCAAGCGGTTTTCTTCGAGATAGACCCGCAGCGTGGATTCCGGCACCGCATCGAGGTTGCCACCGATCTCGCCGAGGGCACGACCGAGCATGCGGTGGCCGAGTGAAACCGCGTCCTCGTGCTGCAACTGCTTGAGGTAGTGGCGGATCGCCGTGCGCGCCTTGCTGGTGACCACGAATTCCAGCCACTGCGGCTGCGGCGCGGCGCTCGGCGCGGTGACGATCTCCACCGTCTGGCCGCTGACCAGGCGCGTGCGCAGCGGACGCAGGGTGCGGTCCACCCGGGCAGCGACGGCATGGTCGCCGACATTGGTGTGCACCGCGTAGGCGAAGTCGATCGCGCAGGCATTGCGCGGCAGCGCCAGGATGCGACCCTTCGGCGTGAACAAGTAGACCTCGTCCGGGAACAGATCGACCTTGACGTTCTCCAGGAACTCGATCGAACTGCCCGCCTGGCGCTGGCTGTCGAGCAGGCCCTGCAGCCATTCGCGGGCGCGCATCTGCGCGTTGTTGGCCGGGCTCGCCTCGGATTTGTAGATCCAGTGCGCGGCCACCCCGCGCTCGGCGACGATGTCCATATCCTCGGTGCGGATCTGCACTTCGATCGGCGCCCCGGCCGGGCCGAACAGCACCGTGTGCAGCGACTGGTATCCGTTGGCCTTGGGGATCGCGATGTAATCCTTGAAGCGGTTGTCGAGCGGCTTGTACAGCCCGTGCGCGGTGCCAAGCGCCTGGTAACACTGGCTGACCGAGGACACGATCACGCGCACGCCATAGACGTCCATGACTTCGGCGAAGGATTTGTGATCGCCGGTCATCTTGCGATAGATGCTGTAGGGCGACTTGATCCGGCTGACGATTCGCGCCTGCAGCCCGTCTTCCTTGAGCCGCGCGGAGAGCGCCTGCTCGATCTTGCTCATGATTTCGCGGCGGTTGCCGATCATCGCCTTGATGCGCGCGGCGATCACCGCGTGACGCCTGGGATAGAGCGCGCGGAATCCGAGTTCCTGCAGCTCGCTCTTGAGCTTGTTCATACCCAGGCGCTGAGCAATCGGCGCGTAGACATCGAGAGTTTCGCGCGCGATGCGGCGGCGGCTCTCGCCACCCTGCGCCTCCAGCGTGCGCATGTTGTGCAGGCGGTCGGCCAGCTTGATCAGGATGACGCGCAAATCGCGCGCCATCGCCAGCAGCATCTTGCGGAAGCTCTCGGCGGTGGCTGCCTCACGCGAGGCGAACTGCACCTTGTCGAGCTTGGTGACACCGTCAACGAGATCGGCCACGGTTTCGCCAAAGTCGCTGAGCAGCGTCTCCTTGGTGACCGGCGTGTCTTCGATGGTGTCGTGCAGGATTGCCGCCTGGAGGGTCTCGGCGTCCAGGTGCATCTCGGCGAGGATCCGCGCCACCGCCACCGGATGGGTGATGTAGGGCTCGCCGCTCTTGCGGTTCTGCCCGCGATGCGCCCGCTCGCCAATGGCGAAGGCCTTTTCCACCTGGCGCACCTGTTCGGCGGTCAGGTAGGTCTGCAGCAGCTGCCGCAACTCCAGCATGAAGTGCGGCAGCAACTCGTCCTGCACAGTGGCAGGATCGCGCGGGGCGGTGGGCGTCAGCGTGTTCACGCGCTCGGCTTCCCGCGCCGGATACGATCAGAGGTCGTCGTCGCCCTTGCCCAGGCCATCGTCGAGTTCCGCAGCGGCCCACTCCATCGCCTGGCGCTCGGCGGCCTCGCGCTCGCGCTTCTCGACTTCGGCAAGCAGCTGGTTGGTGATCTGCCCGGTGGCGATCTCGCGCAGCGCGATCACGGTCGGCTTGTCGTCATCCTCCGGCACCAGCACGTCGGCGCCGCGAGCCACCTGGCGCGCACGCTTGCTGGCCATCAGCACCAGTTCGAAACGGTTGTCGACCACCTTCAGGCAGTCTTCGACGGTAATACGGGCCATGGCGGCTCCTGGTCGGAATTCGGACGAATCGCGGAGTGTAGCACCGGAGCGGGAGTTGGCGCGAGCGGGGAGCGTTCGAGTTGTGGGTTGTGGGTTCTGGGTTGTGGGCAGCCAAGCTCGCAAGCCACTGGAACTGCGCGAGCGGCTTCAGCAGCGACGCCCACAGGCCTCGCCGTGCCGCTCTTGCTGCCCACAACCCGGAACCCACAACCCACAACCCGCTCCAATCACTGCCTTCCCGCAGGACCCTCGATCACGATCGCACCCGGGAATACGGCGGCCGCACGTTCGGGAACGATACGTCCGCGGGATTCGCACCAGTCGAAGGCCAGGCCGGGATCCAGGCGGGTGTCCGGGGTGGCCAGGCGGCGCACTTCGAACAACACTCGGACGAGTTCGGCAAAGGCGTTGGCGAGTTGCCGGAACAGGCTTTCCAGGCCGCCGCTGGCGCGCTCGCCGAGGTGGCGATAGGCATCGCTGCCGATGTCCTGGAAGTAGCTCAGAGACACGCGCCGACGCTCGGCTTGTTCTGGATAGAGCCCGGCGATCAGCAGGCAGCCGTCGCCGACGTCGCGCAACCCTTCCTGGCGCCGCCGTCCATTCGCCAGCAAGGTCTCCAGCCATTCGATGGCGATGGTGCGCCCGCCCAGTTGCGCATCACGCTGGTGCCGCATCAGCGTGAACACGAGGTAGCTCTCGAGGTCGTCGCCCAGCTGGCGCGAGGCGCGGTTCTCGGCATCGCGCACCAGCGTCTGCCACAGCGCGGTCTGGCTGTCTTCGGTAAGGATCGGTTCGCCGTTCTGCATGCAGCCTCCTCTTCGCGGGGTGGCGGGCGGACGCCGTCGGTTGCCGATCAGTCGATCGCAACCACAGCCTGCCGCCTGCACCAGGTTTTCAAGAGGTTCGCTGCGGGATCCGGACCGGCATCCCCGGGGCGCTGGAGTCAGTTTCGCAATGCGTGGCCCGAATGGTCAATCGTCCCCGCGCACCTGCGCCCTGCGCGCAACATTGCTTGGCAAGTGCGAACCTGCGCGCCCGTCTGCCCGGGCACCCGCGCGGTGAACGCGGGACCCAGGTCTCATCGCCGTCTCGGTCGAAGCGGCGCCTGTGGCAGCGATCCTTGAGCTCGAAGCGCCGGCGCGACAGCACTATCGCGCCCAGCGTCTTCCACCGCAGGTGCTGCTGGATATCAACTCCCATGCGGGCCGCTGCGCAGGCAACGGGCGTCGGCATCGCCTGCACAGGCCGGGCGCGAGTGTCCCCTGCCATTAATTCGATGAATTATTTCCGCGCCTTTTGCCCCGAATGCGTCGTTGTTCGTCGTCGCCATAGCCCTGCTATGACCTCCGGTTCCGGCCCGCAACCAGTTGCGGGCGTTCAAGCCGGCGCGCGGCATGCCGCGCAAGCCGCCGACTTTCACCCTCCTCTCGCCTTGCCTCGCCGCAAAATTCATCGGAAATTTCTTCAACCAACTAATGGCATGGGACACTAGACTTCCGATTTTCGCCATCGGGAGTCGCCTCATGAATCCGTTCCGCAGCCTCGCCGCCGCCCTGTTGCTGTCATCCGCCGCCGCACAGGCGGCGCTGGTGGAGCAGCCGCTGCCGTTCACCATCGATGGCGTCGAGTACGCCAGCGTCCTGATCCACGACGATGCGAAGCCCGCGTCGCGCGCGATCCTGTTGACGCCGAACTGGATGGGCATCAACGAGGCGAACCTGAAGCAGGCGCGCCTGGTGGCCGGCATGGGCTACACCGTTTACGTGGTCGACATGTACGGCGCCTCGGTGCGCCCGCAGAACGCGGACGAAGCCGGTCAGGCGGCGGGCGCGGTCAAGGGCGATCCCGCGGCGATGCGAGCGCGCATCAACACCGCGCTCGCCACCCTGACCGGCCAGAAGCAGGTTCCGGTTGACCCGCAGAAAATCGGCGCAATCGGCTTCTGCTTCGGCGGCACGGTCTCGCTCGAACTGGCGCGCAGCGGCGCCAACGTGGCCGGCGTGGTGTCCTTCCACGGCAACCTCGGCACCGCGCAACCGGCCAGCGGCGACAGCCTCAAGGCCAAGGTGCTGGTGCTGCACGGCGCCGACGACCCTTACGTGCCGGCGAAGGAAGTCGACGCATTGCAAGCGGAGATGCGCGCGGCGAAGGCCGACTGGCAACTGGTCAGCTTCGGCAATGCGGTGCACTCCTTCACCGATGTCGACGCCAACATGGCTGGCCAGGCGCAGTACAACGCGGATGTCGCGCGCCGCGCCTACGGCATGATGAACGATTTCTTCGGCGAGACCCTGGGCGCACCGTGAGCGCGGATTTCCAGGACCTGTCGGCGATGATCCGGCAGGTCTACGCCTGCATCTCGGGCCCGGCCGGCGCGCCGCGGGACTGGGACCGGTTCCGCGCGCTGCACCATCCGCGCGCGCTGTCGCTGCGCACGGTGGTGCATCCGGACGGGCGGATCGAATCGAAGGTATTCTCGGTCGAGGAGTACATCGCCGATGTGACGCCGCTGTTTGCGCACACGCACTTCCATGAGATCGAGATCGCCCAGCGGATCGAGCGCTTCGGCCAGGTCGCGCACGTCTGGAGCCAATACGAGGCACGCGCCCATCCGGCGGACACGGCAATCCTCAAGCGCGGCGCCAACAGCATCCAGGCCGCGCACGACGGCCAGCGCTGGTGGATCGTCAGCACCATCTGGGACAACGAACGGCCGGGAATGGCCAGCGACCTGCCGCGCGGCGCCTGAGGGGCGACCGCGCGCTTGAGTACCGGCGATCACGCGCCATCCGCCGACAATGCGCAGCAACGGCGGCGACTGATCAGCCTGTGTTGTCCCGACTGCAAGGCTTCAGCGGAAAGGTTCGGCGCGCGCCAGCAACTCCTCGAGCCCGGGTTCGTTGGGGTCGCGCGGCTTGCCCGGGTGGATGATCGCCACCTGGCAGCTTTCGGCGGCCTCGACCAGTTGGCGATAAGTGCCTGCCGCCAGGTCCTTGATGTAAGCCTGCTTGCGCTCGTCGTAGGCGAACATGCGGTCATTGATCAGCTGGCATTCGTTGCAGCTCGGGCAGCGCGCGGTTTCGATCCAGGCTTCGTCGCGCGAGCGCGCGGGAGCGGCGCTCTCCGGCTCGTTCGCCGCGCTGGCGGGCGCGGCCGCAGCGGGGGCTGCCGGCGCGGGCGCGGCGGCGGACGCCGCAGCCTGCTGCGTGGCCGCCCAGGCCGCCTTCGCGCGCGCGAGCAGGCGCTCGGCGTGCGAATCGTGGATGCCGGCGTGCTCCTGCAATCGATTCCACAGCAGCAGGCATCGGCGCGTGGCCTGCATCACTTTCGCATCGACGATGACCCGCTGCAGGGCGTCGTCAGCATCCACCGCCAGCAGGTAGGGAACCCGCTGCGCTGAGGTGGTCTCGTCGAGCTTCAGCCACTCGCTTGCCGGCAGCATCGCGTCGTTCCAGTGCGCACGCGGCGCCAGCGCGAAATGCGCGGCATGGCGCGGATCGCCCAGCACGAAGTCGGCAAAGGTGAACGCGCAGGATTGCTCGATCGTCTGCTGGGCGTCGTCGCAGTAGCGCAGGACCTCGACCGGCCAGTCGTCCTCGGGCTGCGGATTGTTCTGCAGCGAGAAGCGCGCCGCCCAGTTGGTCCCGGCCGCCGCATCGTAGGTGAACGCCGGGAACGCGCGCGATTGCATCGCGACGGCGGCGCCCAGGTAGGGCGGCAGCGCGGCGCCGGCGGCGGTGCCGGCGTAGACGCTGAACAGCGCCGGGCCGCGGCAGGCCAGGCCACGGGCGATTTCGCGGCGCAAGGCCGGCAGGTTGGAACTGGCCGACTGCAGCACGAACATGCCACCCAGGCCCATCGCGGCGGTGGCCAGGCGCGCGCTGCGCACGCCGAATGCGAAGTGGCCGGTGCCGATCGAGCTGTCTTCCAGCAGATCGTCGGTCTGCACCAGCACCTTGATCGGCAGGCCGCTCGACAGCAGGTCCATCAAGCTGGCGTTTTCCGGGGCCTCATTGCGCCCCGGCGGAATGCACACCAGGTAGTCGGGAAAGCGCGCGAGATCGTCGGCACCGAGTGTCGATGCATCGAAGGCATCGAACACCAGGTTGTGCTCGGCCTCGACATAGCGCCCGCTGGCTTCCAGTTCGGCGATGGAGATCGCCTTGACCAGCGCCGCAAGTTCGTCGAGCCGCGCGCGCCAGGCCTGCGCGGCGGCGGCGCAGTTGTCGAACTCGAAGTCGTAGACCTCGTCGCTGGCCGCATCCGCGTGGGTGGCGAAGAAGCGCTGCGACTGCAACACGCCGAGCGTGCGCTCCAGGCGCGCGCGCCGGGCAGGCGGCAACTCGTCCAGCGGCGCGCCCTTGCCGACGATCCGTGACAGGGCGTCGAAATCGAAGGCATCCCGGTGCGAACCGCCGAGCGCGGCCTTCAGGCTCTCCGGCTGGCGACCGGCCTGCGAATGGCTGTGCGCCGCGCGCAGGATGTCCGACAACTTGAGGGTCAGGCGCCCGAGCTCGTTGCGGAACTCGCGCGCCCGCGCGTCCCGCGTCGCGCGCCAGGCGTGCGTGAGCAGCCGCGCCGGCATCGCCGGCGTGCAACCGAGGACCTCGCCCTCGGCCCGCAGAGAGCCGGCCGCGTAATTGAGCACCTGTTCCAGGGTCTCGCCTTCGCGAGCGCCCAGGCCCGCGGCAGCGGTTTCCCACAACTCGGCCAGCGTGCCGCCCGCCCCCGCATCCACCTCGCGCCGGATATTGCGTTCGAGCTGCAATCCGTGGCGGCGCAGGCGCTCACCCTCGACGCCGCGCGGCGCGACTTCGCGCAGCATCTCGTCAACCAGGCTGGACAAGGGGCGCACGCAATCGGCGGCGCCGACGCCGTCGATCAGGACCACCGGGAAATCATGGCGCAGCGCACCGAGATCGCGAAAGGGCGCCAGCAGCGCCGGTCGCAGCCCGAGGCGATCGACGGCGCGCAGCGAATCGCCCTGGCGCCGGCCGGTCAGGTGGAAGATCTGCTGTTCGGAGGGCCTGGCTTTCATGTCCATCGGAAGTACTCGATTGGGGCTGCGGACTTCGGTGTTTCGCCACATTTCACGGAACGGATCAGATTCAAGAAGCGGGGCAGGGGACAAGGGGCAGGGGCCGAACCTCTGCGCGTCGCCACACCGTGACGTGAACTGGGTCCTCCCCGCCATCGACCGCGTTGTTCGAACTTGGGTGAATCGCGACGAATGGAGCCCAACCCCGACGCAATGCCCGACAGTGCCGCGCGCCTGGCCCCCCCCCCCCTGCCCCCCGCCCCGCTTTTCACGCTTCCTGCCCTTCCGGCCACACCGTGTACTTGTCGAGCTCGCGGTCGAGGCCGGCGCGGATGTATTCGGGCGAGCGCAGCTGGCCGGCGTGGCGCAGGTCCTCGTAACAGGGCGCGTCGGGATTGCGGTAGAGGATGCCGACCGGGATCGGGTCGTCGAGCGAGGCGATCTCGCGCGCGCGGTCGATGTCGATCGGGTCGTGTTCGCGCTGGTTGCGATAGGCGCTGGCGATGCCCGGGCTCAGCGTCAGGCCGTTCTTGTGGGTCAGCAGCATGGTGCGCTGCGGATCGTGCAGCCAGGGGTCGAACACCTTGGGCATGAACTCCGGGCAGCGCTGGATGATGCGCACGAAGGAGAAGCCACGGTGCAGGTAGGCGGCGCGCAGGATGTCGTAGAGCACCTCGGGTATCCAGTCGACGGCCTGCGCGATGAACGAGGCACCCTGCACGCCGAGCGACACGGTCAGCGGGTTCATCGGTTCCAGCGTCGCACCGTACGGCGTGGTGTTGCTCTTGAAGCCGCGCGGCGAGGTCGGCGAAGCCTGCTTCTTGGTCAGGCCGTAGACGTGGTTGTCGTGCAGCACCACGGTGATGTTCATGTTGTAGCGCAGCGCGTGGATCCAGTGCGCGGCGCCGATGCTGCAGCAATCGCCGTCGCCGGTGCTGACGAACACGTTCAGCTCCGGCCGCGCCATCTTGATGCCTTCGGCGACCGGGAAGGCGCGGCCGTGCAGGCTGTGGAAGCCATAGGTCTTCATGTAGTGCGGCAGGCGGCTGGAGCAGCCGATGCCGGACACGAACACGGTGTCCTCCGGCGCCAGGTTCTCGTCTACGCACAGGCGCTGCATCGCCGCGAGGATGGCGTTGTCGCCGCAGCCGTTGCACCAGCGCGGCACGCCGCCCTGGTAGTCCTCCAGCGCGTGGTGCTCCTGGTGCAGCTTGATGACGCAAGAACTCAGGGACTGGCTCATGACAGGGCTCCACGACGCTTGAGTGCTTCCCGCGCAACGCGACAGATGTCGCCGGGCTTGATCGGCTGTCCGCGCGCCTCGCTCCAGCAGTCGATGTCGACCAGGAAGCGCGAGCGCAGCAGCATCGCCAGCGCCGAGTAGCGCCGGTTGTCCTCGTCGATCAGCTCGTCGGCGGGCTTGTCGGACCAGTTGCCCTCGATGGTCATCGCATGCTTGAAGCGCGCCAGGATTTCGCGGATCCCGGACGGCATCGGCTGCAGGAAGCGCAGGTGCATCGACGACACCGCGAGGCCCTCGGCGCGCAGGCGCGTGACCGATTCCTCGATCGCGCCCATCGTGCTGCCCCAGCCGATCAGCAACAAATCGCCGCTGTCGCCGCCGAACACGGGGGGCGCCTTGAGTGTCTTTTGCAGCGCCGCGAGCTTCAGGCTGCGCGCGCGCAGGCCTTCCTCGTTGATGGCCGGGTCGTAGGCGACCTTGCTGAACCGGTCGTGCGCGAGGCCGGTCACCGTGTGCATGCCGCCGGCGCGGCCGGGCTGCAGGCGGCGCGACAGCCCGGTCACCGGATCCCAGTCGTAGGCCTTGCTTCCCGGCGGTACCGGCGTCAGGTCGACCGGCGGCGCCAGCCAGGTCTCATTGAACACCGGCCGCGGGAAGGGCTGTTGCGCCGTCGACAGGCTGGCGTCGGAGAGCACCACCACGACAATGCCGAAGGTCTCGGCTATCTTGCGCGCGGTGATCACCGAGTAGAAACAGTCCTCGATGCTGTTCGGCGCCATCACCACCTTGGGCGCGTCGCCGTGGCTGCCGAAGATCGCTGCGAGCGCATCGCCCTGTTCAACCTTGGTCGGCTGGCCGGTGCTCGGCCCGCCGCGCTGCACGTTGACCACCACCAGCGGAATCTCGGCCATCACCGCCAGGCCGATGACCTCCTGCTTGAGCGAGTAGCCGGGACCCGAGGTGATGGTGACCGCGCACTTGCCCGCGTAGGACGCCCCGACCGCGAAGGCGCACGCGGCGATCTCGTCCTCGGCCTGGTGCACCAGGCCGCCGATCTTCTCGAACACCTCGCTCAGGTAGTGCGAGGCCGAGGTTGCCGGCGTGATCGGGTACATCGCGCAGATGTCCATGCCCGAAGCCATGACGCCGAGCGCGATCGCGGTGTTGCCGTTGACGACGATCTGCGGCACGGTGGATTTCTGCGCCGGGATGCAGTACTTGAAATCGAGGTTGGCCTCGGCCCAGGCGGCGCCGGCCTCGTACAGCGCGATGTTGCTGGCGACCACCTTGGCGTCCTTCTTGCCGAAGATGCGTGCGATCTGCTCGCGCGCCAGCCCATCGTCGAGCCCGTAGACATTGCACAGGATGCCGAGCACGAACATGTTCTTGCCCTTGCGCGGATCGGCCACCAGCTCCCGGCAGCGTTCCTCCATCGGGATCTCGTAGACCTCGAATCCATCCTTGAGGAGCGCCTCCACGGTCTTCATGTAGGACACCACGACGGCCGGGTCACGGTGGGTCTTCCACATGCTTTCCAGCAGGACCTTGGCGCCAGGCTGGAGCTCGCCAGCCCGCACCCGCCCCACCAACACTTGCTCGTTGAAGGCCACCACCAGTCCGGTCTGGTCGCCGCCATTGGTGATGCGCCCGGAACCCATGCGGATGCGGATGCCGCTGGCGCCGGCGACGCTGCGCGCCGGCGGCTGGATCTCCGCCGGAATGATCTCGGTGGTCCAGATGCCGTTGCCCATGCGCGCGGCAATCGCACCGAGCGACTGCCCGCAACGCTGCGCGCCCTCGCCCGAGTCGCTGATCACCTCGACAATGGCCTCACTGATCGGCATCGCCGGCCGCGGCGCGGGCCGGAAGACTTCAGGTGCTGCAAGAGTGGCGGAGTGGGTCATGGCTTCGAGGCACACTGTCGAATGGGGGAAGCACGATGGGTTGCGTGGTGCTGCATTGATTCGCACATCAAAGGCGGGGCAAGGGGCGGGGGGCAGGGGACCCACTTCGTGTCACGGTCGCGCTTTGAAGCGGGTCGTTGAAGGGCGCGAGTAACGGCGCTGTGCGGCTCTGCCGCCGCCTTGCGCTTCAAGAGTGAAACCAGGCAGCCCCAATTCGCATCAAAGTCAGGCGATGCGTTAAGTTCGGTCCCCTGCCCCCTGCCCCCTGCCCCGCGTTTCTCGTAGCGCATGTTCACGATCCAACGGCCGCCAGCTGCACCCGCGCGTAATTCCTCTCCCGCCGGTCGATGCCGAACAGACGGCTGGCGGGATCGTCGCTGGCGGGTTGGTAAACCGAGTCGCTGTCGCGCAGGCCGAGCCAGGCCTTAATGCCGCGCGCGGCCTTGCGGCCGGCGCCCATGGCCTGGATCACGGTGGCGGCGCCGGTGACGATGTCGCCGCCGGCGAACACGCCGGCGATCGAGGTCTGCAAGTTCTCGTCAGTGGCGATGTAGCCGCGCTTGTCGAGTTTCAGGCCCGAGGTCTGGCCGAGGATCGGGTTGGCGTTGGTGCCGATCGCGAACACCACCATGTCGGTTTCGAGCTCGAATTCGCTGCCCGGCAGCGGTTCCGGGCGGCGGCGGCCGGAGGCATCCGGCTCGCCGAGTTGCATGCGGATGCAGCGCATCGCACGCACGTTGTTGGCGTCGTCGCCGATCAGTTCCAGCGGCGCGGTCAGCCACTGGAAGTCGATGCCTTCCTGCTGCGCGTGGTGGATCTCCTCGGCGCGCGCCGGGGCCTCGGCGGCGCTGCGGCGGTAGACGCAGTGCACCTTCTCGGCGCCGACACGCAGCGCCACGCGCATCGCGTCCATCGCCGTGTTGCCGGCGCCGATCACGGCGACGCGCTTGCCCGGTTGCAGCGGCGTGTCGTAGTTCGGGAAGTCGCGCCCGCGCATCAGATTGCAGCGAGTCAGCCATTCGTTGGCCGAGAGCACGCCGCCGAGCGACTCGCCGGGGATGCCCATGAAGCTCGGGTAGCCGGCGCCGGTGCCGACGAACACCGCGTGGAAGCCCATCTCGGTCAGCATCTGCTCGATGGTGAACAGGCGTCCGACCAGCGTGTTGCACTCGAACTTGATGCCCAGCCGGGTCAGCTTCTCGATCTCGACGTCGACCACGCTGTTGGGCAGGCGGAAGTCCGGGATGCCGTACTTGAGCACGCCGCCGGGCTCGTGGAAGGCCTCGAACACGGTGACGTCGCAGCCGGCCTTCGCCATGTCGGCCGCGCAGGCCATGCCGGCCGGGCCGGAGCCGACGATGCCGACCTTGAAGCGGGTGTGTTCGATGTAGGGGATGTTGGCCCAACCTTGGGCGATCGCCATGTCGCCGATGAAGCGTTCCAGGCGGCCGATCGCCACCGGCTCCAGCGATTCGCCGACCGTGCACACGCCCTCGCACTGGTTCTCCTGCGGGCACACGCGGCCGCACACCGAGGGCAGCAGGTTGGTGTCGGTGATGGTGTCGTAGGCGCCATGAAAGTTGTTGGCGGCGATCTTCAAGATGAAGCCGGGGATGTCGATGCCGACCGGGCAGCCGCGCACGCACGGCTGGTCGGCGCAATCGAGGCAGCGCTGTGCTTCGGTGAGCGCATCCTCAAGCCGGTAGCCGCAGGCGACCTCGTCGAAATTGTGCACGCGCACTTCCGGTGCCTGTTCGGGCATCGGCGTGCGCGCCTGCGGGATGCTGCGGATGGTCTTCTTCTTGGCCATGGCCTCGGCTCCGGCAGGCTGCGGATCAGTGCTCGTGGGTGTGCGGCGCGGCGGGACCTGCCACGGGCGCGGCGTTGCGGATGCGGCAGCTGTCGTTGAACACCTCCAGCGCGGCCTTCTCGGTCGGCTTGTAGCGCCCGAGGCGTTTCATCAGGTCGTCGAAATCGACCTGGTGACCGTCGAAATCGGGCCCGTCCACGCAGGCAAACTTGATGGTCTCGCCGATCTTGACGCGACAGCCGCCGCACATGCCGGTGCCGTCGACCATCACCGGATTGAGACTGACCATGGTCTTGATGCCGTGCGCGCGGGTCGCGTCGGAACAGCCCTTCATCATGATCGGCGGCCCGATCGCGACCACCTCGTCGATGTCCGGATGCTTCTCGATTGCCTGGCGGATGCCCTCGGTCACCAGGCCCTTGATGCCGGCTGAACCGTCATCGGTACAGACGATCAGTTCATCGCAAACCTGCTGGAACTTGTCCTCCCAGAACATCAGTCCCTGGTTGCGGAAGCCGAGCACGCCGATGACGTAGGCACCCGCCTGCTTGTAGGCGCGCGCCTGCGGAAACACCGGCGCGACACCCAGGCCGCCGCCGACACAGATGACTTTTTTCGCCTTGCCCAGATGACTTGGAATGCCCATCGGCCCGACCATCGCGAAAAGGTGGGAGCCGACGCGGCAGTTCTGCTGCATCTCGCGGGTGGTCTTGCCGACCGCCTGGATCACCAGCGTGATGGTGCCGCGCTCGCGGTCGAAATCCGCGATGGTCAGCGGAATGCGCTCGCCATGCTCGTGTTCCATGACGATCACGAACTGCCCCGGCTTCGCTGCCTTCGCCATCAGCGGATGGCGGACCTCCAGCAGGTAAGTGACTTCGGAGAAATCCTGGCGGGTGACGATTTCGAAGTCGGACATGGGAGCCTCTGCATCCGCGGAGTGGCGCCATCAGGCCGTTCCAGCGTACCCCGATGCGTGCAGTGCATCTTGCGGTGGATCAAGTGGAGCGAGGGCAAGAGGGCGGGACGGTGCGGCGAATCACAAGCTCGCATCCAACCGCCTTGCCGTGCCCTCGTGCCCTCGTCGCGCCCTACTCCGGCCGCACGTAGACCGGCACCTCGGGATTGCGCCGATACTCGAAGATCAGGTGGGTTTCGATGTGCGCGACTTCCTCGCGCTGGGTGAACGCGGCCAGCAAGAAGCCACGCAGGTGGTGGCTGTCGCGAACCGCCACGTGGACCAGGAAATCGTCGGCACCGGCCACGTGGTAGAAGGCCAGCACCTCGGGCAGGCCGAGCAGGTGCGCGTGGAAAGCATCCACCATCTCGCGCGAATGCCGCGCCAGGCGCACGGCTACCATCGCCTGCAGCGCGATGCCCAGCGCATCCGGATCAAACTCCGCGTGATAGCCGCGGATCACGCCGGTTTCGCGCAGCCGGCGCACCCTTTCCAGGGCCGTGGAAGGCGCCACGCCGACCGCCTCGGCGAGGTCCTTGTTGCTCATCCGCGCATGCTTGCGCAGGAGCTTGATCAATTCGACATCCGTTCGGTCAAGCTCGATCTTCACGGACGATCCCCGAAGATTGTTCGGCCCTTGTGCGCGCCATACCCGCAGAGCATACGCTTCCTTCCGAATCAGCGAATCCGGGAGGGATCGTCATGGAACATCGAATGGCTACCCAGGCAGTCCACGCCGGGCGCGAGGACCTGGTCCGGATGGGCGTGCATGTCGCGCCCATCGACCTGTCGAGCACTTATCCCACACCGGACCCGGCGCTCGCCGGCGCCAGTCTCGACGCCCCTCGTCGCGGGCGCGGCCGAAGCGCCGAACCCCGTGTACTCCAGGCTGCACAATCCCACCGTTGCGCGCTTCGAACGCGCATTGGCCACGCTGGAAGGCGCCGAGCAGTCAGTGGCTTTCAGCTCGGGCATGGCCGCATTGACCGCGGTGCTGCTGGCACGCGCGACGCACGGGCGGCATGTGGTCGCGCTGCGTCCCTTGTACGGCGGCAGCGATCACCTGCTGGCCACCGGCCTGCTCGGCACCGAGGTCAGCTTCGTCGAGCCCGACGGGATCGCCGCGGCGATCCGCCCGGACACCGCGCTGGTGGTAGTGGAGACGCCGGCCAACCCGACACTCAAGCTGGTCGACATCGCCGACTTGGTGCGCCAGGCCGGCAAGGTGCCGGTGCTGGTCGACTCCACCTTCGCGACACCGGTGCTGCAGCGTCCGCTGGAACACGGCGCTGCGATGGTGCTGCACAGCGCAACCAAGTTCCTCGGCGGCCATGGCGATGTGATCGCCGGCGTGGTCGCGTGCAATGCGGAGTTTGCCGCGGCACTGCGCCAGGTGCGCATCCTGACCGGTGCGCTGCTGCACCCGCTGGCGGCCTTCCTGCTGCTGCGCGGGCTGGCGACGCTGCGGCTGCGGGTGCTCGCGGCGGAGGACAACGCGACCTTGCTGGCGACCCGGCTGGCGCGCCACCCGGCGGTCGCCGCGGTGCATTACCCGGCGCGCCACCAGGGTGCGCAGGCGGCGATCGCGCGGCGCCAGATGGACGGCCCGGGCTGCGTGCTGGCCTTTGAAGTGCGCCCCGAGGTGGACCCGGACGCGCTGCTGCAGAGGCTGCAGTTGATCACCCCGGCGGTGAGCCTGGGGTCGGTGGACACCCTGATCCAGCGTCCGGCGGCGCTGACCCACCGCGTGGTCGATCCCGCCGCCCGCCAGGCCAGCGGCATCAGCGAGGGACTGCTGCGACTGTCGGCGGGCATCGAGGACGGCGAGGACCTGTGGGCGGACCTGGCGCAGGCGCTGGATGCGGCCACCCAGCCGGTCGCGAAGGCGGCCTGAGGTTGCAAGGGCCGCTGGTCGAGTCCTGGCGCAGGAAGGACAGGTCGGCGTCGAGGCCGAACTCGCCTTCGCCCGCGGGCAGCGCCAGGCGGTACAGCGCATGTCCGCGGCGCCAGCCGCTGCGATGGTTCGACAGCTCGACGTCCTCGCCGTCGACCAGCAACGAGTGCCGCCCGCCGCCCACCTCGCCGGGCGGCACCGCGCCATGAAAAAGCCCGCGCACCTTGCGATGCGCGGGCTCTCGCTGGAGTCCGCGTCGCGGGACTCAGTGCTGCTCTTGCGGCTATCGTTTACCAGCCGAAGCCGAAGCCCAGGCCAGCGCTGCTCTCATCGTCGGTGAACGAGCCACCGAGGGTGAAGGTCGCGCGCTCGCTGAGCTGGCGCTGGTAGCCGATCGCGAAGGCCGATTCGCCGCCGGAGAAGCCGACGCCGGCCGCCAGGCGATTCTCCTTCTGGATGCCGGCGGCGCTCGCCAGCATGGTGCTCATCGCGGCGTTCATCGCGCCGAGCTTGTCGATGCGCTCATCCTGCTCGAAGAAGCGGCGGTCCACATAGGTGCGCAAGTCGGTCAGGCCATCGGTGAACTGGCCGAAGTTGACCGCATCGGTGCGCGCCGTGCCGGCGGCGACGTTGGTGATCTGGCGTTCGGCGCCGGCCGAACCCACAGACACCGTGTTCGCGCGATCCGCAACCGAGCCATTGCCGAGCGCGACGCTGCCGGATGCCGAGGCATTGGCGCCGTTGCCGAGCGCGACCGTGTTGGCGCCCGAAGCGGTCGCCGCGCGGCCAACCGCCGTGCTGTTTGCGCCGCTGGCGACTGCCGAGTTACCGAAGGCATTCGACAACTCGCCGGTAGCGCGCGCCTGCCAGCCGCTGGCGGTGGCGCCGCGGCCCGAAGCGACGGACTGGGTTCCGACCGCAGTCGAGTGGAAGCCGGTCGCCTGCGCGCCCTGGCCGGCGGCCAGCGCATCCTCGTCGCTGGCCACGGCGCCCTGGCCGAGCGCAGAACTGTTCACGCTGCTTGCCGTCGCACCCTGGCCAAGGGCGGTCGAGTTGGCGCCGCTGGCGGTCGCAGCGCGGCCGTTCGCGGTGCTGTTGGCGCCGCTCGCGACCGCGTTGTTGCCGGTCGCGGTGGCGAGATCGCCAGTGGCGGCGGCCTGCCAGCCAGTGGCAGTGGCGCCACGACCCGAGGCATTCGAGAGCGCACCGGTGGCGGTGGCGTGGAATCCGGCCGCCTGAGCGCCCTGGCCGGTCGCGGTGGCGTCTTCGCCCGAGGCAACGGCACCCTGGCCGGTCGCGGTGGCGTTGATACCGGTGGCCGACGCACCCTGGCCGGTCGCCGTGGAGTTGGCGCCGCTCGCAGTGGCCGCACGGCCGGTTGCCGTGCTGTTGGCGCCGCTGGCGACCGCGCTGTTACCGGTGGCGGTCGACAGATCGCCGGTGGCTTGTGACTGCCAGCCGGTGGCGGTGGCGCCGCGGCCGCTGGCGACAGCCAGTGCGCCGAGGGCGCTGGAATGGAAGCCTGAAGCAACCGAGCCCTGGCCGACGGCGGTGGCATCCTCACCGGTGGCGCGCGAGCCCTGGCCGACTGCAGTGGTGTTCACATTGGTCGCCTGCGCATCCTGGCCGACCGCCGTGCTGTTGCTGCCGGTGGCCTGCGCCGCGCGCCCGTTGGCGGTGCTGTTTGCGCCGCTGGCGACAGCATTGTTGCCGGTGGCAGTCGACAGGTCACCGGAGGCGCGTGACTGCCAGCCGGTTGCCGTGGCACCACGGCCACTGGCGACGGCGAGCGCGCCGATCGCGCTGGAATGAAAGCCGGAGGCCACACTGTCCGTGCCGACCGCGACGGTTTCTTCATCGCTGGCATTGGCGCGGGTGCCGAACGCCGAGGAGCGCACGCCGGTGGCGCGGGCGCCGGTTCCGCAAGCAAACGCTTCAACTCCGGGCGCACTGACGCCAGTCACGGAACCGGGTGAATCGTCGCAGTCCTGGCCGGCATGGGCGTAGTTCGCGGCCAAGCCGAGAAGCAGGGCGGCAACCAGCGGCGCACGGCGGAGCATGGGGGTGTTCATTGCTGAATTCCTTTTGTCTGGCGTTGGGAATGGAACGGTTACAGCAAACGCAGAAACGGCGAAAAAGGCAGTGAGCGGACATCCTCCGGTGGCAGCCGGTCATTTCATCCCCGGGGATGACACGCCCGCCCGTGTGAATGATCTGTCGATATTGAAACGATTCGGAACATGGGCGCCGCACCCGCCACCTTACGACGAAACGTGACAAAAGGGGACACTTGATGGGCGATGCGGCTGCGAAGTCCAGGGCGGGAAAAGCGGGGCAAGGGTCAGGCGACAGGGGACGAGGGCCTGCGCAAGGTTGGATCTAGCCGCAATTCGCGGTCCCTGCTCCGTTTCAGGGCCCAGCGCACACTCCGGCCGAGCCGAAGTTCCCGGCCCCTGCCCCTTGACCCCTGCCCCGCCTTTGCCGCCTGCAGGGTCGCCAGCCTCGACGCCCGGTCCAGCCCAAGGATCACGCCCGCCGCCCCCTATACTGACCAGCCCGCCCGCCTTCCTCCCTGACCCGGCAGATGACCGCCCGTTTCGTCCATCTGCGACTGCACAGCGAGTACTCGCTGACCGACTCGACGGTGCGCATCGACGAGCTGGTCAAGGCCTGCGCCAAGCGCGGGATGCCGGCGCTGGCGCTGACCGATGACGGCAACGTCTTCGCCCTGCTCAAGTTCTTCAAGGAATGCGAGGGCAAGGGGATCCAGCCGATCGCAGGCGCCGATGTCTGGGTGCAGGAGAGCGAGGAACCGGCGCGGCTGACGCTGCTGTGCCAGGACCGCGACGGCTACCGCAATTTGTGCATCCTGCTCAGCCGCGCCTACAGCGAGGGCCGCCAACTGGACCGCCCGGTGCTGCAGCGCGACTGGCTGGCCGGTCATACCCAGGGTCTGGTGGCGCTGTCGGGCGGCATGGACGGCGAGATCGGTCGCCTGCTGCTGGCCGGCCGGGAAGACACCGCGGCGCTGCAGTTGCGCCGCTGGATGCGGCTGTTTCCGGATGCCTATTACCTGGAGCTATCGCGCTGCGGGCGGCCGCAGGAAGACGTGCTCACGCTGGCGACGGCGCAACTGGCCGCCAACGCCGGCTGTCCGGCGGTGGCCACCAATGACGTGCGCTTCATCGACCGCGAGGACTTCGACGCGCACGAGGCGCGCGTGGCAATCGCCCAAGGCTACACCCTGGGCGACAGCCGCCGGCCGCGCAACTACAGCCCGGAGCAGTACCTCAAGTCGCCCGCCGAGATGGCAATCCTGTTCGCCGACCTGCCCGAGGCCCTGGAAAACAGCGTAGACCTCGCGCGGCGGCTGAACCTGACGCTGAAGACCGGCACCTACTACCTGCCCGAAGTGCCGACGCGCGAGGGCGAGACCGCCGCCGAGCGCCTGGCGCGCGAGGCGCGCGAGGGGCTGGAGGTGCGCCTGGCACGCCTGGAGGGCGCCGGGGCGCTGGCCAAGCCGCGCCAGACCTACATCGACCGGGTGGAACTCGAATCCGCGGTGATCGCGAAGATGGGCTTCCCCGGCTACTTCCTGATCGTTGCCGACTTCATCGGCTGGGCCAAGCGCAACGGCATCCCGGTAGGCCCGGGGCGCGGCTCCGGCGCCGGCTCGCTGGTCGCCTATGCGCTCGGCATCACCGACCTCGACCCGCTGCGCTACGACTTGCTGTTCGAGCGCTTCCTCAACCCCGAACGCGTGTCGATGCCGGACTTCGACATCGATTTCTGCATGGAGCGCCGCGACGCGGTGATCCGCTATGTGCGCGAGCGCTACGGCGCCGACAAGGTGGCGCAGATCATCACCTACGGCACAATGGCGGCGAAGGCCTGCGTGCGCGACTGCGGGCGCGTGCTCGGGCTGCCGTTCCCGGCGGTCGACGGCATCGCCAAGCTGATCCCGGCGCGCCCGCTCGACCTGACGCTGGAGGACGCACTCGGGCTGTCGGAGAAGTCGAAGAAGGAGCCGGACCGCATCTCCAGCGAGCTGAAGGCGCGCTACGAGAACGAGGACGACGAGGCGCGCCCGGTGCTGGAGCTGGCGCTGTCGCTGGAAGGCCTGGCGCGCAATGCGGGCAAACACGCCGGCGGCGTGGTCATCGCGCCGACCGCGCTGACCGATTTCACCGCGCTCTACGTCGAAGCCAAGGCGAACGTCGAGACCGATTTGCCGGTCACCCAGTTCGACAAGGACGATGTCGAGGCTATCGGCCTGGTCAAGTTCGACTTCCTCGGCCTGCGCACGCTGACCATCATCCAGTGGTGCGTGCAGGCGATCAACGAGCGCCGCGCCGCCGCGGGCGAGGCGCCGCTGGACATCGACCTCTTGCCGCTGGACGACGCCCCGAGCTACCAGATGTTCGCGCGCGGCGACACCGTGGCGGTGTTCCAGTTCGAATCGGCCGGCATGCAGCGGCTGCTCAAGGACGCCAAGCCCGACCGCTTCGAGGACCTGATCGCGCTGGTCTCGCTGTACCGCCCGGGGCCGATGGAGCTGATCCCGAGCTTCTGCGCGCGCAAGCACGGGCGCGAGGAAATCGCCTACCCCGATCCGCGCGTCGAACCGATCCTGAAAGAGACCTACGGCATCATGGTCTACCAGGAGCAGGTGATGCAGGTGGCGCAGATCGTCGGCGGCTACTCGCTCGGCGGCGCCGACCTGCTGCGCCGCGCGATGGGCAAGAAGAAGCTCGAGGAGATGGTCCAGCACCGTGCCATCTTCCGCGAGGGTGCAGCCAAAAACGGCATCGGCCAGGCCAAGGCCGACGAGATTTTCGACCTGATGGAGAAGTTCGCCGGCTACGGCTTCAACAAGTCGCACGCCGCCGCGTATGCGCTGGTCGCCTACCAGACCGCCTGGCTGAAGGCGCACTACCCGGCCGAGTTCCTGGCCGCCACGCTGTCCTCGGACATGGACAAGACCGAGGCGGTGGTCGAGTTCCTGGCCGACTCCCGGGCGCGCGGCGTGGCGGTGCTGCCGCCCTGCGTCAACCACTCGGTCTACCACTTCCGTGCGACCGATCCGCGCACCATCCGCTATGGCCTCGGCGCAATCAAGGGCGTCGGCTTTCCCGCCACCGAGGCCATCGCGAAGGAACGCGGACGTGGCGGTGCCTATCGCGACCTCTACGATTTCTGCCAGCGCGTCGACCTGTCCAAGCTCAACAAGCGCGTGCTGGAAGCGCTGATCTTTGCGGGCGCGCTGGATGCGCTGGGGCCCAACCGCGCCAGCTTGCTGGCCGCGCTGCCGGATGCGCTGAAGGCCGCCGACCAACGCAGCCGCGATGGCGCCGCGGGGCAGGTCGATCTGTTCGGCGTGTCGAGCGCCGCGGCCGCGCCCCCGCCGCCGATGCCGCGGCTGCCGGAGCAGCCGCTGATCGACAAGCTGAAGGCGGAATACGCCACGCTCGGCTGGTACGTGTCGGGCCATCCGGTGGATGCCCTCGCGCCCTGGCTGCGCGAAATCGTCAGCTGCTCGCTCGGGGAGGCCGCCGCGCGCGTGCCGCGCGAGCGTAAGGGCCGTCGGGACGAGTTGAACCTCACCTTGGCCGGGATGGTCGGCCCGGTGCGCAAGCGCGGCGACAACATCGCCTTCGCCCAGTTGCAGGACGGCAGCGGGAAGCTCGAGACGGCCTTCTTCACCGAGGCCTATGCCGAATTCGGCGGGCTGATCCAGGCCGGCGAGATCATCGTCGTCGAAGGCAGCGCCAGTTGGGACGACTTCAACGGCGGGCCGCAGTTGCGCGTGCGTCGCGCCTGGCCGCTGATCGCCGCCTGCCAGCACCATGCGCGGGCGCTTTCGATCAGCGTGCGCGACCCGGCCGCCGACTTCGCCGCCGACCTCAAGCAGGCGTTGGCACCCTGGCGCGGCGGTGGCACCCCGCTGCGGCTGCGCTACCGGCGCGGGCCGGCCAGCATCGACCTGGAATTCCCCGAATCTTGGCGGCTGCGCGCGGACCCGGCGCTGCCCGACCTGTTGCTGCGCATCCCGGGCGTGCTGTCGGCCGAATGGGTGTTCAACCGGCGCATTGCGGAAAGCGAGGCGGCGTGAGTGCGCCCCTCGTGCTGCTGACCCGGCCGCGGCGCGAGTCGCGCCAGGCCGCGCGGGTGCTGGCCGCGCAAGGAATCGACGCGGTCCGCATGCCGCTGCAGTCCACCCGGCGCGCGCCGGCGTCGGCCGCGCTGGCGGCGGACCTTGCCTGGGCCGCCAGCGCATCGATCCAGATCTTCGTCAGCCGCGCGGCAGTGGCCGCGGCGGCGGCGCTGGCGCCGGCGCAGTTGGCGGCGGCCAGGACGCACATCGCGGTCGGTGCGGCGACCGGCGCCGCGCTGGAGCGCCTCGGCCTCGATGTGGTGCGCGCGCCGGGCGATGCCGAAGACAGCGACGGCATCCTCAGGTTAGCCGAACTGCAATCGGTGGCCGGACAGCGCATCGCCATCTGGGCGGCGCCTGGCGGGCGCGATCGCATCGCCAGCGAACTCAACCGCCGCGGTGCTGCAGTGCGCACCCTGATGGTGTACCGGCGAATTCCGCTGCGGCCGCGGCCTGCGGCCCTGCGCCGACTGGCAAGGGGGGCTGTGGTGCTGAGCGCCAGCAGCGGCCTGTTGCTCCAGGCGCTGGACGCGGTACTGGTGCGTGCCGGTCTGACACCGCTGCGCGCACGGCCGCTCGTCGTCGCCAGCCCGCGCATTGCCGCGATGGCCGCCGACCTCGGCTACACCGATGTGCGCGTCGCCCGCGGCGCCTCGGCCCAGGCGCTGGCCGGTGCCCTCGCCCGCGACGACGGACCACTCGCGTAGCCCGGGCGTACGCGCGCAGCGCGTTCCCCGGGTGCTTGCCTCGGCCACATGGCAAACCAGCGCTTCATGCCGCCACCAGCCGCGCCATTGCCTGCGCGACCGCCTCGGGAAGTACGCCGACAGCGGCCGCCTCCAGCCCGGTCAGGCAGACACTGTCGCGCAGTTCGTCGCCATCGCGGAAGTTCTCGATCCAGGTGCATCGGTGCAGAGCGCCATCCAGCACGACGTGGATGTCGAACGCGTAAAGGTCATCGTCGACCGTCGATGTCTGTGGCCCGGGATAGCGCTGCAGCAGCGCGCCGTCCGGACCAATCCGGAAGTACTCGCAGGATTCGCGTACCAGGCTACCGTCCGGCAGGCGCACGCGGTTACGGCTCAAGCTGAGCTGGATGGTGCTGCTCCGCCCCCGGACCAGCCAGTCGCCGCCTGGAATCCGCCAGACCATGTGCTTGCCACTGCCGCGAGAGCTGCCCGGAAGCGCATTGGACGTGAAGTACGCGGACGAGAGCAAGCGAGGACGCAACGCTGGCCGAGGTGTCACGCATGCTGCTCGTTCTGGAGCCTTCCTTGACGGCCCCCACCTCCACTTTGCGCCCCTGGCCAACGCCTTTCTGGCTCTCCCGGGCGGCACGATTCGTTCATCGGGATCCAAGACCTCGCCGTCACAGCCGCTGGGGTGCGCTGGCAGTAACGATCCGCTACCATCCCTCCAAACGAATTCTTAACCCGGTTCTATGTCCGACCAAGCCGACCCGACCGACGCCGCCCTGCGCGAATCGGTACCCGCGACCGCCGCCAGCCCTGCCCCAGCCAGGCGCAGGGCTGCACGCTGGCCATGGGCGCTGCTCGTGGTCGGGCTGGTGTCGGCAGCTGGCTGGTACCTGTGGAACAGGTCGCCCGCGGCCGACGACAACTTCGCCGCGACGCCGGACGAGACTGCCGCGCCCGCCGCCGCCGCCGTGGACGTCGCCACCCTGCAGCGCAGCCTGGACGACGCCGCGCGTGTCAACCGGGCGCTGCGCGAACAGGTCCTCGGGCTGACCCAACGCGTGGGCCTGGTCGAGGATGGTCTGGCGGGGATGGAACGCGGCGCCGCGCCAGGCGTGGATGCGGTGCGCCTGGCCGAGGCCGATTTCCTGCTGCGCCTGGGTGAGGAGCGCCTGCGCCTGTTTGGCGATGTCGCTGGGGCGCGCGCGAGTTTCGAACTGGCCGACGCGCAGCTCGCCGAGGTCAGCGATCCGCGCGCCACCTCGGTGCGCCAGACGCTGGCGCTGGAGCGCGATGCGCTGGCGGCCATCGCCGTGGCCGATTTGCCGGTGATCCTCGGCCGCCTGGATGGACTGGCCGAAGGCGTGTCGCACTGGCCGCTGCGCGGTCGCGATGGCGCGCCCGCCACGGGCGACGCACCACCAGCGGGCTGGTGGCGGCGCGCCGCCGGCAGCATCGACCGCTATTTCCGCGTGCGCCGCGTCGACCCGGACGAGCATGCCGCCGGTGGGCCGCTCCTGCGCGAACGCATGGCGCTGGACCTGAGCCGTGCGCGCCTGCTGCTGCTGCGCGGCGAGGGTGAACTGGCGCTGCGCGCGATCAAGGCCGTGCGCGCCAGCCTGCAGGCGGAATTCGATCCCGCCGATGACGGCGTCTCCGCCGCGCTGACGGTCTTGGATGAGATCCGCAGCGCGCCGCTGGCGCCGGCGCTGCCGAGCTTGGGCGAGGCCCGCCGCGAGCTGGCGCGCCTGCGCGGCGCCCCGGAACCTGCGCCGCCGGCGCCGGCCCAGGAGCCGTCCACGCCGGTCGACGCACCCGCGGCCGCGCTGCCGCCGGATCCCGCGCCCGCGGAGGCGCCCGAAGGGCACCTCGACGTGATCCCGCCGGTCGTGCCCGAAGCTGCAGGCGACGCGCCGGCCGCGCCTGACGGCGAATCGGCGGACGCCGCCGACACCGCGCCGCAAGGCTGAGACGATGGCCTGGATCCTTCGGCTGAGCGTGTTCCTGCTGCTGGCCCTCGCGGCCGCGCTGATCGGCTACTGGCTGCGCCAGGATGCCGGCATGGTCTACGTGCGCTTCCAGGGTTGGGAAGTGGAGACCAGCGTGGTTTTCCTCGGCATCGTCGTGGCGCTGCTCGCGCTGCTCGCACTGGCGATCTACACCCTGGTGGTGCGCTGGCCGCGGCGCTTCGGCTGGCACAGGCGTACGCGCGCCACCGAGAAACTCGACAACGGGCTGGTGCTCGCCTTCGAAGGCAATCTGCACGATGCCCAGCGCGCCCTGCTGGACGCCAGCACCGAGCCGCGGCTGCGCCTGTCGGCGCTACTGAGCGCCGCCGAGGTGGCCCACCAGCGCGGCGAGACCGGATTGGTCGACGAGATCCTGCGCAATGCGATGGAACTCGAACGCGGCCAGCGCGTCGCCCCGCTGCTGGCCGATGCCTGGCGCGCCGAGCGCGGCGACGAGGCCGCCTTCGCCGCCATCGTCAAGCGCGCCGAGGCCGCCGATGCCGCACCGGTGGTGCTGCGCGCGCTGATCGAGGGCCTGCTCGCGCGTGGGCGCGCCGGCGAGGCGGTGTCGGCCCTGCAACGGCTGGCGGAACGCCGCCAGATTGGCGATCGAGAACTGGCTGCGCTGGAACGCCGGGTGTGGTCGCAGGCGCTGGAGCAGGCCGCCGACCGCGCCGCGCTGGACGCCCTGTGGCAGCGCTTCAGCCGCCAGGAACGGCGCGAGAAGATGGTGCTGCAGGCGCTGATCCGCGCCGAATCCCGCGTGGGCAGCCGCGACCTCGCCGCCACCGCGATCGAGGCCGCGCTGGTGCGCGAATGGAGCGAGGAGCTGGCCGAACTCTACGCCCAGGCGCCGGTGGAACAGGCGTCGCCGCGCATCAAGCGTGCCGAGAAGCTGCTGCTGCAGCACCCGCAGAGCCCCGGCTTGCTGCTCGCGCTGGCGCGCTGGTGCCGCATCGAGCAGATCTCCGGCAAGGCCCAGGAGTACCTGCGCCTGTCGCTCAGCCTGGCGCCGCGCCCGCTGGCCATCGCCGAAGCTGCGCGCCTCGCCGCGGCCCGCGGCGAACCCGAACGCGCCTGCCTGGCGTGGCGCATCGCCGCCGAGACCGCGCTCGGCGAAGGCCCGTCGAAGGAAGACCTGGCGCAGTTGCTCCGTTGAGGCCACTCTGATGATCGGGCTTTGCAGGGCGAAACGGACACGGCGCCCCTCGAGGGCACGAGGGCACGAGGGCACGAGGCCACGCAACAGCGAGTTCGAAGCACGCCCTTGCTCTTGCGTGCCCTCGTGCCCTCGTGCACTCGTGCCCTCCCCAGCTTGACCCGCATGCTGCCCGAACCCGACGACCACGCCCGCGCACACTCCGCGCGCCTGTGCCAACTGATTGCCGGCGAGATCGCCGCGCAGGGCCCGATGCCCTTCCAGCGCTACATGGAGCTGGCGCTGTACGCGCCGGGGCTGGGCTATTACGCGGCCGGGGCGCAGAAGTTCGGGGCGGCGGGGGATTTCATCACCGCGCCGGAATTGGGCAGCGTGTTTGCCGAAACCCTCGCCGAGGCGCTGGCGACCACGCTCAGGCAGTTCGACTCGCCGGTGCTGATGGAACTCGGCGCCGGCAGCGGCGCGCTGGCGGTCGACCTGCTCGGCGCCCTCGCCCGGCGCGATGCCCTGCCCGCGCGCTACCGGATCCTCGAACGCAGCGCCGACCTGCGCCAGCGCCAGCGCGAGAGAATCCACGAGGCGCTGCCCGCGCTGGCCGATCGGGTCGAATGGCTGGACCAGCCGCCCGCACAACCTTTCGACGGCGCGATCGTGGGCAATGAAGTGGTCGATGCGCTGGCCTGCGCGCGCTTCGTGGTCGCGCCGGACGGCGCCACGGAATTGGCCGTCGATGTTAGCGACGGCCGTTTCGTCGAGACCCGAATCCCGGCACGTCCCGGCGTCTGCGCCGCCTTCGAACGCATCCAGCGCGACCTGCCCGCGCGGCTGCCGCCGGGCTACACCAGCGAAGTGATCCCGGAACTCGGCGCCTGGCTCGCGGCCGTCAGCGCGCCGCTGCGCCGGGGCCTGGTGCTGCTGGCCGACTACGGCTACGGGCGCCCCGAGTACTACCGCCCCGACCGTGGCGACGGGACGCTGATCTGCCACTACCGCCAGCACGCGCATGCCGATCCGTACTGGTACCCCGGCCTCAACGACCTCTCGGCCTCGGTCGATTTCACCGCGCTGGCCGAAGCCGGCATCGACTGCGGCCTGGACCTCGTCGCCTACGAGAACCAGAGCGGCTTCCTG
Organism: Rhodanobacteraceae bacterium; assembly: GCA_016713135.1. Taxonomy (NCBI): domain Bacteria; kingdom Pseudomonadati; phylum Pseudomonadota; class Gammaproteobacteria; order Lysobacterales; family Rhodanobacteraceae; species Rhodanobacteraceae bacterium. Next base: position 35,702 of record JADJPR010000018.1, on the reverse strand, counting down.
CTCGGCGCCGGCATCGAAAGGATCTTCGCCCACCTCGACACCCTCGACGACCGCGCCCGCCTGCGCATCACCAGCCAGGTCAAGCAGCTGATGCTGCCCGGCGAAATGGGCGAACGCTTCAAGATCATGCTCCTCGGCCGCGGCATCGATGAAACATGGCTGCCAGACGGACTGCTGGGCGAGGGGCAGCGGAGGATGTTGGGGTGAAGCGGTGAAAGGTGAAAAGTGAAAAGTGAAAGGGGGAGTTCGGCAATCTGACGGGCTCGGGCAGGACCGGATCTGAAGACACGGAAGTGCGCGGACCGGACTCCCCACTTCCCCTGAGGGTAGTAAAGGTGAAAAGAAGGGAGTTCGGCAACTGACGGGACGGCCGGACTGAAGACACGGAAGTGCGCGGACCGGTATCTCGCCCCGCCCTTTTCATTTTTCACTTTTCACTTTTCACTTTTCACAGCTTCCCCTTCACTTTTCACTTTTCACTCTTGACCGCCCTGCCCCAACTCTCCCGCCTCTGGTGGTCCCTCGGCTGCGCGCTGCTGGCGCTGATCACCGCGCTGTCGCTGCTGCCCATCCGTGGGCCGGACCTCGACTTGCCCAACAGCGACAAGCTGAACCATGCGCTCGCCTACAGCGTGCTGATGCTGTACTTCGGCCAGTTGGTCGGCGGCGGCTGGCGCCGGAGGCTGGCTGTGGCCGGAGGTTTGCTCGCCTACGGGATCACCATCGAGCTGCTGCAGTCGCAGTTGCCGCCGCGCACGGCGGAGCTGGCGGACCTGGCGGCCAATCTCAGCGGAATGGCGATCGGTGCGCTGCTGCTGCCGACGGCGCTGGGCCGGCTGATGCTGGCCATCGAGCGCCGTTTACCCTCACGCGCGAGGCTGTAACATCCGGGGTTTGTCCACCCGGGAATCCCCGATGAGCCTCGCTGCGATCCTGACCTCCGATCCTGGAAATGCCGTCCCGATCGAGATCGTCCTCGAAAGCGAATACGCCGCCTGGATTGCCGCGCAGGACGAAGCCACCCGCGCGCAACTGTCGGCGCAACGCTTCGAGGGCAAGCGCTACACCCAGGCGCTGCGCTTCGACGGCAGCGGCCGCCTCGCGGGTGCGGTGGTGGGCGTGCGCGGGAACAACGATGTGTGGGCGCTCGGCAACGCCGCGCTGACCCTGCCGCCGCAGAGCTACACCCTCAGCAACGCGCTGCCGGCCGGCACGCAGCAGCGCCTGGCGCTCGGCTTCGCGCTCGGCGCCTACCAGTTCCTGCGCTACAAGCCGAAAGCGGCGCGCCCGCTGGCTTCGCTGGTGCTGGAGCCGGAGGCCGAGCGTGTGGCGATCGCGCGGATCGCCGAGGCGGTGCACGGCGCGCGCGATCTGGTCAACACGCCGACCGAGGACCTGGGTCCCGAGCATCTCGAAAACGTCATCGCCGAACTCGCCGCAAAGCATGGTGCCGAGTTCCATTCGATTGCCGGCGAGGCGCTGCTGGCCAGGAACTTCCCGGCGATCCACGCGGTCGGCCGCGCCAGCCATCGCGCGCCGCGCCTGGTCGAACTGAATTGGGGCAACCCCGCGCATCCGCGGGTGGCCATCCTCGGCAAGGGCGTGTGCTTCGACACCGGCGGCCTGGACCTCAAGCCCTCCGACGGCATGGCGCTGATGAAGAAGGACATGGGCGGCTCGGCGGTGGCGATCCACCTGGCCAGCCTGGTGATGGCAGCCGGCCTGCCGGTGCGACTGCAACTGCTGGTCGCCGCGGTGGAGAATGCCGTCGGCCCGAATGCCTACCGGCCGGGCGAGGTCATCGCCACGCGCGCCGGGCTCAGTGTCGAGATCGGCAATACCGATGCCGAGGGCCGCGTGATCCTGTGCGATGCGCTGACCTACGCCAGCGAGTCCGAGCCGGAGCTGATCCTCGACTTCGCCACCCTGACCGGCGCCGCGCGTGTCGCGCTCGGCCCCGATTTGCCGCCGGTCTTCAGCAACCGCGAAGAGCTGTCGCTGGACCTGGTCGCAGCGGGGCGGGAAGCCGGCGATCCGCTGTGGGCGATGCCGCTGTGGGAGGATTACTACAGCCTGCTCGACAGCAAGATCGCCGACCTCAACAACGCCGGCAGCTCGCGCATGGCCGGCTGCATCACCGCAGCTCTGTACCTCAAGCGCTTCGTTCCGGACCGCATCCCGTGGGCGCACCTCGACACCTACTGCTGGAGCGACGGCAAGCCCGGCCGCCCCGCCGGCGGCGACTGCCAGGGCCTGCGCGCGGCCTTTGCTTACCTCGAAGAACGCTACGGTTGAGACTGGCCGTCTGCGTGCGGGCCGGGGAGCCGCTGCGCGCCACCCCGGCCTACGCTCGGGACCTGCGTAGGCCGGTGTATTGCGCCAGTCGACGATCGTTTCCATTCCGCCCACCGCGACCGCGTCCACGAAGGCTGGATGCCTTTGCCCGAAAGCGTCGAGGCCCCATTCGTCACTGAGGGCTGCTGGCGCAAGGCACTGAATCGGGGAGCAGGCTGGCCAATCGCGGAGACCCTGACCAACCCCGCGAGATTTCACCAAACCGTTTGCACGCTTCGCCAGCGCGTGAAAAGATGGTGAGCCACGCCACCACCTGCGGAGACGGACGATGGTTCCAGTCAGCCAGTTGCTTGCCGGAAAAGGTCAGGAAATCTACCGGCTGTCTCCGGACGCCCCGGTGCTGGAAGCCATCCGCCTGATGGCCGACAAGTCGATCGGTGCGCTGCTGGTGATGGAGGGCGACCAGCTGCTCGGCATCCTCAGCGAGCGCGACTACGCGCGCAAGGTGATCCTGATGGGCCGCTCGTCGAAAGACACCCCGGTCTCCGCGATCATGACCCCGGCACCGCTGGTCACCGTGTCCTCGAACTCGCGCACCAAGGAATGCATGCGCCTGATGACCGACCGCCGCATCCGCCACCTGCCAGTGGTCGACGACGGCAAGGTCGTCGGCATGCTTTCCATCGGCGACCTGGTACGCTCGATCATCGAGGGGCTGGAAGGGGAAGTGGAACAGCTCAAGCAGTACATCGCGGGGTGAGGCGGAACAGCGGTCAAAGGTCAAACGTCAAACGTCAATCGGCCGCGCCCGGCAATCGGGTGCGCATTGACGTTTCACGTTTTACGTTTTGCTCCTCTGCGAACTCATCCCCTCCATGACCGAAGCCACCGCTGCCCCGCGCCCCCTCTCCGAACTCCGCGCCGAACTCGATACCGTCGATTCCGAACTGATTGCAGCGATCCAGCGGCGCCAGGCACTGGTCGCCGAGATCGGGCGCTGGAAGCATGCGCAGGGCAAGCAGTTGCGCGACTTCCAGCGCGAGCGCGAGGTGATCGCCAATGTCCGCCGCAGGGCGGAGGTCGTCGGCCTCGATCCGGGCATCGCCGAGCAGGTGATGAAGCTGCTGATCGAATCCTCGCTGACCACCCAGGAACAGGACCGCGTGCGCCTGGCCGGACAGGGCGGCGGGCGGCGCGCGCTGGTCATCGGCGGCAACGGACGCATGGGCCGTTGGTTCGTGCGCTTCCTGGCCGCGCAAGGCTTCGATGTCGAAGTGGCTGACCCCACCGGCACCCCCGAGGGCGTGAGCGGGCGCAGCGACTGGAAGGACGGTGCGCTGGGCCAGGACCTGATCGTGGTTGCGGCGCCGATGAAGCGCAGCAACGAGATCCTGCTCGGGCTCGCCGAGCGCCAGCCCAAAGGCCTGGTGTTCGACATCGGCTCGCTCAAGACCCCGTTGACCGAGGGCCTTGAAGCCTGCGCCGCGGCTGGATTGCGCGTGTGCTCGGTGCACCCGATGTTCGGGCCGGATACCGAGTTGCTGTCGGACCGCCACGTGATCTTCATGCCGGTCGGCGCGCCGGAGGCAGTGAAGGAAGCGCGCGCACTGTTCGCCGAGACCATGGTGCAGGCGGTCGAGATGCCGCTGGCGGAGCATGACCACCTGATCGCCTACGTGCTCGGCCTGAGCCACGCGCTCAACATCGCCTTCTTCACCGCGCTGGCCAATTCCGGCGAAGCCGCACCGAAGCTGGCGCAGATGTCCTCCACCACCTTCGACCGTCAGTTGAAGATCGCCAGCGGCGTGGCCGGCGAAAACCCGCGGATGTACTACGAGATCCAGAGCCTCAACGCCTACCGCGGCGAGGCGCTCGGCGCCCTCAAGCGCGCCGTGGGCGAACTGGTGCGCTGCGTCGAGGAGGGCGACGAGATCGGCTTCGTGGCCCTGATGGAGCGCGGGCGCGGTTATCTGGCGGCGAGAGGCGCACCCGGCCGCTGATTTGTGGGTCCCGATCGCCCCTGCCGGCACGCTTGTTCGCGCATCGAACTGGAGGGCACGAGGGTACGAGGGCACAAGGGCACGCAAGAGCCGGTTCGGTGCGAAGGCGCGCCTTTGCGTGCCCTCTTGCCCTCGTGCCATCCGAATTTATAATTTATAAATCAATGCCTTGCGACATGTTCGGTGAGAGTCCCGGCCGCCCCTGGCCGGTGCGCTTATTCGCGCATCGAACTTCTTCGCGACCCGCGCCACTTTTGTCCGGGAGCAAGCAAAGGAGCGGCCGCCCAACGCGACCCCTGTCCGCAAAGGACGCAAAGAACGCAAAGGAAGCGAAAGCGGTTTCCGCTCTTCTTTGCGTCCTTCGCGTCCTTTGCGGACAAACTGCTCTTCAGATCAATGAGTTATCGGATGTTCGGTGAGAGTTCCGGTCGCCCCTGCCGGTGCGCTTATTCGCGCATCGAACTTCTTCGCGACCCGCGCTACTTTTTTGTCCGCAAAGGACGCAAAGAACGCAAAGGAAGCGAAAACGGTTTCCGCTCTTCTTTGCGTCCTTCGCGTCCTTTGCGGACAAACTGCTCTTCAGATCAATGAGTTATCTGATGTTCGGTGAGAGCGGTTGTACGCCGATCGCCGAAAAGGCTCGCGGCTGAAGCCGCTCGCACCGGGGGCCAACTGGCCGTCGCTCCCCTCAGAACCTGCGCCGCAGCTTCACCAGCACCTGGTCGGCGTCGCGCAATTCGAGCGCCTGGTCCAGCAGCTCGACGAAATCGCGCTCGCGTCCGGCGCGTTCGACGATGCCGCCGCGGCCATAAACCACGTACAGGTCCGACTGCGGCGCGAACTCCCAGCGGTAGCGCAGTTGCAGGCCGAGGTTGTTGACGACGAAGTCCTCGAGCACGTCGTCCGCCGGATGCAGCCGGCCACCCGCACCGATGCGCACGGCGCGCGCGTCGAATGCGTTCAGGCCCAGCCACTGCAGCTTGAGGCGGAACTCGTGCCCGGGTGCAGGGAACCAATCCAGGTTGAAGTCGGTGCTCAGCTGCTCGCGCTGGTAGCGCCCAAGCAGCGCGCCGCTGTCCCAGATCAACCAGTCGCGCCCATCATCCCAGCCGAAATTGGCCTCCAGTGTCAGGTTCTCGCGGGCGAACCACTGCACGCCACCCCACAAAGCCAGATTGCCTCCGCCGAGGCCCTCTTCGCGCCAGCCGCCGCCGATCTCGTACTGGGCTGGCAAAGCGCCGGGTGTCGTACTCGATGAAGATCGAGGTGCGCTGCGGCAAGTAGACCAGGCCGTTCCCGCGCGACAGCAGGTCGTTGTACCCGGCGCTCTCCACATACGGATCCAGCGACAGTTCCGATCCGTCGCGAAACCCCCAGCTGCGGTTGCCGATGAACACCAGCGGCAGCCGGTCGCCGGCATCGTTGCTGCGCGCCTGCAACTCGAAGGTCCAACTGGTGTTGCGCAGGGCTGAGGCCTCGTCGTCCACCGGCTGCTGCCGCTGGATCGTCCATTCCGCCTCGTTGAGGCTGGCGCGGCGCTGGAAGCCCATGTCGTTGAAGTCCAGCTCGCGGTCGAAGTGCGTCACTTCGAGTTCCTGGCGCAGGTTCGGATCCGGTGTGTAGTCGATGCGCGCCCACGCGCCACTGCCGTCCTTGTCGGCACCTGGTCGCTCGATTCCACTGGCGATCGCCTGGCCGGTGACCGCCCAGCGATCATTGACGCGCCAGGTGGCGTCGACCGCGTTGACCAGTGCCTCGCGACCGAGGAAGGGCCGTTCGACATAGGTGCCGAGGTAACCCACGCTGAGCGCCCCGCTGGCACGCAGCAGCCGCTGCGCATAGAACAGGCTTCCGACATCGTCCGCGTATTCCGCCTCCTGCGCCGCGAGCACGCCGTAATCCAGGCCCAGCGCCGAGCCATTGAGCTTGAGCGCCAGGTCGATTTCCGCTGCGCGCGCCGGATCGTCGTCGCGCGGCCCGCCGATGCGGCGCGTGTAGATCAGCAGCCCGTTGTCCGGCGTGCGCACGTCGAACAACGCCTGGTTCTCGGTGAAAAAGGGGCGCCGGTCGGAGAAGAAGGTCTCGATGGCATCGAAGTTGACCACCAGTTCGTCGGCCTCGACCTGGCCGAAATCCGGGTTCAGTGCGGCGGTCAGCTGGAGGTCGCCGGACGGCTTCCAGTACAGGTCCGCGCCGGCCTTGCCGTCGCGCGCATCGCCCTTGAAGTCGTAGGCGGCGGTGGCGTACGGAAACACGTGGAATACCGAGACCTGGTACTGATCGATCTCCACCTTGTGAAACTCGGAGACGAAGCGCGGTCGCATGAAACTGGCCGCGGGGAAGCCCGCGCGCTCTCGCGTGTGTCCGAGCACCCGATCGAACATGATCGCCACCGTGCGTCGCGGAGCATCGCTGCCTTTCATCGAGGCCACGGTCCACGGCAGCAGGAACTCCGCGCTCCAGCCGTCCGCGGTTTCCGCCACGCGGTGTTTCCAGTCGCCGTCCCAGTCAGTGCTGTAGGCATTCTCGTTGGTGATCGTCGCGTCCTGCACCGAGTGCGACAGCGCGATCGTGAAGTTGTACGCGGTCTCGCCATCGCCATTGAAGTCGATGAACACATTGACCCGGTCGCCCGGCATGTCCGCATCGCGCGGCGTGCGTTCGCGGATCCGCGGCACGCCTTCCGGCTGGGTGCAGCGGAAGGCGATCGCGATGCCCTCCGGCGTCGACAGCAGCCGTGCCTCGGTCGGATACGCCGGCTGTCCCAACGTGAAAGGCTCCACCACCACGAAATCGCGGAAGACCTGCGCCTGCTCCCACGCGGGCTCGTCGACCTGGCCGTCGATGGTGATGGCCGACGGAGCCGCGTGCGCAGCCAGCGACAGCAGCGCCAATCCGGAAAGCAGCACGCGCATGGGAGGACCAGGCAGGTTCGGGGCGCGCGATTGTAGGCGCCTGCCACACCAGCATCCCCTGCCAGAAGGCCCTGAGGCGACGACCAAGGTAGGGTTGACATCTCCACGCCCGCGAATGCACTCTCGCTGCCATGAATTCCATGCCGCACCGCAGCACGAACGCAGCCGCAGCGCTACTGGCGCTTCGACTTCTTCTGCGCTCACGCGAGGTGTGCGGCTGCCAAGGGGTCTAAGTCACCCCAGGCGACAGGAAGCGACAAACCTGAAAGCCCCGCACCTCGGTCACGAGGGCGGGGCTTTCGCTTTATGGGCATCCGGAGAAGCACCATGGCAGTGCATGACCAGAACCGCGTCATCATTTTCGACACCAGCCTGCGCGATGGCGAGCAGGCTCCCGGGTTCTCGATGGACCCGCGCGGCAAGCGGCGGCTGGCGCACGCGCTGGCGGAGCTTGGGGTCGATGTGATCGAGGCGGGCTTTCCCTCTGCCAGTCCGGACGATTTCTCGGCGGTCGCCGGAATTGCCCGCGAGGTGCGTGGCGCAACGATCGCCGGCTTGGCGCGCGCGACACGCGGCGACATCGAGGCGGTGGCACGCGCCGTGGAACACGCCGAGCGACCGCGCATCCACACCTTCATCTCGACCAGTCCGCTGCACCGGCTGCACAAGCTGAACATGGACAAGGCGCAGGTGCTGGATGCCGCGGTCGCCGCGGTGGAACTGGCGCGCAGCCATGTGGCGGATGTCGAGTTCTCGGCCGAGGACGCCATCCGCACCGAGCCTGAGTACCTGGTCGAGGTTTTCAGCGCGGTGATTGCCGCCGGTGCAACCACGCTGAATGTGCCGGACACGGTGGGCTACAGCACGCCCGAGGAAGTGCGCGAACTGTTCGCCTACCTCAAGCGGAACGTGCGCGGCGCCGAGGGTGTGATCTTCAGCTGCCACTGCCACAATGACCTGGGCCTGGCGGTGGCCAACTCGCTGGCGGCACTGGAAGGTGGCGCGCGCCAGGTGGAATGCACCGTCAACGGCATCGGCGAGCGCGCCGGCAACGCGGCGATGGAAGAACTGGTGATGGTGCTGCGCACGCGCCAGGAGCGCTTCGGCCTGACCACCGGCATCGATACGCGCAAGCTCTACCCCACCTCGCGCCTGCTCCAGTCGATCACCGGCCAGCAGGTGCAGCGCAACAAGGCGATCGTCGGCGACAACGCCTTCGCGCACGAATCCGGCATCCACCAGCACGGCATGCTCAAGCACCGCCAGACCTACGAGATCATGCATCCGGAGGACGTGGGCATCAGCAAGAGCGAACTGGTGCTGGGCAAGCACTCCGGCCGCCATGCGCTGAAGGACCGCCTGACGCGCATGGGCTACAGCCTGGACGACGCCGAGACCGACAAGGTGTTCGCCGCGTTCAAGGCGCTGGCGGACAAGAAGAAGGAGGTCTACGACGCCGACCTGGAAGCGCTGGTGCTGGCCGTCACTGGCGGCAACACCTCCAGCTACCAGCTGAAGAGCCTGTCGATCCAGTCCGCCACCGGCGAGTCGCGCATGCCCACCGCGAGCGTGCGCCTGGCCGCGCCGGACGGCAGCGAGGTGTGCGAGGCCGCGGTCGGCGACGGCCCCGTCGACGCCTTGTTCCGCGCCCTCGGCCGCGCCATCGGCGCCGAGATCGTGCTGCGCAGCTTCCACATCCGCTCGATCAGCTACGGCTCCGACGCGATGGGCCAGGCCACCGTCGAGGCGGAGTGGAACGGCACCGAACACATCGGCCGCGGCACCAGCACCGACATCCTCGAAGCCAGCGCGCTGGCCTGGCTGGACGTCGCCAACCGCCTGCTCAAGGCCCGCGCACGCGCGGCTGCGGCTGCGGTGGAAGAGGCAGGCGTTTGAACAGCCTTTTTATCCGCGAAGGACGCAAAGGACGCAAAGGAAAGCCAGAGCAAGGTTGATTCGGCGGGAGTCGCGCCGGGTCGCTTCCTGCAGGACACATCATTCGCCCTTCGCTTCTCTTTGCGTCCTTTGCGGACAAAGCCAGCTTCAAGAGGAAACCATGCCCAAGACCCTCTTCGACAAACTCTGGGACGCCCACGTGGTGGTGCCCGAGACCGCCGATGCGCCGGCGGTGCTCTACATCGACCTGCACCTGGTGCATGAGGTGACCTCGCCGCAGGCCTTCACCGAGCTCAAGCAGCGCGGGTTGCCGGTGCGGCGGACGGATCGCACCCTGGCGACGCTGGATCATTCGACGCCGACGCTGCCGGCGGGCGCGGACGGCGAGTTGCCGTACCACACGGCCGAGGCGAAGTCGCAGGTGGAGACGCTGCGGCGCAATGCGGCCGAGTTTGGCGTGCGCCTGTACGACTTCGGCTCCGGGCACCGCGGCGTGGTGCACGTGATCGGGCCGGAACTCGGCGCGACCCAGCCCGGCATGACCATCGTCTGCGGCGACAGCCACACCAGCACGCACGGCGCCTTCGGCGCGATCGCCTTCGGCATCGGCACCAGCGAGGTGGGCCATGTGCTCGCCAGCCAGTGCCTGCTGCAGCGCAAGCCCCGGCGCATGGCGATCGAGGTGGACGGCACCCTTGGCGCGGGCGTGTCGGCCAAGGACGTGATCCTGCACATCATCAAGACCATCGGCGTCGAGGGCGGCACCGGCTACGCCATCGAATACCGCGGCAGCGCCATTCGCGGGCTCGACATGGAAGGCCGCATGACCCTGTGCAATATGTCGATCGAGGCCGGCGCGCGCTGCGGCATGGTGGCGCCCGACGACACCACCTTCGACTACCTGCGCGGACGTCCGCTGGCGCCGCAGGGGACAGACTTCGATGCGGCCGTCGCGCGCTGGCGCGAACTGGCCACCGACGAGGGCGCCGAGTTCGACCGCGTGGTGCGCATCGACGCCGCGGACATCAAGCCGACCGTGACCTGGGGCACCCACCCGGGCATGGGTGCGGCGATTGACGCGCGCGTACCGGCGGGCGATGACGCGCAATTGACCAAGGCGCGCGCCTACATGGGTTTCGACGCCGACGAGGCGCTGCTCGGCCACCCGGTGGACGTGGTGTTCATCGGCAGCTGCACCAACGGGCGCCTGTCCGATCTGCGCACCGCCGCCGCGCTGCTGCGCGGACGCAAGGTGCACCCGCGCGTGCGCATGCTGGTGGTGCCGGGATCCGAAGCGGTGAAGAAGGACGCCGAGGCCGAGGGTCTGCACGAGGTTTTCCTTGCCGCGGGCGCGCAGTGGCGCGAACCCGGCTGCTCGATGTGCATCGCGATGAACGGCGACCTGGTCGGCCCAGGCCAGACCAGCGTGTCGACCAGCAACCGTAACTTCGAAGGCCGCCAGGGCAAGGGCGCCCGCACCGTACTGGCGAGCCCCGCCACTGCAGCGGCCAGCGCGATTGCGGGCGCGATCGCCGATCCGCGAGCCTTGCTGGGTTGAAAGCTGATTCTTGTCCGCAAAGGACGCAAAGGGCGCAAAGGAAAGCGGAGGCAATCGGGCGCAAAAGCGGACTCTTGACCCAATCCTCGATCGCTTCTCTTTGCGTCCTTTGCGTCCTTTGCGGACCCAATGCTCGTTCCCGGAAATGCCAATGAAACCGATCACCTCGATCCGCTCCACCACCCTGGTCCTCCCCCAGGAAAACATCGACACCGACCAGATCATCCCGGCGCGCTTCCTGACCACGACCGAGCGCACCGGCCTGGGCCGGGCGGCGTTCTACGACTGGCGGCACGACGCGGATGGCAAGCCGCGCGCCGATGCGCTGCTGAACCAGCCCGAGGCGCGCGAGCACGCAATCCTGGTCGCCGGGCGCAACTTCGCCTGCGGCTCCTCCGCGCGAGCACGCGCCGTGGGCGCTGCTGGACTATGGTTTCCAGGCGGTGATTTCGAGCGAGATCGCCGATATTTTCCGCTCCAACGCGCTGAAGAACGGCCTCGTGGCCATCGTGCTCGCGCCCGACAAGCACGCCGAACTCCTTGCGCGGCCCGGAATCGAGCTATGCATCGACCTCGAATCGATGAGCATCAGCGGACCGGACGGCTGGTATGCCGAGTTCATCCTCGACGCCTTCGCCCGCCGCTGCCTGATGATGGGCGTGGACCAGCTCGGCTACCTGCTGGCGCAGCGCGCGGCGATCGAGGCATTCGAAAGCTGACATCTGGTTGTGGGTTGTGGGTTCTGGGTTGTGGGCAGCGAAAGCGCGCCCGCACCGACACGGTCGCGATCTCGCCGGCTCTCGCCGCCCACAACCCAGAACCCACAACCCACAACTGTTCGCCTGTCACTTACCCGCCACGGACCACCTCCCAACCATGCACTCCACCATCACCCTGCTCCCCGGCGACGGCATCGGCCCCGAAGTAGTGGCTGCGGCCACCGAAGTGCTTTCCTTGATCGCGCAGCGCTTCGGCCACACCTTCGATTTCCGCGAGGCGTTGATTGGCGGTGCGGCGATCGACGCCAGCGGCAATCCCTTGCCCGATGAGACGCTGGCGGCCTGCCGCAGCGCGGACGCGATCCTGCTCGGCGCGGTCGGCGGCCCGCAGTGGAGCGATCCGAATGCGCCGGTGCGGCCGGAGCAGGGCCTGCTCAAGCTGCGGCGTGAGCTGGGCCTGTACGCCAACCTGCGCCCGGTCACGGTGCATCCGCAACTCGCCGACCTGGCGCCGGTGAAGTCGGACCGGCTGGTCGGGGTCGATCTGCTGGTGGTGCGCGAACTGACCGGCGGCATCTACTTCGGCGAGAAGCGGCGCGAGGGCGACGTGGCCTTTGACGGCTGCAGCTACAGCGTGGCCGAGGTCGAGCGCGTGGTGCGCCTCGCGGCGCGCCTCGCCAGCGCGCGCAAGGGCCGCCTGACCCAGGTGGACAAGGCCAATGTGCTGGAGACCTCGCGCTTGTGGCGCCAGGTCACCACCCGCGTGATGAGCGATGAATTCCCTTCGATCCAGCTGGAACACCAGTTGGTCGATTCGATGGCGATGCACCTGATCGCCAAGCCGGCCGCCTACGATGTGATCGTCACCGAGAACCTGTTCGGCGACATCCTGACCGACGAGGCCGCGCTGCTCGCCGGCTCGCTCGGCCTGCTGCCCTCCGCCTCGCTCGGCGACAGCGGCCCGGGCGTCTACGAGCCGATCCACGGCAGCGCGCCGGACATCGCCGGCCAGGACAAGGCGAACCCCATCGGCACCATCCTCAGCGCCGCGATGATGCTGCGCTGGAGCCTGAAGCTGGAGACCGAAGCCCGGGCCATCGAGGACGCCGTTTACCGCGTCCTCGCCAGCGGCGCGCGCACCGCCGACATCGCCAACGGCGGCCCGGCGATGGGGACGCGGGAGATGACCGCGGCGGTGCTGGCGGCCCTGGAGGGCACGAGGGCACGAGGGCACGAGGGCACGTGAGAGCAGTCCTCGCGGTTCTCATTGCCCCCCGCCTTCAGATTCACCTCGCCAAATGGGTCCTATGGACCGAGCCGGTTGACACCGCGGGCCGCCTGCTGTTTCGTGCCCTCGTGCCCTCGTGCCCTCGTGCCCTCGTGCCCTCGTGCTTCCCGTGAACATCGGCCCCCACCTCATCTCCCCGCCCGTGATCCTCGCTCCGATGGCCGGGGTCACCGACAAGCCGTTCCGGCTGCTGTGCAAGCGGCTGGGCGCGGGGCTGGCCGTGTCCGAAATGACCACCTCGGACCCGCGCCTGTGGGACACCAAGAAGAGCCGCTGGCGCATGGATCACGCGGGGGAACCGGCGCCGATCAGCGTGCAGATCGCCGGCTACGACCCGGCACAGCTGGCCGAGGCGGCGCGCTTCAATGTCGACCACGGCGCCGACATCATCGACATCAACATGGGCTGCCCGGCGAAGAAAGTGTGCAAGGTCGACGCCGGCTCTGCGCTGATGCGTGACGAGGCACTGGTCGGACGCATCCTGGATGCGGTGGTCGCCGCCGTGCCGGTGCCGGTCACGCTGAAGATCCGCACCGGCTGGTGCCGCGCGGTGAAGAACGCGCCGGCGATCGCACGCATCGCGCAGGCAGCGGGCATCGCCGCGCTGGCGATCCACGGGCGCACGCGCGAGGACATGTACGAGGGCGAGGCCGAGTACGCCACCATCGCCGAGGTGAAATCGCTGCTGTCGATCCCGGTGCTCGCCAATGGCGACATCGATTCCCCGGCCAAGGCGCGCGCGGTGCTCGACGCCACCGGATGCGATGGCGTGCTGGTCGGCCGCGCCGCGCAGGGCCGGCCGTGGATCTTCCGCGAGATCGCACATTTCCTGGCCACCGGCGAGGAACTGGCGCCGCCTTCCGATGCGGAGACCGCAGGCATCCTGCTCGGCCATCTGCGCCACCTGTACGACTTCTACGGCGAGCACCACGGGCTGCGCATCGCGCGCAAGCACCTGGGCTGGTACGCGAAAACCCGCGCGGACGGCGAGGCCTTCCGCCAGGCGGTAGTGCGCTTCGACTGTGCCGACGCGCAATATGCGTTCACCGAGCGCTGGCTGGCCGGGGAGACCCTGGCTTGCGCCGCCTGAGGCATTGCGCGCTCGCCGCGCTGGCGATGCTGGCCGCTTGCGCGAGCCAGCCGCCAGTGCCGCCGGAGCCGGCCGCTTCCGGACGCGTGTCGGGCGAGTTGATCCTGGATCCCGGCACGCTGGTCGCAGAGCCCGAGCCCGATGAAGTGCACGAGCCGCCGATGCAGCGCGCCGGCAACCTGTCGCCGGTCTACCCGGCGGAACTCATCGCGGCACGCCTGCCGCCGCAATCGGTCAGCGTGCGCATCGTGGTGGACCGCGAAGGGCGTGTCGCGCGGGTGGATCCGCTGGAAGGCGCCGGGACGCCGGATGCGCGCTTCCTCGCTGCGGTGCGCGAGGCCGTGATGCGGTGGCGCTTCGAACCTTTCCGCGTGATCGAGTGGGCCGACGGCCCGGATGCGGACGGCAACGGCGAGCCGGACGGCCAGCAGGTGGTGGGCGAGCAGACCCGCCCTTTCCGCTTCGACATGCGCTTCCGTTTCGAGGTGGTCGACGGGGTGGCGCGGGTGTCGTCCTGACCTGATCCCGGGCAAGCAGTGGCGGTTGCCGCGGTGGATAATCCCGGGTTTCCTTCTTCCCAGGTGGCATCGATGCTCCCGACCCAGCCGCTCCACGTCATCGTCCTCGCCGCCGGCGAAGGCAAGCGCATGCGCTCGGACCTGCCCAAGGTACTGGTGCCACTGGCCGGTCGCCCGATGCTCGATCACGTGCTGGCCGCCGCGCGCGAACTCTCACCGCAGGCCATTCACGTGGTCTACGGCCATCGCGGCGGCGCGCTGATGGAGGCCTACGACGATGCCTGCGATCTGCGCTGGGTGCACCAGGCCGAGCAGCGCGGCACCGGGCATGCGGTGTCGCTGGCGCTGGCGCACATTGATTCGGACGCGCGCGTGCTGGTGCTGTACGGCGATGTTCCGCTGCTGACGGGCCAGACCCTGCGGCCGCTGATCGAGGCGCCGACGCGCCTGGCCGTGCTCACCGCGCACCTGGACGATCCGCACGGCTACGGCCGGGTGCTGACCGATGCCAACGGCCGGGTGACGCGGATCGTCGAGGAACGCGATGCCAGCGCCGAGGAGCGCCGGGTGCGGATGGTCAACACCGGCGTGGTGGCGGCGCAGTGCGGGGCGCTGCGGGGCTGGCTTTCCCAGGTGCGGCCGGACAATTCCCAGGGCGAGTTCTACCTCACCGATGTGTTCGCCTTGGCCAGCGCCGACGCTGCGCCGGCGCTGGCGATCCCGTGCAGCGACGCGCACGAAGCCTTCGGCGCCAACGACGCCTGGCAGCTGGCGGAACTGGAACGCCACTTCCAGCGGCGCCAGGCGCGCGCGCTGTGCAAGGAGGGGCTGCGCCTGGCCGATCCCGCGCGTTTCGATCTGCGCGGCGAACTGGCCTTCGGCCGCGACGTGGAGATCGATGTGAATGTGCTCATCGAGGGCCGCGTGACGCTCGGCAACGGCGTGCGCATCGGGCCCTTCGTGCGCATCCGCGACTGCCACCTGGCCTCCGGCACAGAGGTGCTGGCGCACTGCGACCTGGACGGGGTGACCACCCGCGGGCATTGCCGCATCGGCCCCTTCGCGCGGCTGCGCCCGGGGACCGATCTGGAAACCGGCGCGCATGTCGGCAATTTCGTCGAGACCAAGAAGGCGCGCATCGGCAAGGGCTCCAAGGCCAACCACCTGAGCTACCTCGGCGACGCGGTGGTCGGCGCCAACGTCAACATCGGCGCCGGCACCATCACCTGCAACTACGACGGGGTGAACAAGCACGAGACCCGCATCGGCGACGGTGCCTTCATCGGCTCCAATTCCTCGCTGGTGGCCCCGGTCAGCATCGGCCCGGGCGCGACCATCGGCGCGGGCTCCACCCTCACCAAGGATGCGCCCGAGGGCGAACTGACCGTGGCGCGCGCCAGGCAGTTGACGGTCAAGGGCTGGAAGCGGCCGATCAAGCGTGGCTGACCCCGGCCACGCCGACGAGAAGTCCCGGATCGCCGCGGCGCGCGCCCGCAGCGAGGCGCTCAAGCGACGGGTCTTCGATGCCTATGTCGCGGTGGTCAGTCGCGACCACGCCCGGCGCACGCTGGGCGAGCGGCTGGAGCTCGCCTGGCTGTGGCTGCTGCCCTGGTGCGGCTACCTGGCGCTGCTCGCGGTTGCCCATGACCAGGCCATGCCGGCGGTGCTGACCGGCTGGGTCCTGATCCTGGTGTGGCAGATGTTCGCGGTCGGCGCGCACAACCAGCGCATGGCGCAGGCGCGACGCAATCCGTGGAACCTGGCCTGGCTGCTCGCACCCACGCTGCTGTTCGCCACCCAGGGCTGGGGCGATGCGGGCCACGCGCTGGCGAATGCACTGATCGAGATCACCATCGTCGATGTCAGCGCACTGCTGCTGATGCTGGTCCTGGTGATGGTGCTGCAGCCAGGCGAAGGCAAGGAGATGGCCTGGCCCGGCATCATCATCCTGGCGATCTTCACCGGCTGTTTCCTGTGGGCCTTCGTCGCCGGCTGGCGTTTGATCAACCCCGAATACGCGGGCTGGCGCCAGCTCCCGCTGGCAACAGCTTTCGCCATCCAGTGCGTGCGCGACTGGCTCTGGCTGCGCCCGCTGGCGCGCGGCGACAAGACCATCGGCGATGTGTACGCGAACGAATCCGGGATGGGCCTGATCCTCGGCCAGTTGGCGCTGTGGCTGCTGCTGCCGGTGCCGTTTGCGTTGCTGCGCTGACAATCCCTGCCGCTGAATCGCTGCGCGATACAGCGGCCTACGCGGGCACCTCGCGCCCCTCGAAATGCAACACTGCGGAATCGCCCTCCACCCGCAGCCAGGACGCCGCGCGCGGCCAGTCGCCGAGCACGACGCGCTTGCGTTCGCCATCCAGGCAGTGCACCGCCGGGCGGTGGGTATGGCCGTGGATGATCCAGTCCACATTGCCCTCCGCGAGCAGCGCGGACACGGCGCCCGGGTTCACATCCATGATCTCTGCCGCGGCCATCGCCGTATGCGAGGCGCTCTCGGCGCGCGCCTGGGCGGCAAAGGCGCGCCGCGCGGCCAGCGGCTGCGCCAGGAAAGCCTGTTGCCAGCGCGGATCGCGCAACTGGCGACGCACCGTCTGGTACTTCAGGTCGTCGGTGCAAAGGGTGTCGCCGTGCAGCAGCGCGACACGCCGGCCGGCCATTTCGATCAACTCGACCTCGCCCAGCAGCCGCGCGCCGGCGCGGGCGGCGAAGTCGCTGCCGACGAGGAAATCGCGATTGCCATGCATGAACGCCACATCAACGCCGGCATCGCTGAGCGCGCGCAACCGGGCGGCGACCGCCCCGCCCAGCGGCGCATCGTCATCGTCGCCGACCCAGGCCTCGAACACATCGCCCAGCAGGTACAGCGCGCTGCCATCGGCAGCCACGCGCGCGCAGAAAACGACGAAGCGGTCGAAGACCGGGTCTTCGACCGCCGTCAGGTGCAGATCGGACGCGAAATAGACCGCGCCCATCACCGGCTTACTGCGCCGGCTTGGCTGCGGCTTCCTCCACCAGCGTCGCCTTCTCGATCACGACGTATGGCCGCGGCAGGTTTGCGAACTCGGGCGAGAACCGGCTGGTCGGCATCACCTTGATCTTGTCGACCACCTCCATTCCCGAAATCACCTTGCCAAACACTGCATAGCCCCAGGTGCGGCCGTCGGCGGTGCTGACATGGTCCAGCGCCTTGTTGTCGACCACGTTGATGAAGAACTGGCTGGTCGCCGAATGCGGATCCATGGTGCGTGCCATCGCCAGCGTGCCGCGCAGGTTCGACAGGCCGTTGGTCGCCTCGTTCTGGATCGGGGCGCGCTCGCCGCCCTTCGGCACCAGTTCGGTGGTGTAGCCGCCGCCCTGAATCATGAAATTGTCGATCACGCGGTGGAAGATCGTGCCGTCGTACTGGCCGGCCTTCACATAGGCCACGAAGTTCTCGACCGACTTCGGCGCCTTGGCGGCATCCAGTTCGACCGTGATGTCGCCCTGGTTGGTCTTGATCAGGACCTTCGGATTCGGGGTCTGCGCCCACCCGGTGGCGGCGAGACTCATCAGGACGATGGCAGCGGCGGTGCGGAACATGGTCATGGACTCCTGTCAGGCTGAGGGCGCGAGTGATAACAGATTCTCGCCGAAATGGGCCGCACGCGCCGCATGTCCGGTTCCCTGTCGAATGCGCGTTCCCCTTGTCGAACGCACTCGCCCGGCCACGCCACGCACCCCGGCGAGCGCAACACCTCGACTCGGCAAACAAGGACAGGCGACATGACGACGACACTGCGCGGTTGGACGATGGCACTCGGCTTGCTGGCGACCGGCGCCGCAAGTGCGGTGGACTACGCCGGCACCGGCGTGGGCGCGATCCCGGACAACGATCCCCAGGGCCGCACCGTCAATTTCAACACCACCGGTTTCCAGGGGCCGCTGAAGCATGTCCGGCTCAGCCTCAACCTGACCCACACCTACGTGGGCGACCTGCGGATCACGCTGAATGCGCCGTCGGGAATCGCGCGCCTGGTCATCCTTGCGAAAGTCGGCAACAAGCGCTCCACCAGCCTGGGCGCGAGCTCGAACCTGGGTGGCTTCTACGTGTTCGACGACGCCCTGGGCGGCGACCTCTGGGCCACGGCCCAGCCGCTGTCGACGTCGCAAACCATCCCCGAGGGCGCCTATCGCACCAGCACCGCCGGCGCTCCCGGTGTCTCCGATGTCGGCGGCTGCTCCACCCATCTGGACCTGGCCTTCGGTGGCCTGAGCTCGGCGCAGGCCAGCGGCAACTGGACCGTCAACATTGTCGACACGGCGAACAACGACACTGGCTCGGTGAATTCCGCCACCCTGACGCTGGAGCCGGCGCCGTCGATGTTCGCGTCCGGCTTCGAGACCGTGTCGAACGGCCCGGGAGCCGCCGCATCGGCCGCCGCCGGCATCTGCAAGAAGGCATTCTTCGACTACACCGGCGATGGCCGCAGCGATTTCGCCACGCTGCGCAACACCGGCGGCGGGGCCAATGGCCAGATCACCTGGACCATCCTGGAAAGCACGGGAAGCGGCACTGGCGCCACCTTCATTTTCCCGCATGGCCTCGCCTCGGACTTCTTCCTTGATGGCGACTATGACGGCGATGGCATTGCCGACCTGGCCGTCTGGCGCGCAGCCGAGGGCATGCTGTACGTGCGGCGTTCCTCGCGGCCGGCGGACTTCAACCTGTTGATCCCGCATGGCCAGTCCGGCGACAACCCGAACACCATGGGCGACTATGACGGCGACGGCGTGACCGATGCCACGATGTATCGCGAAGGCGCCTCGGCCGGAAACCCGTCATTTTTCCTGATTCGGCTGTCTTCGACCGGGCAGATCCGCACCCTTGTCGCTGGCGAAAACGGCGCATTCCCGACCGGCGGCATCGATCTCAACGGCGACACGCGTGCAGACATCGGCGTCCAGACGAATGGCGGCGGCGGCAATGGACGTTTCCGCCTGTTCGACGGCACCTCGGGCTTCAATTTCCTGGACACGAATTTCGGCACACCCTCGGATGTAATCGTCCCGGGCAACCATGCGGGCAATCTGCGCGGCGACATTACAGTGGCACGCGGCGTCATGGGCTCGATCAACTGGACCACCCGGGAGACAGTGACGGGCGTGGCGCAACCCACGGTGATACTCGGGAATTCCGGGATCGATTTCATTCTCACCGGCGACTATGACGGCGACGGCCTGGACGATTACGCTGTGTGGCGCCCGAGCTCCACGCCGGGCGAATCGAAGTTCATCGTCCGTCGCTCGACCAACACGGCGACACCGCTGGAAGTGCCGGCGGGACAGCAAGGTGACTTCCCGGTGGCTCGTTCGCGCAACAACTGACGCTGCAAGCGATCAACGCAAGCCGTGGGCGGCACCCGCAAGGGGCCGCCCACGGCCGTTTCCGGGGGCGCGCTCGCACTTGCGGCGGCCTGATTCGTACCAATCCTCATCGCCGATGGACTGGCGATGCGAAGCGTTCGGACAAGGTCCGAACCCACAGATACCGCGAGCTTGCTGTGCGTGGGTTTGGACCTTGTCCAAACGCTGTTGCTCTTGGGGCGCTCCCGCGATGAGGATTGGTACGAATCAGGTGCGGCGGAATCCCGGCCTAGTGTGGTGTTCCGTAATTAAGTTGAAGAAATTTCCGATGAATTTTGCACCGATGCGGCGTTGCTCGTCGTCGCCATAGCCCTGCCATGACCTCCGGTTCCGGCCCGCAACCAGTTGCGGGCGTCCAAGCCGGCGCGCGGCATGCCGCGCAAGCCGCCGGTTTCACCCTCCTCTCGCCTCGCCTCGGGCCAAAATGCATCGGAAATTTCTTCAACCAACGAATGGCAGGGGACACTAGAATCGTGGGCATTGCACTCGATGGCCCCGCCCGTGACGCTCGCCACCACCGACCTTTCCGATGCCCACCCTGAAGCCCGCGCGCTGGCGCCGGTCTTTCGCGATTTCGGCGGCGTGACCGCTTTCCACGGGCGCGCGGTGACGCTCAAGGTATTCGAAGACAACGCACTGGTGCGCGCCACCCTGGAAACCCCGGGCGACGGCCGGGTGCTGGTGGTGGATGGCGGCGGCTCGCTGCGCTGCGCGCTGGTAGGCGGCATGCTGGCCGAGCTCGGGCGGCGCAACAATTGGGCCGGCATCATCGTCAATGGCTGCGTCCGCGACCTGGCCGAGCTGGTCCAGCACGCCATCGGCATCAAGGCGCTCGCCCCCCATCCGCGCAAGAGCGAGAAGGGCCTGCACACCGGCCATGCAGGCCGCGTGGTGGAATTCGCCGGCTGCACCATCGCGCCTGATGACTGGATCTACGCGGACGTGGACGGCGTGCTGGTGTCGGGTGTACGGCTACATGCCGGGTGAAGCGTGATGCAGTAAAAGGTGAAAAGTGAAAGGACTGCGGGCCGCGGCTTTCACTTTTCACTTTTCACTTTTGACCTTCTCCGCGTCCCACGATTTCCCTTCCGCCTCTACCTGCGAGCCCCACCATGCCCCACTCCCTGCACCTCATCGCCCGCCCTGAAGGCGAGCCCAAGGATTCCGATTTCGAACTGCGCCCGATCGCGCCGCGTGAATTGCACGATGGCGAGGCGCGGGTGGCGGTGCGCTATGTGTCGGTGGATCCGGCGATGCGCATCTGGATGACCGAGCAGAAGTCCTACTGGCCGCCGGTGGGCCTGGGCGAGGTGATGCGCGCCGGCGGCGCCGGCGAGGTGGTCGAGTCGAAGAACCCGAAGCTGCCGGTCGGCACCTGGGTGGGCGGCATGACCGGCGTGACCGAGGAACTGATCACCGACGGCCGCGGGCTGCGCGCCTTCGACGCGCGCGCGCTGCCGGATCCCACCTGGGCGCTGCATGTGTTCGGCGCCACCGGATTCACCGCCTATTTTGGCCTCAAGGAGATCGGCCAGGCCAAGGCGGGCGAGACCGTGGTGGTCTCCGCGGCCGCCGGCGCGGTCGGCTCCACCGTGGTGCAACTGGCCAAGGCCTGGGGCTGCCGCGTGATCGGCATTGCCGGCGGCCCGGACAAGTGCGCCTACGTGAAGGATGAACTTGGTGCTGACGGCGTCATCGACTACAAGTCCGAGAAGGTCGGCAAGGCGCTGGCGGAACAGTGCCCGGATGGCATCGATGTCTATTTCGACAACGTCGGCGGCGAGATCCTCGACTCGGTGCTCAAGCGCCTGCGCCTGCGCGCCCGCATCGTGGTCTGCGGCGGCATCTCGCAGTACAACGCCACCGGCGAGATGCGCGGCCCGGCCAACTACCTCTCGCTGATTTCGTCACGCGCCCGGATGGAGGGATTCGTCGTGATCGACTACCTGCACCGCGGCGAGGAAGCCATCGCCGCGATGGCACCGCTGGTGATGGCCGGCAAGCTCAAGGGCAAGGTCGACGTGATCGAGGGACTGGCGAATTTCCCGGCGGCGCTGCGCCATCTGCTGGCGGGGAAAAACTTCGGCAAGCAGGTGCTGAAGGTCTGAGCGACCGCCGCGCTCTGCCCGGATCTTTCGCGGTGCGATGATCTCGCGGTGATGGGCCAGGAGGGCACGAGGGCACGAGGGCACGAGGGCACGAGGGCACGCAGAATCGCTCTTTTTCAGGGCGGCGTATCGCGCAGCGATTCACCGCCGGCGACTGGCGGCAAGCACCCGGGGAACGCGCTGCGCGCGTACCGCCGGGCTACGCGCATCCACGACTAGATGCGCGAACAAGCGCACCGGCAGCGTTGACCCGGATTCCTACATCAACGCCAGCAGTTCCCGGGCCGGCATCGGCCGGCCGAGGTGATAGCCCTGGGCGAGATCGCAACCCAGTGCGGCGAGCGCCTGGGCGGTCTGGTCGTCCTCCACGCCCTCGCCCACCGCCTCCATGTCCAGATGGTGGGCGAGGTCGACGATCGAGCGCACCAGTTGCGCGGCGCGCGCGTCGCGGACCATCGGCGTGACGAAGGACTGGTCGATCTTCAGTTCGGTCGCCGGGAAATGCTTGAGGTAGGAGAACGAGGAATAGCCCTGGCCGAAGTCGTCGATCGCCACCCGGACACCGTCCGCGCGCAACTCGCGCAGGGCGGCGCTGCTCAGCTCGGGATCCTCCATCACCGCGGTTTCGGTGACTTCCAGCGTCAGGCTGGCCGGCGGCACGTCCCAGATCGCCAGCGCGGACTTGATCTGGTCCTCGAAACCGTAGTGACTGAACACCTTGGGCGACAGGTTGATCGCGCAGCGCAGCGCCGGCGCCTGCCTGCGCAGCGGTGCGTATTCGCGCAGGACCGCATTCACGCTCCAGCGCGTCAGCTCCGGCGCCAGCCCGGCCTGCTCGGCCAGGGCGATGAAGCGGCTGGGCGGGATGATGCCGTGCCGGCGTGAGTTCCAGCGCGCCAGCGCCTCCACCGCGACGATCCGCCGCGTGGCCAAGGCCACCACCGGCTGGAACAGCACCGACAGCTCATTGTTGACCAGCGCGTCGCGCAGATCATCCTGCAGCCAGAGGTCGTCGGCGGCATCGCCCGCCAGTTCCAGGCGGTTGTTGCGCTCCAGCGCGCGATCGAGCGCCACCAGCGCGCGCCGGAGCAGGCGGTCGCTGTCCGGGTCCGCCTCGGTGCAGGTAGCCAGCGCCAGTGTCAGCAGCGGCGTCATCGGCCGGCCGAGGACATCGAGCGGGGTTTCGAACTCGCGCTGGACCTTGCGTGCCGCAAGCATGCCGTGGTTGGCGCTGAGCAAACCCGGCAGCACCACCAGGCATTCGTCGTCGGCCAGGCGCCAGACCTGATCCTGAGGCCGCAGCAACTGCCGCAAGCGCGCCTCGGCGGCATCGGCGAGCGCCGCGCCGGCCTCGATCCCCAGCAGCGCGACCAGTTGGCGCATGCCGCGCAAGTGCACCAGCAGCAGGCCGGATGCGCCATGCGACGCGGACTCCGCGAGGGTCCGGTCGATGCTGTCGAGATCGGCGCGGCCGATCAGCACGGAGCCCGCTTCACAGGTAGAGCTCGCTCACGTCGAGACCATGCGCACCGGGCGGCAGCGCGCGTTCGATCACCACCCGGGTCTGGCCGGACCCGGCATTCGCCAGCAACCACAAGTCCACCTGGCGGAAGGCCGGATCCAGCGTCTTGTCCGCACGGGTCAGCACGGTGACGCGCGGATACAAACGTCGCGCGGGATTCTGCGCCATCACCATGGCGATCTCGCCAGTGCTGAGCTGCACCAGGGTGCCGGTGGGGTAAACCCCCAGCGACTGGCTGAACTGCTCGATCAGCTCGGCCTGGAACAGCAGGTCGCGCTGGCGATAGAGCCATTGGAGCGCGTCGTGCCGCGACATCGCGACCTGATGCGGTCGCGGGCTGCACAGCGCATCGAAAGTATCGATCAGGCCGAGCATCCGCGCCGGGAGCGGGATCAGGCTGCCACTCAGCCGGGCGGGGTAACCCGAGCCATCGTGGCGTTCATGGTGGGCGCGGATCATCTCCACGATCTCGGGCTGGTCGATCCCGGATTCGGCGAGCATGCGCAGACCCGCTGACACGTGCGACTCGACCAGGGGCCACTCGATCGGCGCCAGTGGGCCGGGGCGTGCCAGCATTTCCTGCGGCAGCACCGACTTGCCGATATCCATCAGCATGCCGGCGCTGGCCAGGTCGACCAGCATCTCGCGTGGGAAACCCAGGTGCCGGCCGAAGCTCGCTGCCAGCGCGCAGCAGTTGACCGCATGGCTGTAGCTGTAGGAATCGCGTTTGCGCAGCGCATTGAGCCAATGGAAGGCATCCGCATTGCGGATCACGCTGGCAACGATCGGCTCGATCGCACCATTCAGCGCCGCCGGCGACAACCGGCGCCCCGCACGCACATCGGCGATGAAGCTGGCGGCGAGCGCATGCGCTTCATCGAAGGCGCGCCGTGCCGCCGGAAGTTCTTCGGCCAGCGTCTCGCTGTCCGTGTACGCCAGCGGCGGTGGCAGCGGCCTCCCGCGCAGGCGCACGCTGTCGTAACCCAGGCGCTGCAGCGGCGTCACCGCCTCCGCGCGCACACTCTTCTGCACGTCGATGTAGACGTGGCGGCAAACCTGGCCCAGTCGCTGCACGTCGGCCTGGCTGTCTACCCGGAAACCCTGCAGCGGAAAGTCGGTTTCCGCCCACGGGCGATCGAGCCGCGAGACATACATGCCCGGAGCTAGCTGGTCGATGTCGACTCTGCGCTCTTCGATTTCCATCGCAAGCCTGGCGACCGCCCCTGCTTTCCTGGCCCAAGCATGCCACGCATGGGGCTTGCCGGACGTCAATCGCAGCCAGCTCTTTGGGCGTAGCGGGGACGCGGCTCTGGTTTGCGGCCTCGCGCACGCCTCCCGTAGCATCCGCGGCCCCTTTCCCCTCGCAATGAGCGTGCCATGTCCGCCCAAACTTCCTTTCGCAGCCACCTGTGCGGCCGAGTCGACGAGACCCTGGCCGGCAACAATGTGGTGCTCTGCGGCTGGGCGAATACGCGGCGCGACCACGGCGGGGTGATCTTCGTCGATCTGCGCGACCACTCCGGCGTAGTCCAGGTGGTGATCGAGCCGGACAATGCCGCGGCCTTCGCCGCGGCGGACCGCGTGCGCTACGAGTTTTGCCTGCGCATCGAAGGCACGGTGCGCGCGCGGCCGGCTTCGCAGGTCAACGAGCGCCTGTCCACCGGCATGATCGAGGTGATCGCGACCACCGTGGAAGTGCTGAACGCGTCGGCGCCGCTGCCCTTCATGCTCGACGAGACACCGAACGAGGAGGCGCGCCTGCGCTACCGCTATCTCGACATCCGCCGCAGCCAGATGCAGAAGCAGCTGCGCCTGCGCACCAAGCTGGTGCAGGAGATCCGCCACTACCTCGACGCGCAGGATTTCCAGGACATCGAGACGCCGATCCTGACCAAGGCCACGCCGGAAGGCGCGCGCGACTACCTGGTGCCGAGCCGCGTCAACCCGGGCCAGTTCTACGCCCTGCCGCAGAGCCCGCAGCTGTTCAAGCAGATCCTGATGATGGCCGGCATGGACCGCTACTACCAGATCGCGCGCTGCTTCCGCGACGAGGACCTGCGCGCCGACCGCCAGCCGGAATTCACCCAGCTCGACATCGAGATGGCCTTCGTGCGCGAGCAGGACATCCAGGACCGCGTCGAGGAACTGGTGCGGCATGTGTTCCGCACGGTGATCGGAGTGGAACTGGCCAACCCCTTCCCGCGCATGCCCTACTCGGAGGCGATGCGGCGCTATGGCTCGGACAAGCCGGATCTGCGCAACCCGCTGGAACTGGTCGACGTGGCCGAGTTCGTCAAGACCAGCGGCTTCAAGGTCTTCGCCGGCCCGGCCAACGACGCCGGCGGCCGCGTGGCCGCGCTGCGCGTGCCGAACGGCGCGACGCTGACGCGCAAGCAGATCGACGACTACGGCCCTTACGTGGCGCGCTACGGCGCCAAGGGCCTGGCGTGGATCCGCGTCGATGACCTCGCCAAGGGCCGCGACGGCATGACCAGCCCGATCGTCAAGTTCCTCGACGACGCGGCGCTGGACGGCATCCTCAAGGCCGTCGGTGCGCAGACCGGCGATTTGATCTTCTTCGGCGCCGGCCCGTACAAGACGGTGTCGGACTTCATGGGCGCGCTGCGCCTGGTGGTCGGCCGCGACTGCAAGCTGGTCGAGGACGGCTGGCGTCCGCTGTGGGTGGTCGATTTCCCGATGTTCGAGTTCGATCACGCAGAAAACCGCTGGGTCTCGCTGCACCACCCGTTCACCGCGCCGTCGATCGACGATGTGGCCGAGCTGACCGCCAACCCGGGCGATGCACTGTCGCGCGGCTACGACTGCGTGCTCAACGGCAACGAGATCGGCGGCGGCTCGATCCGCATCCACCGCCCGGAGCTGCAGTCGGCGGTGTTCCGCCTGCTGGGCATCGAGGAGGAAGAGGCCAAGGTCAAGTTCGGCTTCCTGCTCGAAGCGCTGCGCTACGGCTGCCCGCCGCACGGCGGCATCGCCTTCGGCATCGACCGCATCGCCACCCTGATGTGCGGGGTCGACTCGATCCGCGAGGTGATCGCCTTCCCGAAGACCGCCAGCGCCCAGTGCCCGCTGACCGACGCGCCGTCCGAGGTGCCTGACCGCCAGTTGCAGGAGCTCTCCGTGCGTGTGGTGCGCAAGGAAAAGGACGCGGCAAACGGTTGAGAAGCCCGCCGGCCGATCCACCCGTGGGTGGGCCGGTCGCCCCTGTCGGTGCGGCCATTCGCGCGTCGGACTGGAGGGCATGAGGCCACGAGGGCACGAGGGCACGCAAGAGCCGGTCGGTGCGCAGGAGCGCCTTGCGTGCCCTCGCGCCCTCTTGCCCTCGTGCCCTCGTGCCCTCCGAATTTATCATCGCTAAATCAATGCCTTGCGGCATGTTCGGCGAGAGGGAAATTTCCGTGCGCCCGCGCGCGGAATCGCCGGATTAGGCCAAAGCGCTATTTGGGACTGCGCAACACTTGGCCCAAACTGTGACACCGGCAGCCAGTGTCACTAACATGGACCGCGCCACCCTTCTGGCCACGCGAGCAATGCAGGAACCGTCTACCGCGGCACTCGGGGAAATCCTGCTGCGCACCGAAGCGGTCGCATTCCGCTGGATTGCTGCACCCGGGTGGCCGGTCGCGATGGTGTCGGACAACGTGCGTCGCTGGGGCTACGAACCGCGCGCTCTGGAACGCGGCGACCCGCCATTCGCCGACTTGATCCACCCGGAGGACCTGCCGCGCGTGGCGCTGGAGGTGGAGCGTCACGCCACCCTGGGCCGCGACCGCTTCCTGCAGGAGTACCGCCTGCGCGACGGCCAGGATGGCTGGCGCTGGGTGGAGGACCACACCTGGATCGAACGCGCGCCGGACGGCCATCCGGTCGCCTTCAACGGTGTCCTGCTCGACGTCACCGGGCGCAAGCAAGCCGAGCTTGGGCTGGAACTCGCGGCCAGCGCGGTGCCGGCGCTGCTGGAGGACGAGCCACTCGGGCACCTGGTGCAGCGCGTGCTGGAGCGCCTGGGCCTGGGCATGGGCGCCGACCGCGTCTACATCTTCGAGACCCACAGCATGCATGGCGAAGTGCTCGCCAGCCAGCGCCATGAATGGTGCCAGGAAGGGATCGCTCCCGAGATCGACAACCCGACCTTGCGGGACCTGCCGTTCGAGCGCCTGTTCCCGCGCTGGCTGGCGCTGCTGCGTGGCGACAGCGCGGTCGCCGGGGCCGTATCCGGGTTTCCTGCGGAAGAGCGCGAGATCCTTGAGGCGCAGCAGATCCAGAGCCTGATCGTGGTGCCGGTCAACCTGCGCGGCCAGCTGTGGGGCTTCGTCGGCTTCGATTCCGTGCGCCATGTGCGCCACTGGACTTCGGCCGAAGAACGCGTGCTGCGGTTGACGGCCGCCGCGCTGGCCGCGGCGATCGAACAGGAACGCGTGGTTGCCGCCCTGCGCACCAGCGAGCAACGCCAGCGCATGGCCCTGGAGGGCGCCGGCGCCGGCGCCTGGGAATGGCGCCCGGGGCAACCCAGCCGCTGGTCGGAACGCTACTTCGAGTTGCTCGGCCTGGAACCCGGGTGCGTGGAGCCGAGCTACCAGAACTGGCTGGGCGCGGTCCATCCGGCCGATCGCGCCTGGGTGGACGCCGAGTTCGAGCACGCCTTCCGCACCGCGGCGCCGCTGTCCATCGAATACCGGGTGCAGACCACGGACGAGTCGCCCCGCTGGGTGCAGTCGGTAGGGCGTACGCTGGTGGACAGCACCGGGCGCCCGGAAGGCATGGTCGGCATCCTGCTCGACATCGATGCACGCAAGCAGACCGAGGAGCGCCTGCGCCTGTCGGCCGCGGTGATCGACAGCACCCGCGATGGCGTGGTGGTCACCGACCTCAGCGCTCGCATCATTGCGGTCAATCGCGCCTATTGCGAGATCACCGGCTATCCCGAGTCCGAGTTGCTCGGGCAGAACCCGCGCCTGCTGCAGTCCGGGCGCCACGACGACCGCTTCTTCGCCGAGATGTGGGCGGACCTTGGCGGCAAGGGCCACTGGCAGGGCGAGATCTGGAGCCGCCGGCGCAACGGCGAGGTCTTCCCCGAGTGGCTGACGATCAGCGCCGTGCGCGACGAAGGCGGCCGATTGCGGCATTACGTCGGCGTGGTCACCGACATCTCGCGGCTGAAGCAGACCGAGGCCGAACTGGCGCGCCTGGCGCACTTCGACCCGCTCACCGGGCTGCCCAATCGACTGCTGGCGCAGACACGGCTGGAGTACGCCATCAGCCGCGCCGAGCACGACGGGCATCGGCTGGCCCTGCTGTTCATCGACATGGACCGCTTCAAGACGGTCAACGATAGCCTCGGCCATCAGGTGGGCGACGAGCTGCTGTGCGCCGTCGGCGAGCGCTTCCGCCGCGCCGCCGGCAGCAGCGACACGGTCGCGCGCCTCGGCGGCGACGAATTCCTGGTGATCGTCGAGAGCGTGGGCAACGCGCGCGCCGCCGGCGATGTCGCGCGCCATCTGCTCTCGACGCTGAGCGAGCCCTTCCTGCTGCCCAGCGGTCACGAGGTCTTCGCCGACGCCAGCATCGGCATCAGCCTGTATCCCGAGGATGGCAGCACTGCCACCGACCTGGTGCGCTGCGCCGACGCGGCGCTGTATCGCGCCAAGGACCTGGGCCGCAACACCTTCCATTTCTACACGCCGAGCCTGGTCGACGCCGCCAGCGACCGCCTGGAACTCGAGGGCCGCCTGCGCCGCGCACTCACGCGCGGCGAATTCGAGGTCCATTACCAGCCGCTGCTCGACTGCGACAGCACCCGCATCATGGGCGTCGAGGCGCTGGTGCGCTGGCAGCCACCGGGCGAGCCGATGGTCTACCCGGGCCGCTTCATCCCGCTGGCCGAGGAAACCGGCCTGATTTCCGCGCTCGGCGACTGGGTGCTGGAGACCGCCTGTCGCCAGGTCCAGCGCTGGCGCCGCAGCGCGCATCCGGACCTGCGCCTGTGCGTCAACCTGTCGGCGCGCCAGTTGCGCCAACCGGAGTTCCCGGACCGGCTGACGCGTGTGCTCGCCGACACCGGCCTCGACCCGGACGCGTTGGAGCTGGAGATCACCGAATCCATGCTGATGGAGCACGGCAGCATGGTGATCGGCACCCTGCACGCGCTGCGCGGCCTGGGCGTGCGCGTCGCCATCGACGATTTCGGCACCGGCTACAGCTCGCTCGCCTACCTCAAGCGCCTGCCGCTGGACACGCTGAAGATCGACCGCAGCTTCGTGGCCGACATCCCCAGCCACGAAGGCGGCGCGGAGATCGCCGCAGCCATCATCGCGCTCGGCCACACCCTGCACCTCGACATCCTGGCAGAAGGCGTGGAAACCCAGGCCCAGCTCGAATTCCTGCGCGCGCGCGGCTGCGACCATTTCCAGGGCTTCCTGATCAGCCCCGCGGTCAACGCCGAAGAACTCGCCCGCCGCTTCCTCACACCCGGCCACGCCTGATCCACCCTCGCGCACACACCGCCCAGCGCTTACAATCGCCAACCCGCGCCGGCGTAGCTCAATTGGTAGAGCAACTGATTTGTAATCAGTAGGTCGGGGGTTCGATTCCCTCCGCCGGCACCATTTATAAATCAATAGGTTATCGCTGTTTTTGGACGTCCGAAAAGGCGACAATTTTGCCGGTGCGTAACGACTGCGTAACAAGCGCTACTTCGTGCGCTCCCTCTGCGCCTCCGCTTGGCGCTCTTCCTCTGCCTTCTCTCTCGTCGCGGCACTGCTGACGTGCTGACTGCATCTCGCTTGCCTCAGCGGCAGCGAGTGAGCCACGTTCGACCGACAGGCTTCCAATCTGCTGACGCAAGCCGGATTCCGCCGTTGCGCCGGCCAAGTTGTTGTTGGTCCGCTCGATGCTGGCCTCCAGTGCCGCGATCTGTCTCGCGATGCTGGCTCGCTGCGCAGCGTATCGGCCGGATATGCCGTCCAGTCTGGCCGCACACTTGCGGCGGATCTCGTTCATAGCGGCGAATTCGCTCTGTTCCTCGACCGATCCACCCGTTCCGGTCTTGAGCGAACGCGACGTATCAACGGTTTCCACTTGCGCCGGATCATCCGCGCAGGGCCGCTGGCTGAACACAACGGTCCCATTGACGTCCTTGCACTTGTAGACCTGCGAGGCGAACACGGCGTTAGCGGCCAGTGTCAGCGCGATTGCGATCACGGTTCGCATGCTTGCCCTCTGTGAGTGCCTCAGCGAGTCCGAGTATCCCACCGATGCCTCCCGGCCTGCATCGTGCCAAGTCCCCAGCGAGCCGCAGACGGTGCGATAGTCCAGGCATGCAGCCCGACCGACTACGCGAAGCCCTTCGCATCCTCGACGAGTGCGCACGCCTGCCGGACGATCCGAAGGCGCAGACGGTGGCGCGGTGGGTGCGCGAGTCCTTGCGGCCTGACGGCGACACACCGCTAGCGGCTCGATTCCGCGGCCTGCTATCCGACTACGCGCTAGCCATCGTGGACGGCGACGCGGACAGGCAGCGCGCGGCGCGCTGGCGCTTCGACGAGATAGCGGGCGCGCTGGTGCCAGATGGCGGGCAGGTGCAGTAACAAAAAGCCCGGCACGTGGCCGGGCTCGTGGACTTCGTTGTCGGCGTCGGTCAGTCGGTCGCGCCGGGAACGTGAAGTCATTGCCGACAGGCACCGCGATGCACATTCATTGCCACACGGACGCGCGCCAGGGCCGATTCATAGTCGCGAAGCGCGGCCTGCCGGTCGGCGATTTCGAGGAACCTCGCTTGCTCAACCGTGGGGTTGATGATCGGATTGTCCTGCATGTTGCTTTCTCCTTTGCTGCTGGATCAGATCGCCGCGCCATAGCTCGAACGCCTGCCGCTTGTCAGCCGGCCATGCGGGATCGGGCGCGAGGGTTTCCGGTAGGGCGGCGATGTCGCGCTCGGCCTGCTGGCGGATCTCGCGGCATCGCTCCGGCTCCGCTTGCATCGCGGCGTCGGCGCGGTCACAGATCGCGGCCAATGCTTCGTTGAAGCGCTGGGTGTAGTCGTTCACTTCCCACCTCGTCTATCGCTGCCGCCATCCGATCACGCGCTGCCCGGATCACTCCGCGCACGTACTCCACAACCTCACCACTGACGCGCATGTCGCGCTCTAGGCGATCCGGCAGCGTTTCCAGCTCGCGCACCAGCGGCCCGGCGATGCGCCCGAGGACAGCGGCAACATCAGCACGCACCAGCAGGTCGCCGGCCTCGACGCCCAGGCTTTAGCCGATCCCGTTCGGCGGCGTAGAACGCGCGCAGCTCGAACGCGCTCATCTGGCTAGGGTCGCGCTTGCCGCCGTGCGCTGCGAATGCGGCCACGATGGCGGGCAGGTCGTACACCGGATATCCGCCACGCTGCCCGGCTGGCTCCACGCCTGCCGCGGCTAGCTTCCGTGAGACTGTCTCGCGAGCCGCCCTCATGCTC
Source organism: Rhodanobacteraceae bacterium (assembly GCA_016713135.1). Classification (NCBI taxonomy): domain Bacteria; kingdom Pseudomonadati; phylum Pseudomonadota; class Gammaproteobacteria; order Lysobacterales; family Rhodanobacteraceae; species Rhodanobacteraceae bacterium. The sequence continues at coordinate 3,907 of JADJPR010000018.1, read as the reverse complement.
CGGGCAATCTGCGCGATGCTGAAAGTCAGTTCGTCCACGGTGCGCCTATCGGTTGCAGGGTTGCCGCGTCACTCGCCGACGAACGGCCGAGCCGCGGCTGCCGGGGTTTGTCGCCACTCACCGGCCAGGCGGCCGGCATCGCAGCCGGCGGCCGGCTCTCGCGTGCAATGAGACACGCGGCAGGCCTTGTCACCTCGGCGCGCGCTTGGCTGCCCACTCGCGGAACTCGGCATTCGCTTTCAGCTTGAACGGGTCCGGGTTGCCGTTGCTCTGGTGATAGTCGGCCACCGCGTCAATCAGCTTGCGGCGCTGGTGGTTGCTCAGCGTGGCGACGTGTGCGCGCTTCTCGGCATCAGTGAGTCCGCAAAAGGTGGCGGCGTTCATGCGTCATAGCCCGGTTTGATGCCCAGCTCGGCAGCACGCCGAGTCGCAAACGCGATGAACTTCTCGCGGGCGGTTCGCGGCTGGGGTGCCGGCGGCTCGGGGCGGCTCGGGGCGGCGCTGGGCCTGGTGGCGGACGTTGAAGGAATCGGGCTGCATGTTCTGTCTCCTGGTGGTGTTTGCCGCGTCATCCGCGCCGGAGTTACTCAGAAGCTACGGACCGCGGCTGCCGGGGTTTTGCGTTCCGCGGGCACTCTCCGGCTAATCCCGCCGCGCACTAGGCGCGTGGAGCCGAAGGGGTGCTGGCCTTGCGGGCGGCGTAGACCGAGGCGACGTATTCGCGCGTGAAGGGGTTCGGCGTGGTGGCCTTGCTGGCCGGCTTCGTGGTGGAGGCGGCGGCCGGCTTCGTCTTGGCCGACGGGCGCGTTGAACTCTTCCAGCGACAGCGTCTTCATCTTTGCGTACTCCGGTTGTGGTGGATCAAGCGACGCCGAGCAAGGCGCGCGCATTGGTGTCGGCGCGCAGCGGTTCGCCGTGCTTTTCGCTGAGTGCAACGTCCTTGATTTCGAGCGCCAGCAAGTCGGCTTCCAGCTTGCGGATACGCGCAGGAAGCGTTGCCGGATCGGTGCCGGTTTCGCCGGTTGCCGAGTAGTGGGCGCGCACTTTGGATTTCAGCGCGTCGCCGATCAGGTCGGGCAGCAGCGCCACCAGTTGCATTTGCAGGGCACGGTGGTTTCCGCACTCCAGCAGGGCCGCGGGGTTGTCGCCGCCCGTGCTAGTCAGTTCGCCGATCAGGCCGCGGAGCCACGGCTCGGCGAGCTCCGCATAGTGCGCGGTCAGTTGATCCACGCGACGGAGCGCGATTTCCTCCGGGACGGTCATTGATCCGGATTTCAGGGTGCGCAGTTCAGCGCAAACGCGCTCGATCTCGGCCCGAACCTTGGTGATATCAGCGTGCATCTGCTTTCTCCTTTTCTGCGGCGTTCGCCAGCGCCTCAAAGTCGCGCGTCAGTTCTTCGAGAAGACGGCCGGTGCTCTCGCGCTGCCGAGTCAGGCGGCCCAGCTCCTCTTGCATGCGCGCCTCGTGCTCGCGAAGCCCTTCGCGGCGGATCGTGAGCCGGCGCTCTTGGCGCTCAATCGTGCGATCTCGGCGTTCAGCGTTGCCCGCGTCCAGCCAGCACCGCGGCGGCCGGGAGCTTCGCGCAGTTCGCGAGCTGCGCCTGCACCGCCATCGGTTCGTTGTGTGACATCGGTCGTCAGCGGCCCGAGTGCGAGCAATGAGGCGCGCGCAACATCGGCGCCGACCGAAATCGCGGCGGCTCGCGTGAATGCTTGCCAGTAGTCCATCCTGCACCCTCTGTCGTCGATGGGTGCCAGTTTGCCGGCGCTGCCGTTGCGCCGTGAGCCGTCAGCGTCGGCGCGTGTCGCCTGGTGTCGTGACGGTGACAACGATCACGCGAAACGGGCGGTTGCCGGCGATCTCGTCAAGTCTTCGCCGAGGGGCATCTGCGTTTCCACCGGCGCTTCTCGCGCGGCTTCGATGTTGGGTAAACCTTGCCGTCTTTGCCGGTGACGGTGGCGGGGGCGTCGGGCAGTGATGACTACGCATAAACTCAGTCTTGGTCGCGACACGTGACCTTGATCGCACCCCTACTTGCTCGGCGATCAACCGCTGCGACTTCTCCGGCCAGGTCCGCAGCGCCAGCTCCACCGCATGCCGCACATCGCCTCGGGTGGGGCGGATGCCGTTTTCGCGCGGCCGATTGAGTCGGTGCGGGTTGGTGGCAATTCGACGTTACAACTGGTGGTAACGTCTCCCTTGATGGGCAGTTTGTGCGTGAGCACAAACTCATCCTTCAATCGCATTACGTGGGGGCGGCTACAACTGACCCTTCGCTGCATGCCGGCGCTCGTCGATCCACGCGAGCAAGTCAGCCAGGCGATACGTCACGCTGCGCGAGATCACGACGAATGCCGGACCGATGCCAGCCTCACGCCAGCGCTGCAAGGTTCTGCCGGCCACGCCGATCACATGCGCCGCTGTCGCCTCGCGGACGCGAACTCGGGGCCAACGCCAATGTCCGCGTTGCTCCAGCCGGGCGGCCAGGCTTGCACTCGCTGGTCTAGTTCGTGGTCGGTCATAGTCGCCGCCTATTGAACGTGCCGCTACAGTTGATACAGTCGATTTTGCGCGTCAGGACGCGCAAATCGGGCATCTGTTGCTGTGTCGCTAGGGAGCCGAAAAATTGTCGAGCCCCGCGGCAGGGCGCCCGCGGTGCTTTTTCGAGCCTCTACAGGGACCCGGACAATCCGTAACAATCCCTCGGCCGGGGTCCTTGTGACGTTGCATCGGAGCGGATGGGTAAACCGCAATGCCTCACCAGCGCCAGAGCCGCGGGCAATGTCCGGCCGGTAGGAAGTCGGGCGACGGCTGGCGCAAGCGCTGTGACGCGCGGCATAGACCCGCCTGCATTGCCGCCCCTGTGGGACCCACGCCCCCCGGTCATCCCGCCACCTCATGCCCGGCGCAATACCGTGGCGCCATCGGATGCAGGGCGCGGCCGATGCTCAGATGCGCGACACCAGCGGCGCAGATGCCGACACCGGCAGGCGGGTTGATCGGGTCCGGTCGGAAGTGCCGGCAGGTTTCGCAGGTCACCAATTGCACAACCGCGGCGGGTGTTGTTACGGCTGTTACGGTTTCCGTTTCGGCTTCCGTAACAGCGGAACCCGCGTCACTGCTGGCTGTACGGTTGTTACGGTTGTTACGGTGAAAACTAGAGACTCGCGTGAGCCTTTCCGGGTGGTCGGTGGTCGGTGGTTGTGGGGCTTCTGCCGAATCAGTCGCGCCCTTGCTGATTCCGGCCGTAACTTCCGTAACAGCCGTACAGGCTTGTTCTGGTGCGGTTTTCACTGTTACGGCTGGCGCGCGGCCTTCCGTAACAGCCGTAACAGCGGCGAGGATGCGGGGCAGGTCAAGCATTGCCGGCGCTCCAGATTGCTGCGGTGATGACGTAGCACCGGGTGAGACCGAACCCCGGCAGCCGTTCCGGTTTCGTCGTGCTGCCGTCGTTGTCGGGTTTCAATGCGCCGGCCTCAGCGAAATACCTTCGCGACGGCCTTATGGTCGAAGCCCGTGCAGATTTCGCGGAAGCTCGCGAAGGATCAGGTATTCCGTGCCCTCGGATGTTTCCGACGGAACCCGGCCCGGTTGATGGTGGCGTGGTTGTCGGCCTCGTCCATCGGTGCAAAGCGGCTTTCGCCGTGCGCCTCAGGAAGCGGCGAACCTGCGCCAGCATTGCTGCGGGGTTCGGCCGCGCCAGTGGTCCCGCGTGCGCCGAGCCATGCGCGCAGAAACAGACGGCGGCGGCAGGCGGCTTCGCCCTCGGACCATCCTGTGAGCCGTACTCCGTCGCCAGTTCGCCGGCAGCAGCAACCAGCGCAAACCGTTGCGCCACGCGGCGAACCTGCCCGGCAGCATCGGCAGGCGCGAGTGTGGCGGCGATGGCGTCGCGTGCCGTGCGCA